>NZ_JAVRFH010000016.1:0-145188 GCF_031845825.1 Streptomyces lancefieldiae | reverse complement strand
GGCGGGGGGGGCCGGGGGGGCGGGGGCGGGGGCCGGGGCGGTGTCGGCCGCCGCGGGGTCCACGGTGCCCGCGCCGACCAGCGCCTCGTCGGCCGGGATGCGATACGCCGTGGAGGTGAGGCGATCGGCCAGCCGGGCAGGCGTCAGGTCGGGGTGCGCGGCGACGGCCAGCGCGGCGGTGCCCGCGACGAACGCCGTGGCCATCTCGGCTCCGTCGCCCGTGAAGCTGCCCGTGCCGCCCGGCCCGATGCTCATCACGGCATTGCCGGGCGCGGCCAGGTCGGGTGCGGTGCGGGGGGCGAGCCTCTGGTCGGGGACGCCGCCCGGCCCGAGCGCCGCGACGGCCAGGACGTCCGGCAGCGCGGCCGGGTAGGCGGCCGGGGCGGGGGCGTCCCCGGAACCCGTCAGGGTGCCGCCCGCCGCGTACGCCGGGGCGATCACCAGCGCGCCGCGGCGGCCCGCGTCGCGAACGGCCGCGGTGAGCGCCGGGCTGCCCTCAGGCAGGGCGATCGGTACGGCGATGACACGCGCGCGGCGGGCGACGGCCGCCTCGATCCCGGCGGCGACGCTGTTCGCGGTGGCGCTGCCGTCCGACGCGGTGGCACGGACGGCAACGATCCTGGCCTCGGGGGCGACACCCGCGAACCCCGTGCCGGGGCGCGGCGCGGCGGCGATCAGGCCCGCGACGAACGTGCCGTGGCCGATGCAGTCGGTGCCGGAGGCGGGGGAGGCGGGGGTGACACGGCCCGCGAGGGCGGGGCTGCGCGTGGCGTCCACCCCGGTGTCGACGACGGCGACGACGGCGCCCGCGCCACGGGTGGTGTCCCAGGCGCGGGACGGGGCGATGTACTGCTGCGGCCACGGGACATCGACGGGATGCTGCTTGGACGGCTTGACGCATCCGCCGCTACGGGGCGGGACGGCGTTGATCCGGGGCAGGCCGGTGTCGGCCGCGACGGGGGACGCCGCCGCGAGCGGGGCGGCCACGGTGAGGACGGCGAGGACGGCGAGGGTACGGGCGGTACCGCGGGGGAGCCGGCCCAGCGGGGGTCGCGGACCATGCCGGTCAGCGTCGGTCCGGGGCGGCAGATGCGGGCGGCGGGGAGCGCACGTCATCGGGAGGTTCCCTTCTCCGTGGCCGGGGCCTCGGCTCTGCCGGGCGCAGCGGTGCCGGAGCCCGACGTGCGGGCGGGGGCGGCGCCGGACGTGGCGGTGCGCGGACGGCCCGACGCGCCGGGCCCCGGCGCCGGGGACACCGCCCCGGGAGTCCCACGAGGCGCGGTGAGCTCCTGCCACGGGGACGCACCGCCCGCCGTGTCGGTGCGCGGGCGGCGCGGGTCGCGGACGGGAGCGGAGGGGCGCCCGGCCCCGCGCACGCCGGGGAGCGGCGCGGGTCGGTCCGCGCCCACGGTGGAGGCCCCGGGGCGGGTGGCGGCGGCCGGCCGGTCGGCAGGATCGGCGGCTCCGGGCCGGGGCGCGGCGAGTGGCCGTGCGGCGCTCCCGGGCCGGTCGGCGGTCCCGGACGGAGCCGAGTCGGTTGCCCGGGGAGCGGTTCCGGGCCGGGAGGGGGAGGCCGGTCGGTCGCTGGTTTCGGGGCGGGGGCCGGCGGGCGGCTGCACGAGGACCCGGGGGCGGGTGGTGGCTCCATGGCCGTCAGCCCCGTCAGCCCCGTCAGCCCCGTCAGCCCCGTCAGCCCCGTCAGCCCCGTCAGCCCCGTGGGCCCCGTCAGCCCTGTGAGCCCGTTCAGCGGAGCCGACGGCGCCGACGGTGCCGGTCGTGGTCCGGGGGCGGGACGCGGGCGGCAGGGGCTTCGCCGGTGCGCTCACGATCCGGGGGACCTCCCGCGTCTCCTCGTCCAGCCTCGCCCGCGGACAGGCCGGGTTGAAGGCCTCGAAGCAGGTGGCGCACCGTCCGGCGCCCCGAAGCCTCCGCGTCGTCCTGCCTTCGTCCGTCATTCCGTCACATCCTCGGGAAGCAGCAGCCGCAACTGGTCCGTGTCGGCGTCCGGGACGGACGCGAGCCGCCCGGCCTGGCGGGTCATCATCCGTTCGAGCACGGTGCGTGCGTAGCGCCCGTTGCCGAAACCCGGACCGCGGTCGACCCCGGCGAAGTGCCGGCGCAGCGCCTCCAGCGTGGCGGGCGGGCACTCGTAACCGTCGCGAGTGCTCTGGCGGCGGACGATCTCGACCAGTTCGTCGGCGTCGTAGGAGACGAAGGTGACGGTACGGCCGAAGCGGGAGGCCAGACCCGGGTTGGAACCCAGGAAGCGCTCCATGTCGCCCTCGTAGCCCGCCGCCACCACGACCGTGTCGTCGCGGTGGTCCTCCATCAGCTTGAGCAGGGTGTCGACGGCCTCCCGGCCGAAGTCGGAACCCGAACCGCCCTCGGGCGTGAGCGTGTACGCCTCGTCGATGAACAGCACGCCGCCCCGGGCACGGGCGAACGCCTCCTTGGTGAGCTGGGCGGTGTGGCCGACATAACGGCCGACGAGATCGGCCCGGGACACCTCCACCAGCTGGCCGCGCGGCAACACGCCCATGGAGCCGAGGAGTTCGCCGTAGAGCCGGGCCACCGACGTCTTGCCGGTGCCGGGCGGCCCGGTGAAGACCAGGTGGTGGGCGACGCTCGGGGCGGGCAGCCCGGCGGCCTTGCGGCGGCGGGCCGCCGACAGCAGGTTGACGAGGTCGCGGACCTGCGCCTTGGCACCGTCCAGGCCGATCAGACCGTCCAGTTCCGCGAGCACACGGGTGAGGCGTTCGGACTGTCCGCCGTCCGCGCCGCGCTCGCCCGCGACGGCGCGGGCGGCCTCCTCGCCGACGTCCGACGGGACGAAGACGGTCAGGTCCTCCTCCGTGATGTCGGGAGACTGCGCGAGGCGCAGCGCCTGGCGGTCCACCATCTCCTCGAACACCTTGCGGGCCGTGCGCGCGTTGCCGAACGACTCGTCCCGGTGCATCCGCCCGAAGTGATGGGCCAGCGCCTTCTCGGTGTCCTCGCCGAGCGTGAACCGGTTCTGCTCGCCCTGGCGCCGCACGATGGTGACGAGCTCGTCCACCGCGTAGTTCTCGAACTCCAGGGTGCGGCTGAACCGGGACCCGAGTCCGGGGTTGGACTCCAGGAATGCCCCCATCTGCCGCGAGTACCCGGCGGCGATGACGACGACGTCCTCGCGGTGGTCCTCCATCAGCTTGAGCAGGGTGTCGACGGCCTCTCGGCCGAAGTCGGGGCCGCTGCCGCCGTCCGCGGTGAGGGTGTACGCCTCGTCGATGAACAGCACACCGCCGAGGGCCCGTTCGAAGACTTCCGTGGTCTTGATGGCGGTGCCGCCGACGATCTTCGCGACGAGGTCGGCGCGCGACACCTCCACCAGGTGTCCGGAGCGCAGCACGCCGAGTGCGGCGAGGATCGAGCCGTAGAGGCGGGCGACGGTGGTCTTGCCGGTGCCGGGCGGCCCGGCGAAGACCAGGTGCCGGGCGGTGGCCGGGACGGGCAGGCCCATCTCGCGGCGGCGCCGGGCCAGCTTGTTGAGGTTGACGAGGGTGGCGACCTGCTCCTTGACGGCGCGCAGCCCGACGAGTCCGTCGAGCTGCGCGAGCGGGCCGGTGAGCGGTCCGTCGCCCGCGGTTCCGGCCTCCGGCGCGGCGGCGCCGTCGTCGCGCCCGCCCAGGACATCCGGGTCGCCGTTGTCGTTGCTGGTCAGGTCGTCGGCGGCGAGGCTGCCGTCGGGGACGGTGTGACGGACCCCGGCGCCGGCGTTGCCCGTGACGGTGCATCTCGCGGCCCGGACGGGGCGCTCGGTGGCGACCCGGATGCCGTCGGCCCGGCCGTCGGTGAACTCGCACTCCGTCAGCTCGGCGGAGGCGTCCGTGCCGACGAGCACGCCGTGGCCGCGGCTGCGCAGCACCCGGGCCCGGACGGCGGTCAGCGCGGCGCCGTCGTCGGTGACCGTGATGCCGTCGGCGCCGGAGTCCTCGACGAGGACGTCGACGAGTTCGGGGGCGCACCTTCCGGCGGCGGCGAACCCGGTGGTGCCGCTGCCGCGGACGGCGACGTCCTGGAACGCGGGGCTCGCGCCCTCGACGCGGACCCCGCACCCGGCGGCATCGGCGACGGTGGTCCGTTCGACGCGTCCGCGGGCGTCGTCGCGGGCGTACAGGCCGTGCCCGCCGGCCTCGACGATCTCCACGTCGCGGAGCCTGGCCCGGTTCCCGCCGGTGAGGACGATGCCGTGGCCCCCCGTCCGGTGCACCGTCACCCGGTCGACGCGGGGTGCGCTGTCGGCGTCGAGGAGGACGCCCTCGGCGTTGCCGCCGGTGACGAGGGTGCGCTGCACGGTGGGCTCGGCGCCGCCGCGGACCAGGATGCCGGCGGCGACGGAGCCCTCGACCAGGCAGTCGGAGAGGACTCCGCGGGCGCGGTCGATCGCGACGATGCCGTTGCCGCCCGAACCTCGGACCTCCACGTTGTCGAGGGCGGGCGCGGTGGAGGCGGAGAGCAGCACGCCGTGGGTGGTGCTGTCGACGGCGCAGCAGCCGGTGAGGACGGGGCGGGCGGTGGAGGAGACGTGGAAGCCGATGGTGCAGCCCACCGCTCGGACGTCGGTGAGGCGGGTCCCGGCCTGCTCCTCCAGGGCCACCCCGGGTTGGGGGGTGCCCTCGACCGTGAGGCGTTGGACGGTGCCACCCGCACGGCCGTTGGCGAGCAGGCCGTTGCCGCGGGTGTCGCGGACGGTGCAGTCGCGGATGGCCGGTGCGGACTCCTCGCCGAGCACCAGACCGGAGCTGCCGAGATCCTCGAAGACGCAGTGCTCCACGACACTCGACTCGGGCGACAGGTCGACGAACCCGGCCCCCGCAGGGTTGGTGATGACACAGTCGCGCATGGCGAGGGATCCGCGCTCGCGGGAGAGCAGCGCCGTCCAGGAGCCGGCGTGCACCCGGCAGTTCTCCAGTGCGGCCTGGCCGCGGGGGACGTCGACGACGGGGGCGTCCTCGTCACCGCCGCGCAGGACCAGCCCGGAGAGCTTGACCGCCTCGGCGACGACCTGGACGGCGGTGCCCGAGCGGGGGGCTATCTCTGGCGGGTCGTCGGGGTCGTCGGCGATGATCGTGACCATCTTGGTGATGACGAGGGACTCGTCGTAGCGGCCGGGGCGGAGGCGGATCACCCCTCCTGGACGCGTGGCGACGAGGGCCGACGTGATGCCCTGGTACGGGTCCGCGACGATGGTCTGGCGGGCCATGGCGTTCCTTTCTGCGTCGTCTCTGCGTCGTCTCTGCGTCATGGCCGGAGTCCGCGCCGGCCCCTGGCACCCGGGCGCCCGGCCCCGGCCCACCCGGTGGCGCGGGAACCGGGCCGGGCACGGCCCCGCCGGTCGTGGTCGCCGACTCGTCGCACGGGACGGGGGAGCACCGGGGACGAAGGTGCGGCTGGGGAGGGGCCGGGTGGTCAGGACCGGTGCGCCGTCTGGATCTGCACCGTGCGGCGGCGGGTGATGTAGAGGCCCCGTCCCGCAGGCAGGATACGCGGCTTCGTCCCCGCCACCACCTGCCCTTCCGTCGGCGGGCAACTCATCAACAACACAGGCGTGTTGGCCTCGACCAGGCGGCGCAGCAACGGGTCGGACATCATCGCCCGGCCGGAGCCGTTCGCGCTGCGGGCGACGACGATGTGCAGTCCGACCTCGTCGGCCTGGGCCAGGAACTCGTGGAGCGGGGCGAACGGATCGCCGCCCGACAGGCCCCCCGTGGAGACCAGTTCGTGGTCGTCGACGAGGAGGAACAGCCGGGGCCCGCTCCACCAGTCGCGCAGTCTGAGCCGGGCGGGGGCGATGTCGGGCCCCGGGACCCGCTCCCTCATCGCCCGCGCCACCCCGTCGACCATCTGCCCCAGCAGACCGGCGCCGGTGGCGTAGCCCAGGAGGTGGGAGTCGGGGACGGCCTCGGCGAGACCACGCCGGTAGTCGACGAGGACGATCCGCGCCTCGTCGGGGGTGTACCGGGCGCGGATGCCGTCGGCGACGTGGGCGAGCAGGTTGGACTTGCCGGTCTCGACGTCACCCACGACCACCAGGTGCGGGTGCTCCTCGAAGTCGTGGTGGAAGACGTCGAGCCGCTGGTCCTCCAGACCGAGCGGGACCCGCAGGTCGCCGTCGGCGGCGGGCAGTCCGTCCGCGGGGAGGTTCATCGGGAGCATCCGCACGGGAGGCGCCGGAGGGCCGTCCCACTCGGCGGCGACCTGCCGGACGAGCGCGGCGACGCCGTCGGCGACGGTCTCCGCGCGTGGGTCGCCGTCCGTACGGGGCAGCGCGGTGAGGTAGTGCATGCGGTCGGCGGTGAGACCGCGGCCCGGGACGGTCGGGACGGTCGCCGCCACCCGCATGTTGACCATCGAGTCGACGGGGTCGCCCAGGCGCAGCTCGAAGCGGGTGCCGAGTTGGTCGCGGAGGGCCGCGGAGATCTCCATCCAACGGCCGGAGGCGACGATCAGGTGCACCCCGAAGTTGAGTCCCCGCGAGGCGATCAGGTTGAAGGCCGGGGCGAGGTCCATGAAGTCCTGCCGGATGGTGTTCCAGCCGTCCACGACGAGGAAGACGTCGCCGTGCGCCTCGTCCGGGAACTCGCCCTCGGCGCGACGGCGCCGGAAGTCGGCCATGGACTCCACGCCCCGCTCGGCGAAGAGCAGTTCGCGGTGCGTGATGACATGGCCGACCTCGGCGATGGTACGGGCCATCCGTTCCGGGTCGAGGCGCCCGGTGACGCCGCCGACGTGCGGCAGCCCGGCGAGCGAGGTGAGCGTCCCACCGCCGAAGTCCAGGCAGTAGAACTGGACGTCGCGCGGGGTGTGAGTGAGGGCGAGCGCGGTGATCAGGGTGCGCACCAGGGTCGACTTGCCGGACTGGGGGCCGCCCGCGATGCCGACGTGGCCGCCCGCGCCGGAGAGATCGGCGACCAGTTCGTCACGGCGCTGGTCGAAGGGGCGGTCGATCACACCGACGGGGACGGTGAGGAACTTCCCGCCGGGCATGCCGGGCAGGGGCAGCAGGAGATCGAGCGTCGGGGACTCGTCCAGCGGTGCCAGCCACACCTGGTGGGCGGGCGGACCGGAGCGCTCCAGCTTGTCGACGGCGACGGCGAGCAGGCTGGGGCCGGAGGTGTTCCCCTCCTCTTCCTCCGTCGTGTCCGGTTCGGTCTCCGGGGTGACGTCGGGCAGCGCCCGGGGCGCCACCCAGCCCGCCTCGAACGGCACCACCTGGCCGGCGACCACCGCCTGCCGGATCGCGGGACGGACCACCCGGTACCGGCCGGAGACGTAGGCGGCCTTGAACCGGGTGAGGGTGCCGACATCGTTCTTCAGCAGTCCGCTGCCCGGCTGCGGGGGCAGCTCGTAGGCATCCGGGACACCGAGCACGCCCCGGCTCTCCATCGCCGAGAAGGTGCGCAGCGCGATCCGGTAGGACAGGTGGCTCTCCAACTGGCTGATGCGGCCCTCGTCCAGGCGCTGCGAGGCCAGCAGCAAATGCACGGAGAGCGAGCGGCCGAGCCGTCCGATCATCACGAAGAGGTCGAGGAAGTCGCGGTGCGCGGCGAGCAGTTCGCTGAACTCGTCGACGACGACGAACAGGGTGGGCAGCGGGTCGAGGGCGGCGCCGTTCGCCCGCGCCTCCTCGTACTCGCGGACGGAGGTGTAGTTCCCGGCCTTGCGCAGCACCTCCTGGCGGCGGACCAGCTCGCCGTGCAGGGCGCCCTTCATCCGCTCGACCAGCGCGGCCTCGTCGGCCAGGTTGGTGATGACGGCCGAGGTGTGCGGAAGCCGGTCCAGACCGAGGAAGGTGGCACCGCCCTTGAAGTCGGTGAGGACGAAGTTCAGCGTCTCGGAGGAGTGGGTGAGCGCCAGCGCGAGCACCAGGGTGCGCAGCAGCTCCGACTTGCCGGAACCGGTGGCGCCGATCAGCATGCCGTGCGGGCCCATGCCGCCCTGTGCCGATTCCTTGAGGTCGAGATCGATGTGCGAGCCGTCCGCACCGATGCCGATCGGGACCCGCAGCCGCTCAGCGGCACTGCACGGACGGTGCAGACCGGCCGGATCGGCGGCGTGCAGATCGCGGATGCCGAGCAGATCCGTCAGCTCCATGTTCTCCTGGAGCGGGCGCTCGGCCCGCGCCGCGGCGCCCAGCCGGTAGGGGGCGAGGACGGTGGCGAGGGCGCGGGACGCGTGCGGTCCGAGGGCGTCGGGCCGGCCCAGGTCCGTCTCGGTGGGCTTGCCGTCCGGGGCGGTGGACAGCAGTGCCAGCGCGTCCGGTCCCACCCGCAGACGCAGCGTGCCGCGGGCGGGGCAGGCACCGTCCATGGTGCCGCGGACGTCGACGACGACGGTGTTGCGGTAGCCGGACTCGGCGAGCCGGGCTCCGGGCGGTACGGACGTGGTGTCCAGGACGACGACGGTGAACGGTTCGTCACGGCTCGGCTCCGCTCCGGGTTCGAACGGCGGCCGGCCGGCGAACTCCCCGCCGAGCAGCGGCTCCAGTTCGGAGACCGTCTCGGCCACCAGCCGGGCCGGGCCCACCCCGTCGACATCGGACTGGTGCTGCACGTGCGGCAGCCACTTGACCCACGACCAGGACGGCAGCGCCTCGCCGTCCGCCACCACGGCGATCACCAGGTCCTCCGGGGCGTGCGCCACCGCGAGTTGGCCGACCAGCGCCCGGGCCGCGGCCCGGGAGACCTCGCGGTGCTCCTCCTTCGCGGTGAGGAGCACCCGCGCGAACGACCGCAGCCGGATGGCGACCGGCTGGTCGCCGACCGTCGCGTAGGTGTGGATGAAGCGGCGCAGCGCATGCGCGGAGAGCGGCTCCAGGTCCTCGACCGGCTTGGTGGCAAGCGGCGAGAGGGTCAGCGCGAGCTGCTGCTCACCAGTGCCGATCCGCGCCTCCCCGAAGTCGTCGTGGGTGGCGCGCCGTTCCCACAACCGCCCGGTGCGGGCGACCGACCACAAGGCCTGGGGGAGCGGGTGGCGCCATTCCTGGGCGCGCCGCTGCTGCTCGACGACCTTGCGGACACGGCGCCGACTGGTCGTCAGGTACCTCAGGTAGTCCCGGCGCTCGGCGCGCAACGCGCGCTTGCGGTCCCCGGCGGCCCGAAGGAACTGGGCGACCAGCATGCCGACGGCCGAGGCCCCCATCATGCCGATCGCCACCCACATCAACACGCCGTTGCCCTGCCCCGGGCGGATGAAGACGAGCACCATGCCGAGCGAGCTCAACGCCATCGGCAGGTAGGTGACGATGCCGCCCATGGCGCCCTGGGGCTCCGGCAGGGAGGGTGGCTCCTGCAGCGTCAGTTCGCCGTCGGGCATGGCGGGGCCCACCCGGCGCGGAGGCCGCCGAAAGGTGACGGTGCTCAAACCGGCTCCCCGGATCGATGTGTCGGCGATTCGATATCGGCGTTCAGGGCGCCGATTGCCGTGCGGTCGGACGACCGTACAGTCACAACGATCTTCACGATAATGTGCAGCCGATCCCGGGTCGAATCCCGATCGGAAAAAAATGGCGGGAGTGAATCGCGCACCGTGAGCGACAAGACCGCCGGGCTCTGCCGAATAACCATCAGGAGTCCGGAAAAAACCTTCGAACTGGGCATACCCGTCGATGTCCCTCTCGCGGATCTGTTGCCGGTACTCGTCGAGTACGCGGGCGGCGACCTCGACGAACAGGGTCTGGAACACGGCGGCTGGAGCCTGCAGCGGCTCGGCGCGGCCCCGCTCGACGAGGAGCGCACACCGGCCGCCCTGGAACTGCGCGACGGCGAGACGCTCTACCTGCGGGCCCGCCACGAGTCCCTGCCCGAGGTCGTCTACGACGACCTCGTCGACGGCATCGGCGAGTCGCTGCGCGCGCGTTCCGACACCTGGCGGCCCGAGCTGACCCGCCGCCTGCTCCTCGGGTTCACCGTGGTGGCACTGGCCGTCGGGCTGATCACCGTCCTGCTGCCGGGCGAGGCCGTCTGGCGCGCCGCAGCCGCCGCCGTCTTCGCGTCGCTGCTGGTGGCGGGCGGTCTGGCCGCCTCCCGGGCGGTCGGCGACGCGGGCGCCGGTGCCGTGCTCGGCGTGCTGGCCGTGCCCTATCTGGCCGTCGCGGGCGCACTCGTCCCGGTCGCCGGGTACGGCGAGGACATGCTCGGCCCGCGGCTGCTGGCCGGGGGCGCCGCGGGCGCGGGCGCGGCGATCGTCGCCCTGGCCGCGGTCGGCGCCTTCGCACCGCTGTTCCTGGGGGCGTTCACGGTGGCGGTGTTCACCGTGGCGGCCGGCGCGGTCGCCCTGGCCGGGATGTCGATCGCGCAGGTCGCGGGGTGGCTGGCGGTCACGACCGTGCTCGCGGGCGGGTTCGTGCCCAGCCTGTGCTTCCGGCTCGCCGGGATGCGGATGCCGCCGCTGCCGTCCAACGCGGGTGAACTCCAGGAGGGCATCGAGCCGTTCCCCGCCCAGCAGGTGCGCGAGCGCGCCGAACTGGCCGACCGGTACCTGACCGGGATGTACACCGCCCTCGGGCTGGTGGCCGCCGCCTGCGAGACGGTGCTGCTCACGGCCGGGGACGGCTGGACGCCCCCGCTGCTCGCCGTGGTGCTGAGCACGCTGTTGTTGCTGCACGTCAGGGTGGTCGGCGCGGTGTGGCACCGGCTCGCGATGGCGGTCCCCGGGGCGTACGGCATCGCCCTGGCGGCCGTGGTGCGCGCGACGGACCTGGGGCTGCCGGAGCGGCTGGAGGTCGCCGCCGCCGTCGCAGCCCTCGCCGCGGTCACCGCGATCGCCGCGTGGACGGTGCCGGGCCGGCGCCTCGTTCCCTACTGGGGCCGGTTCGCCGACATCCTGCACACCCTCTGCGCACTGGTGCTGCTGCCGCTCGCGGTGCTGCTCGCCGGGGTGTTCGGCGCGCTCCGCGGAATCCGGGGGTGACGCGCTGATGGTGGTGCAGTCGCGCAAGGACCAGGTACAGGCGCATCTCTACGTGATGGGCAGGCTGGCCAGCGGCCTGTTGAGGGACGACCCCGACTCGCCGGACACACCGACCGCGCGAACCTGGCGCGGCCTGCGGTGGGGCGCGCTCCTGGTGGTGCTGGGCTGCGTGGTGACGGTGCTGTACGGGCTGATCAGACCGGGCGGCGGGACGTCCTGGCGGACACCGGGCGCACTGGTCGTGGTCAAGGACACCGGCGCCCGCTACCTGAACGTCGGCGGGACGCTCCACCCGGTACTCAACGAGGCTTCCGCACGGCTGGTGGCCGGGAACCGGATGACGGTGGAACAGGCCGTCTCGCAGTCGATCGAGGACGCGCCGCGCGGTGCCCCCATCGGGATCGTCGGCGCCCCGGACGGCTTGCCGACCGCGCCCGGCCCCGCGACGTGGGCGGTGTGCGCCGGAGTGCGGCCGGCCGCCGCGGCGGGTGGCACGAGGCCGCTCACCAGCGTGGTCGTGGCGGGGCCGGCGGAAGCCGGGGACGGGCTCGGCTCCGACCGCGGCGTGCTGGTGACGGCGCCGGGGGAGGGGCAGCAACTGGTGTGGAACGGGCGCCGGTTCCGGGTCGACACCCGGCACGGGACGGTGGCGGCGCTGGGCTGGGCGGGCGTGACGCCCGTACCGGTGAGTGCCTCGTTCCTGACGGCGCTGGACGCCGGACCGGGGCTGGCCCCGCCGGTGATCGCGGGGCGGGGCCGCCCCGGCCCGGAGCTCGCGGGCGGTGCCACACGCGTCGGGCAGCTGTTCTCGGCCGGGGGCCAGCACTACGTGCTGCGCACGGACGGGCTGGCCCCGCTGACCGGGCTGGCCAGGCGCCTGCTGCACGGCGATCCGCGCACCCAGGACCAGGCGTACGACGGTCGTTCCGTGGTGGAACGGCCCATCGGCCCCGCCGACCTGGCGGCCCATCAGGCCCCCGCGTCGGCGTCGCAGCAGCTGGCGGCCGGGCTGCCCGACTCGGTGCCGGAGGTGGCGACGGTGGACCCGGCGCAGGAGCAGGTCTGCGCCCGGGTGACGCCGTCCGCCGAGGGGCACACGACGACGGTGGCCCTGGTCCCGGCCGCCGAGGTGCCCGGCTCGGTGCCCACCGCCCAGTCGGGGGTGACGGCACCGTGCGTCCCGGTGGACCGGACGTGGGTGCGCCCGGGAACCGGCACACTGGTCCGGGCCCGTTCGTCGGCCGGTACGGGCGACTCCCTGTACCTGGTCACGGAGTCGGGCGTCTCCTACCCGGTCACCACCGCGGGGCTGAAGCAACTCGGATATCCGGCGGGCGCGGCCGTCGACGTTCCGGACCGACTGCTGAACCTTCTTCCGAGCGGTCCCGTACTGGACCCGTCCGCGGTGTCGAAGGGCGGAGAGACGGACGCGGACACCGAAAGGGGACGCGGATGCCAGAAGCGGGGAGGGGGTTCCTCCGAAAGGAACACGAATCGGTGAACAGTGCGGCGCCGGAAAGTAAAGAAGAGGCAGAGGGCGGAGAACTCCCCTGCCCGACTACCGACATGCGATCATCAAACAGTTAATCTCACTGGTACATGTGGTGTTGGGGTGAGCTCTGTGACGGTTGAGTCATGCCTCCCCCCGTACACACCGGGTTCCGACTCAGAGGGAGGCAGTGGTGTCCGAGCTCGTCAAGGACGCGGAAGCGGCGCGGAAGGCAGTCACCGCGCTGGACACGCACTACGGGTTCATGAAGCAGGCCGGCGGGGTGGCCGAGGGCATCAGGTCCAACGTCGAGGCGAACTACTACACGGACTCCGGCTCCGCGGAGATCTTCCGGCAGAAGTTCGTGGCATGGCAGCAGGGTTACACCGAGGCGATGCACTCCGTCGACGACGTCTGGAACAAGCTGAACCAGCAGCAGCAGGTGCTCGACGCCGGTGAGGAAGCCGCTCTCCAGCACGCCAAGAGCGGGTTCGACGACACCGCGGTCTCGGACGGCATCCTCGACGTCCTCAACCGAAACTGACCAGGTCCCTGGACCGCAGCTGATCCGGCCACATCCGTCGTACGGGAGAGGGGCACGCAGTGTCCGGCAACATCAAGATCAACTGGAATGGCCTCGCCGATGCCACCAACGACATGCAGCAGCTCACGGCGAACATGCGCAACGCGCTGGAGGAGCTGATCGTGGGCGTGCAGGACCTCGCCGCGAACGCCAAGGGTGAGAGCGCCAACACCTGGGTCGAGGTCCAGACGCAGCTCAACGCCGCGATCAGCAGGATGGACGAGGCGTTCAACCAGGGCCACCAGACCTTGAACAACATGGGCAGCACCCATCACGAGCACGATGGTCAGGGTGCCAAGGTCATGGCGAGCTGAACGGGGGTGAGTCGTGGCTGAGGACGGCGGCACCGCCACCTACAAGATCTCGTCGGAGTACCTGCAGGGCTTCGCACGGGACGAGATCAACACCCAGTTCCTCGGGAAGCTCGACAGCAACCCGAACGTCAACAAGCTGCGCGGCTACGGCGGTCAGAGCGGCGCCGGTGAGTACGACAATCTGCTCGCGGGCAACACGTCCTCGTCGATCACCTCGGCGAAGGCCCTGCAGGAAGACTTCAGGAACTTCGCCACGGACATGGTGAAGCTCCTGGAGGAGCTGAAGGGCGGGATGCTGAGGCTCTCCGACAACCTGATCAGCGTCGATCACATCACCCAGCAGGGCGAGCAGGACGCCAACGAGATCGCCCTGCAGTCGATGATGGACGATCTCATGGGCCCGCTGGCCATGTTCGGCGGCGGCAACACGCAGCCGACCACCGGGCAATCGCCGACCCTCGGCAACTGATCACTGGGCGATACGGCGACACGGCGGCTGGGCAGGGCCAGGAGAGGGAAGGACAGGATGGCGAGCGCGGACTGGGAGGCGGCCCTCAGCCTCTTCTCCGACCAGGAGGGCATTCCGGTCAGCCGGATGAAGGTCGTCGAGCAGAAGTGGGTGGCCGACTCCCATGTGAACCCTCACAAGGTCGAGAGGGACATCGTGGGCGCCGGTGCGCCGGGTGGATTCGAGTTCGGCTGGTACAAGAAGTGGTACGAACCCGGGCAGATCATCTACAACTACCAGGTCGGGTTCAACATCAGTCCCGACCTGAAGGACCCACTGCCCCAGGACAAGCCGCTCCACCAATGGCACTTCGGGGCCAGGAACCTCCTGGCCCAGGCGCTGTCCGAGTCCGGCAACACCGTCTTCGCCCTGCACAGCTTCGACGACGCCAGCAACACGGTCAAAGGGGTGCAGCAGTTCCTGGACAGCTGCTACCAGACCCTCAAGGGCTGGGCCGAGGGGATCGACGTTCCCGAGTCCGAGATGCAGGGCACCGCGGCAGGACAGTTCCGCAGCATGCTCATCGGCGTCGCGAACCAGTTCGCCGGTCTGCACACGCAGATGATCAACCCGAGTGACTTCTCCAAGGAGATCGACGACGCCCGGACCGCGGTGACCGCGCAGTTGCAGCACCTGTACCACGTGTTCTTCGCGTACGGCACGGAAGGCAACGCCTGGCCCGCCCAGATCCTGAGCGACCTGTTCCACGAGGAGTTCGCCGAGGGCGCCTACACGTTCAACGACGGCTGGCTGACGACGAAGACGCTCGGCGACCCGAACAAGCCGGGGTTCTGGGAGGCTTTCGAGGCGAAGGCCAAGCTGCGTTGGCTCGACCAGGTCGGCGCCAGCCTCGACGGGCCCGCCGCCACCGCCGCCGACCGGATCAACGCGGCCTACTCCAAGGCCACCACGGCCATCCGCCCCATCTACAAGCCGGCCTGGGACGCCCCCGTCGGCACGGGCCAGGGCGGCCCGGACCTGGCCGACGGCAAGAACCCGACGGCCGACGCCATCGCCACACTGCTCAACGGGCTGAAGAACCCCCAGGGCGGCCCGGGCGACCCGACGAACAAGGCCCTCGGCACCGACGGGATCGGCGACGGGATCCAGCTCCCGGGTGGCGACAGCGAGGGGAAGTTCAGCGGTGGTGGCGGGACCTTCGAGCAGAACGGCTCCGGAGGCGAGGGCACCGGCACGGCGCTGGAGAACCAGCTGAAGAACCTGAACACCGAAGGCCCGGGAGTCTTCGACAACAAGGGCATCACCGGCGGCGGGAGCACGAACACCGCAAACACCGGCCTCGGGAACATCAGCACCGGCACCGGCACCGACGAGGACGCCACCGGTCCGGGGGTGTTCGGTCCCGGCGGCGGCCTGTCGCACGTCCCGCCCGGCTCCACGGTCAACAAGAACGGCACCGTCACCGGGCCGGACGGCAAGACGCTCAAGAACCCCGACGGCTCGGTCTACAAGGCCCCGCCCGGCGCCTTCCAGCAACAGCAGCAACAACAGCAGCAACAACAGAAGCAGCAGGAGGCGCTGCGCCGCGAGGCCGAGGCCCAGCAGAAGGCGTACCAGGAACGGCTCAAGCAGCAGGAAGAGGCACAGCGGCGCGCCGAGCAGCAGCGGCGCGACAACGAGAAGACACTGGCACGTCTCCGTGAGACCTCCCGGCTGTCCGGCGAGCTCCCCGGCACCCGTGGCAACGGCGAGGGCGGAACGCAGCAGAACAAGGGCGTGTTCAAGGTCCGCAACCCCGACGGGACGCACTCCGAGTACGCGTTCGGCAAGAACGGCAAGGGCCCCGTCGGCGTCGAACCACCGGCCGGCCGGGTCAGGACCGCATCGGCCGAGCCCGGCGTCAGGGTCACCGAGGGGACCGGCAGCGGGCTGCGCACCTCGTCCTCTCCGCCGATGATGCCGCCGCCCGGCGCGGGCGGCGGGGCCCCGGCGGGGCAGGAGCAGCACCGGGAGCGGAAGAGCTACCTGGACGAGGACGAGGAGACGTGGGGCACCCAGGAGTGCACCTCGACGGGAGTGATCGGCTGATGGCGGAGCAGAACGACAGCGGCGTCCGGGGCGGCGGCTCCGCGCCGCGCCCCCGTTCCGCGCGCGAGCAGTTCGAGTCGATCCTCGGCTCGACGCTCCAGGAACAGTTCGACGAGATGCAGCAGCAGGTCCGCGAGCACACCGAGAAGCTCGCGTCCGTCCAGCGCGAGCTGGCCGCCCGCACGTCCACCGTGCGTTCCAAGGACCGTGCCCTCAGCGTCACCGTCGGCGCCCAGGGCGATGTCCGCGAGATCAGGTTCCACAACGAGGACTACCGCCGGATGGACCCGGCGCGCCTCGGCAAGGTGCTGGTGGAGCTGATCGGCAGGGCGCAGACCGAGAGCGCCGAGGCCGCGCGCGAGGCGTTCGAGCCGCTGCGCGGCAGGGGCGCCGAGATGCGCCGGTCGATGCTGGCCGGCTCGCCCGTCGAGGAACTCCTCGCCCCGATCCGGGAGATGACGAAGAACCTTGGCGGGGCGCCCGCGCCCCGGGGAGGCGGGAACGATGGCTGACGGCAACGAGCTGAAGGCCGGCGACGCCACCTGGACGGGGTTCGCCCAGTACGAGGGCCTCGGCACTGCCCTGGCCGGGGGGCACGCCAACCTCGACGCCGTCAACGACCTCAACACCCGCGGCGGCGGTGACGGCGAGGACGAGTCGTCGAAGCAGTACCTGGAGCAGATCGGGGTGGGCATGCCGCCGCTCACCGACACCCTGAAGATGCTGGACCTCCTGATCACCCAGCTGGGCCAGAACGGCCAGGACGTGAGGAAGATCTTCGGCGACGCCGAGGAGCAGGCCGCGTTGCTGGCCAAGCACTGGAAGGCGGCCGGAGGGGAACAGTGACGCGCACCACCACTCGGCGGCGTCCGTGCTGACCCCGTCCCCCGAGGCACAGACGCTGCTCATGGTCTTCTCGGGCGAGAAGTGGCCGTCCATCAACGAGGACCTGCTGCGGGAGGCCGCCGACCGCTACGACGCGCTGGTCGGCATCTTCGAGGAACTGCAGACCTACCTCGTCAGTGCCACGAACCACATCAAGGAGAACTTCTCCGGCAAGGCCGCCGAGGAGTTCGCCAAGTACGCCGACTACCTGGCGAGCGGCGGCGAGAAGTCGATCCTGACCGGCTGTGCCGCTCAGGCCGAGAACCTCGCCAGGATCGCCCGGGACACCGCCACCCAGGCGGAGTACGCGAAGTGGATGATCCTCGGCCAGGTCATCCAGCTGATGGCCGAGCTGGCGTTCCTGGCCGCGGTGTGGTGGATACCCGGAGTCAACGCGGCCGCCGAGGCCTCGGCGGCCGCCGCGGAGGTCGCGCTCAAAGTCGTCGCCCAGTCCGTCATCAAGGCGCTGATCGAGAGCATCCTGATCCACACCGCCATCAGCGTCACGATGGGCGCGGCGATGGACGTGGCCGTCCAGCTGATCCAGATGAAGCAGGGCAACCGCGGCGACTGGGACTGGGATGCGACGAAGAGCGCGCTCGGTTTCGGGGCCGTGCAGGGCGTGTTCGGCGGTGTCTTCAGCCTGGCCGGTGGCGCGCTCGGCAAGCAGATCGGCAAGCTTCTCGGCAGTGACGCGGCCAAGTGGCTGGGCACGCGGATCGGCGACCACCTCGACACGCTAGCCGGGACGACCGGCGCGAACAAGGGGCTGGCGCACACGCTCGGCAACATCCTCGGCGGGGCCGACGGGGAACTGGCGAAGAACCTCAACAAGGGCACCGGAAAGCTGGTCTCGGACACCTTCGTCGACAAGGTCGGCAACGCCTTCGCCAAGCACGGGTTCAACGGGCTGTCGGGGGACGCGGCGCGGAACGTCGGCAAGACCTGGGCGAGCTCCCTCAACACGCACTGGTCGACGGCGGCCTCCGTGGACCAGGTGTCAGAGAAGATCGCCAAGGACCTGGCGAAGAGCGTGGGCGGCCAGGTCGACGCGGCGGCCCTGAAGACGTTGTCGCACGCCATCACCGAGGACGTGGCGAAGTCCCTCAGCTCGAAGACGATGGCCGAGACGCTGACAAAGACGCAGAAGTTCGGCTATGCGGCGGGCCGGTACGGGACGTCGGCACTGGTCGAGGCGGGTGCCCAGAACCTGGCCGAGGGCACGTACAACCTGGTGACCCAGGGAGAGTTCACCACCAGCTGGCAGACGTTCGTCTCGGGCGTCGTGCCGACCGCGTTCGGCCATGCGATACGGCACACGATCGTGCACCCCCTCCTCGCCCAGTCGGACTCGCCGATCGCCGGTTTCCTCAAGGACGTCCACTCGAAATTCGACACCCTGGACAAGATGCCGGGTGAGTACGGGCCGAAGATCACGCCGAACGACTCGTCGGCGCCGCTCGGACGGGGCATGGGTGCCACTACGCTCGCGCAGACGGCCGGGGGAGCCGGCACCGGGCCGGAGCCGGAGACGACGGCGCCCACCGCGACCACGATGCCGCAGACGTCCACGGGCTCCACGGGTTTCATGGGCTCCACGGGCTCAACGGGTCCCACAGGTTTCACGGGTTTCACGCATTCCGCGAACTCCCCGGAGCCGACGGCGTCCCCGACGCCTTCGCCGATAGTGACGCAGTCGCAGACGCAGACGTCTCCCCAGGTACAGCCGCAGGTCACGCCCTCACCGCAGACGCAGGCCACCTCCCAGGTCCAGCCGCAGACGACTCCCCAGCCGCAGACCCAGCCGACGTCCCGGACGCCCGCACCGCCCGTGTCCGGGAACGGGTCGGGCACTCCGCCCGTGCAGAAGTCCTTCGCCCCGCGGCCCACGGAATCGAGCACGCCCTTTCCCGGCCCCTCCACGGGAATGCCCCACTTCAGCGCCCCGAGTCCCACGGAACCGACTGCGCAACAGGGCTTCGGCACACCGGCCGAGCCCGTCATCACCACGACGACGAGCTCACCCACGCCCACCTCGGCATCCGAGTCCGTGCCGGAGACGGCCTCCCACGACATCGAGCTGACCGAACTCGGCGGCCCGGCCCCGGCCCGCAACGGCGATGCCGGTGCCAACGACACCACCACCGACGAGGTCAACGAGAACGACGACAACGTCGCCGACGAGAACACCGAAGGCACCCAGCCGAACCCCACGACGACGCCGAACCCCACGACGACGCCGAACGAGACGACGCAGACTCCCGTCCCCGACTTCCTCAAGGACGTCTCCACCTATTTCGGCGGCGCCGAGGACGCGCCCCCTTTCAGCGGCGCCGTCGGCGGGCACCTCGCCGTCCAGCTCGATCACGGCAGCAAGGACCCCGCACTGCTCGCCGACGAGCTGGCGAAGAAGGCCGACGTCACCCTGCACGAGCCGGAAGCCCTCGCTCTCGCCCTGGCGCAGCAGCCGCACACCTTCCTCGGCGACGGCCGCCGCTTCGCCGCCACCACCACCGACGGCCGTCAACAGGAACTGCGCATCAGGGCGGTCCCCAAGCAGGACGCCTGGAAGGCCGTCCCGACGGACAAGGACGCCCCCACCACCCCCTTCAAACTCGACACCGTCCAGCGCTCCCAGCAGACCGAGGGCCTGTCCTACTCCGAGTCCAGCAATGTCCGGGCACCGGTCTCCGCCGCGGTGGTCGGCGCGGGCGCGGTGGGGCGGATCACCGTCGCCCCGGGGATGGCCACCAGCCGGGACCACAACCTCAACACCCAGTTGCTGTCGCAGGGCGAGACCCGCAGCCACGGCGCGTCCGTCGAACTGAAGACCGACGTCACGTACGAACTGACTCTCCACGACGTCCCCGCCACCGGGTCCGCCGGACCCCCGGTGGTCCGTACCCACACCGTCAAGGACGGCCTGACGGTCCGGGTCCCCGAGTCGCACACGACCAACACCCGGCCCGACCCGCGCAAGGACCGGGTGCCGCTGAAGTTCACCACGGAGTCCGGCGAGCGGGCGGGCATCGAGCACACCGAGTCGTACTTCGGCCTCGACGCGATGACGGACTGGGTGCTCCAGCACACCGACTCCCCGGTCGGCAGCAACAACTACAAGGCCGTCGTCACCTACTTCTCGGCCGAGCACTTCACCCAGACCGCCGGCCGCGTCCCCGCACCGCCGCTGCGCCTGCACACGTCCGACGGATCGGCGTCCGGCACCGTCACCATCGACCGGCCGGTGCCCCACCGGCACTGGGTGATCGACGCCGGCACCGACTTCGAACTGCGCGACACCGGCCAGTTCACGCAGAAGAACGAGAGCAGCGTCCACCGCGACCACAGCCTCGACGCCACCCTGTTCGCGGGCGCCCAGCTGGACCCCACCGGCTTCTCGGACGCCGTCGCCGCGCCGCGCGTCCAGGCGGGCCTGACGTTCGGCTACAGCCATTCCTCCCGCACCACGGCCAACCTGGGCGGCACCGCGGGCGTCAAGCACGCCGAGCGCTCCCCGAAGGACGTCCGGACGGTGCTCGTGCTGCGTGAATCGAAGGTCACGGTGCGGATGCCGGACGACACGCACGAGACGTTCACCGTCGGCAGCCTGGTCCGGATGCCGCTCGGCGAGGCCCAGCGACTGGCAGGCTGGGACAACCAGGACGGCCTGCGCGTCGGCGTCAACGAACCGGGGAAGCCCGCTTACTGGGGCGACGGGAAAGTGTCCCTGCTCGGGCCCGGTCGGCCGGGCGAGATCCACGTCGACACGCCCCGGCGGAACCCGGAATCGTCGGCGAACGACGGCCGGACCACCGGGGAGAAGCTCTTCGACTCCCTCTTCGACGACCTGAAGAAGGCCGACCCCGGCCTGCCCCTGGCGACCCGGGACGAGGTGAGAGCCGCCGGACAGCACCGCTCCTGGTTCAAGAGGCTCTTCCCAGGCGGCAGGACCTCCGCCCTCGCCGTGGCGAACGCCCGCAGCCTGATGACGGCCCTCTCCGACCATGCGCTGCGGGAGGGCATGCACCAGGCGGCCACCGCGGAGGGCATCCGGGTCCCTCTGCTCGGCTCGACGATCACGAGGGACCGCGGCTACACGCTGACGATCCGGGCCGATCTGAACAACCCGACCTACGCGGGCAGCAACCGCCGCACCCCGACCGAGGCGACCGGCGGCGGCGAGCGGTTCGACACCGCCCACCAGGTCACGCACTCCTGGAACCTGGGTCTGGAGGCGACCTTCTCCGCCCGGGAGAACGCGAAGGACGCGCTGGGCACACCACAGACCACCGGCACCGGCGGTATCGGCGCGCGCGGCGGCCGGACGACCACCCGACAGGTCAAGTCCGGGGAGACCGCCACCCGCGAGGACCTGTTCGTGCCAGGGCCCGGCACCGACCACTACGACTTCACGGGCGAGCTGACGTTCGAGATCCAGCGCTCGGCGTTTCCGCAGCCGCTCATGCAGGCGCTCACCCTGGGCGGGATGCGGGCCCTGGCACGGTACGGCGCGGACTCGCACTTCCGGGCGGTGAGGCGGCTGTGCGAGCACGCCGGGCTGGGCGGGATCGGCGAGATCCGGAACGGGGAGAGGTCCGTCCCTCTCACCTCTCACCGGGTGGCGTTCACCTTCGGTGTGCCCGACGCCCTGTCCAAGGCAAGTGGGATGTCGGACGCCGACCGGGACCGGTTCACCGGAAAGACGCAGTCCGGCGAACCACCGGGTGTCGAGATCCCGGAGCCGGACACGATCCTCTCCGAGGGCCTGGCCGCCATCACCCTCTCGGTCCGGGCCGATCAGAACCTGCTCGGCTCGGCGCTCGCCCTCTCCGGGAAGACGTCCGGGAACGCGTGGCAGCTGACCGACGCGGGGGCGGTGATGTCCGAGCGGATCCGGCGGGCCTTCGGACAGCACTCCCTCACCGCCTTCTCCGACCAGGTGTTCTCGCCCGGCGGACACAACGTCGGCAATCTGCACGACAAGGGCACCTTCTTCGCCGGCGACGAGTCCGTCTCGCTCGCCGGGACCCGCCACAACCTGACGGTGGTGGGCACCTCGTTCACCGCGTCGCCCGAGATGAACACCGCGCTGGAGCAGGCGTTCGGCTACTCGCGGAGCGGGTCGTGGGGCGTCTCGCTCGGCACCACCGGCATGTTCGCCGGTGTGGAGACGGCCGGCGCCACGCAGCTCACCGGCCAGGGCGGCACGGCCAGTACCTGGTTGCAGAAGTTCCGGACCTCGGCCAAGGGGTCCTCCATCACCTCGACGCGCGACCTCAACCAGGTGATGGGCAACGACCGGTGGGTGCTGGTCGTCGGCGACGCCGATTACCGGATCGGCACCCGCCACAGGTCGCTGGGCTTCTTCGGCCGCCCCTTCGGGAACCACCGCGCCGACTCCTCGCCGGTGATCCGGAAGCCGGGCGGCTGGGTCGGCCTGATCCGGGAACGCGACGCGATCAGGGCGAAGCTGATCGATGACGGTCTGGGCCCGGTGCCGGGTACGGGCACCGATGCCGAGGTCACCGCCGACGCCAACACCAACGCCGTCGTCAGTGAGAAATGGCGCCACCGGCACGACCTCGCCGGAGCGGGCCGCGGCGCTTTCGCGCATACCGCACCGCAGGACGCCGCCGGGCTGAAGGAACTCGGGGAGGCACTGGACAGGGCGGGCATCGCCGAGCAGACCCGGCACACCATCAACGCCATGGTGTCCGCCCGCGCGGGCCGGTCCGCCATCCAGAGCGGAGGCCCGCTGACGGCCCGCGGACGCACCTCCGCCCTCGCACACGTCCGGAAGCTGAACGTCCTGGGCAGGGACGTGGCCGTCACCGTCCGGCACGAACGCGTCGGTAAGCCCGAGATCGTCGGCACCCTGTTCGGCGACCACGAGTTCGGGGCGAACCGCGGCACGGCCCAGGACGACTCCGTGTCGTCGTCGAAGACCGGCGCGCACGGCGTCAACGGCGGTGAACTGGTGCGTGTCCCGGGCGGCTCGGGCGGACCCACCGCCGGCGCCGGAGCCGGCGCCGGGGACTCCGTCACCGCGACCGAGTCCGTCTCGGGCGTGACCACCCAGGTCACCACCCTTCCCGGTCCGAAGGCGGTGCTGAAGACCGACTGGGAGACCACCGTCACCGTCACCTACTCCGACGGCAGCAACGTCATCGAACCGGTCACCTGGAAAGCCACCGTCACCACGGCCGAGTCGTACCTGATGCTGGAGCCGGACGGGGACGGCGACGGACCCGCGGCGTCTTCCCCGGCGTCGTCCTCGACGACGCCTCCGGCAACGCCCCCGGGTCTGCGGCCGAAGCCCGCGGTGACGATCGATCCGCCCAAGAACGGCAGCAACCCCGCCGACCTGCTGGCCGAGACCACGAAGAAGAACGACGAGAAGGCCCGCAAGGGCGACGGCGGTCTGCACATCCACGAGGTCATCGGTGCCGACCAGGTGCAGGACCTCGGCAAACTGCTCGTCTCCCGGGTCCACCGCAACGACCTCGGCCACACCGCGCAGCACACGTACGAGGGCAAGGCGCTCACCGAGGCGGTGAACCACGCCACGCGCGCGAGCGACCTCGTGAAGACCGGCAGCTCCGGCGCCGACGCGCTCGGCACCGCCCTGGACGACCCCTCCCTCACCGCCGCTCTCTCCTCCGGCGCGGCCCAGAGCGGCCGGCACGCCGTCACCGTCTCCGACAACAGTCTGGTCGGCGGGGTCGAGGCCACGCTCACCCTGGCCACCCACCTCGATTTCACGAACGCGCGCCGTATAGCCGTCAGCGGCCAGGTGAGGCTGGACGACCTGACCGGCACCGGCACCGGCGGCGAGATGTCCGACGGAACGGGCCTGACCTGGACTGCGGGGCCCGGTGCCGCCGGCGGCGCGGACGCCGGCGGCAACGTGCTCGTCACCCCCGGTGTCTCCGGCGCCGGCGTCGGCAACAGCGCCGGCGAGACACATCGGATCGGACAGGCCGAGCAGACCCGGCGCAACCTCAAGCCGCCGGCCGGGCACGGCCATCTCTACGCCGTGCCCGCCACCTTCCACCTCGCCGCGGAGGCGAAACGCCACATCAAGGACAGCACCGTCGGCCGGCCGTTCACGTCCCCGGCCGCCCTGCAGTCCGGGAAGACGGAGGCGACGGTCCTCGTCTGGCTGAGCGACCAGCGGGTGAGGGAACTGGGACTGGACCGGCTGGCCAGAGCGGAGGCCGAGGCCACCGACGAGAAGACCAAGGCCAGGCTGAAGAAGCTCATCGAAACGGAGGAGAAGGCCGCCCAGAAGGTGACCGAGGCCGAGAAGGCGTGGGAGGACAGCGACAAGAAGTACTGGGAGGAGCGCCGGAGGCTGAGGGAGGAACTCGACAGCGTCGAGGAGTACCGGGAAAAGCTCCGGAAACTGGAGGAGGAGCACGAGGCGGTCGAACGGGACCTCCGCTCCGGCCCCGGGGAGCGCGAGTTCCATCAAGCGAGGCTGGACGAGACCACGGCGAGACTGGACGCCCTCACCGCGAAACTGGACGAGCTCACGGCGCCGTCGGACAAGCTCACGAAGCCGCTGGAGGACCTCGCGAAGGCGGTGGAGGAGGCCCGTACCCAGTACTTCGAGATCCGCCGGCTGACCGACCCGATCTTCCGCGACGGCCCGGACGCCCAGGCCGCGGCCGACAGGTTCAGGGAGAAGTACGGCCACGAGGACGAGCCGCAGCCAAAGCCGGAGGACGAGAAGAAGGAGTTCTCGGAGAACGAGGACGGCGGCACCCCGGTCACGATCACGATCGACGGTACGACCCACCCACTGGTGGACGTCGAGAACGACGGCCGCGGATTCTTCAACGCCCTGGCGGAAGGGTTCCGGCGGGACGTGCACCCCGACCGGGCCGGGGCGAACGGCCTGGAGCTGTGGCAGGAGCTGGCCGGGAAACTGCGGACACCGGACGAGACGCCCAGACGCTTCGCGGAGCTGGCCGCGATGGTACCGCCGGACCTGGCGGACACGTTCACCGCAGAGGACGTCACCAAGGCGGGACTGCTGTCCTTCCTCGACCCGACGACCAAGGCCGGGCGGGAGTTCCAGGACCGCGACGGAGCCCTCCCGCCGACGAGGGAGGCGCTGACGGAGCAGCAGCGCCGCACGCTCGCCGAGATCACCGCAGGCCGGGACGGTGACCGCGATACGTTGGCCGGCCACGGCACGGCGGACCTCTACCCGGCACTGGCGGCGGCCCTGTGGAAGGTGCCGGTGACCGTGGCGTACGACGGGAAACTGCACACCTTCCTGCCGGGCGGCGGCGAGGCGAAGCCGGGGGACAGGGAGCGGGGCGTCCTGCTGCATCTGAAGGACGACCCGAAGGACAGGACGTACCGGTACGTCGACCACAGAACGGTGCTGCCGACGCCACCCCCGCCCCCGACGCGGCCGGACACCGAGACGCGGACGCCGGTCCCGGCGCCGACACAGAAGCAGTCCGGGACGCGGGAACACGCGCGGACGTCCACTGCGGACTCGGCTCCGTCCCCGACGCCGACGCCGACGCCGACGCAGAACACGGCCGCCCAGGCGACGGGCGACGGGGAAGCCCGCGGCACGACGGACGACCACGCCGTCTCCCAGGAAATCTTCGACGTGCTCACCCCGCCCGCCCGGGGCGGCGACGAAACCACCGCGGTCATCGACATCGACGAGGAACTCGCCGAGCTGGGAAGCTGGTTGAACCTACCCGCGACGGAACTCCTCGCATTCGACCAGTACATGAGCGAACTGGGTTTTGATCGCTCCCACTGGGAGTCCCTCGACGGCCATCTGGCCCGCCGGGGTGCCACCCTCGCCGAACTGGCCGGTGGCGGTGATCACGACCGCATACGTGACGCGGTGGTGGACTGGTTCGCCACGCCCGTCCACCGACCGCCGGTCTCGGTCCTCGACGCGGCGTACTGGCTGCGCACACGGCCGGACCACCTGGAACGACTCCTGCGCGCACACGCTCTGCACGACGCCGACGGGCTCGTCCACCTCGTCGAAGAGAGCGGAGGCCTCGGACCGGAGGGAATCGGCACCGCCTGGTTCGACGCCCACCCCGACGCCGTCGCCCGGCTGCGGGACCGCCAGGACACCGCGCGGCTCACGGCCGCCGTGAACGACCTCGGCATTCCCAGCGGCGCCTTGAACGCCCCCGGCCTCGGCACCGGCACCGGAACCGGAACCGGTCACGAGGCCGGAACCGGGCACGAGGCCGCCCCCGGGCCGGGCCGCGGCCCCGACCTCACCGCCTTTCGCGCCTGGCACGCCGCCAACGGCGGCCCCGAACACCTCGGCCGCACCACCGACGAGGAGGTGCGCGAGGCGGTCGCCCGCTGGTACCTCGAATCCGGACACCGCCTCGGCAGCCTTCCCGCCGGCGTCGATGTCCGGACGCTCGCCCGACTCGCCGGTGCCGCCGACACCACGGGCGGGGAGATCCTCGCGGAGTTCCGCGCCGCCGCCGCCCACTTCCTCGCCGACGGCAGTCTCGCCCAGGCCGTCGACCTCGCCACCGCCCTCGGCGCCGGACTCGGTGACGCCCGCGCCCTCATCCGCAACCTGGCCGTCGACGCCGCCGCCCTGCGCCCCTTCGGACGACTGCTCGGACATCATCGCGCCCGGCACGCCGCGGCCCCCCAGGCGACCGACGCGGCAGCGGCCTCCTTCCGCGTCGACCTCGCGCACCACGGCTTCACCACGGCAGACCTCGCCGTGCTGGCCGAGTCGGGGGCAGGGCACCGGCACGTCGATGCCATCGGCACCGAGCAACTGGACTCCTTCGCCCACTACCTCGTCCACCAGAAGACGCTCGGCGCCACACCGCACGCGGCAGTCCGGGCGTGGCGGAACCTGCCCGCCGCCGCAGCCGCCGCCCACGTCGAGACCTGGCGCGGGAACGACACCGCCGAGGGGGTGGTCCTCGGCACCGTCGACGTCCTGCCCCCGAGCTGGACGAAGCACGAGCGCTTCGGCTACCTCGGACCGATCTCGAGCCGCGCCTTCCGGGCGCGCCGCGTGCTGCTCCCCGACGGCTCCGTCCGAGCCGAGGTCACCCTCTCCGTCAAGTTGCTCCACGAGGCCGGCCAGGAGCACCTCGCCGAGGCCGCCCGGCGAGTCGCGAGGGGCGCTCTCGACGCCTACCTCAATTCCCCCCGTTACCGGCTTCCCAACGGCGATCTGCTCCATGTCGCGGTGGAGTTCACCGACGCCGACGTGCCCGTGGAGCGCTGGGAGGGCGGCTTCCTCAAGAGCCCCGTCAACGGGGTCCATCTCGTCGACCTCTCCTTCGAGCCCGGTGGTCGCATGGAGGCACGGCAGTGGAACCTGCCCGGCGACAGCCCCGCCGTCCTCGCCCATGAGCTGACCCATCTGCTCGGTCCCTGGGACTACTACCGTGAGCACTCGAACACCCTGCGCCCCGTCTACACCGACCGGGCCCTCATGGGAGGCCCGGTCTTCGGTACCCGCTACGGGCAGCCCGACACCAACCCGCTGCAGATCGGCGGCACCCGCCTGCACAACCAACGGCTGATGCCCCGTGACCTGAACCTGATCGGATCGGCGATCGAGACCGCGTGGAAGGACGCCGGGCTCGAGCCCGGCCCGCGCAACGACGTGCCGTCCCACCTGCCGCTCGACGTCGCCGAGCGGGTGCTGCGCGGTAATCCGGCTGCCGGTGTGGCCGGCCTCCTGGCGCCCGTCGGCACCAGCGGACGCCCGCGGCCCGAGCCGCTGGGCGGCACCAACCCCAACGGCACCTACCGCGCGGCCGGGAGCGGCCCGGACGACCGGCCCGTCATGATGTTCCCCGAACACTGGTCGCTGGAGGAGGTGGCCGCGGCGGTCGAACACGTCCACCGCGAGCAGCTGCGGCGCGGCAACGTCCGGCAGGACGGCGAGTTCGAGGGCGTCCACCGAGGGGTCCGCATCCGCGGTCATGCCCTGTCCGACGGCACCATCACCGACTTCCAGCCGTCGCTCCGACAGGACGACCTCGGCCCGGCCCTGTTCGCCGACCCGGCCGACGAACCGCACCCGACACCCTTCGCCCAGGGCGGTGCCCCGCTGGCCACCCACCGGCTGTGGGACTTCATCGCACTCGGTGACCGTTCGCGCGGCATCGGCGGGCACCTGCGTACCGGCGGACGGGACGATGCCGGCCCCCTGGGCGGACCGGCGGTGCGCCACCTGCCGTACGGCACCACCACGGCAGGCAACCGCACGCTGCGGGCCGGCACCTTCGCCCTCGAACTGCAGCACTGGATGAACCGGGCCGTCCGTACTCCCCTCGCCTCCCCGGGCCCGGCCGTCGCCCTCTCCGACGGCGTCACCGGCCTCAACACCCTCTTCCCGGACGGGTGGAGCAACTGGAAGATGGACGATCACATCCGCGTCGGCCACCAACAGGCTCTCGCGCACGGGTCCTTCACCCTCCTGCCCTCCGGCGGCCACATCTGGCACGCCGTGATCGAGAACGTGCCGATGCACGGGCAGGTCCTCGACGGCGAGCACCAGTGGGTACGGCCCTCCTGGCACCAGTCCGGAGCGGGGGACCACACATCCACCGTGGTGCTGGCCGAGGCGCACGACATCGCATTCCGCACCGGCGACGGGGCCCACTACCGGATGAACCGGGTGCTGCGCCACAACGGCGAACAGAGGACCGAGATCGTCCGTGTGCTGCACGTGCCGCGGGACAACGGCATGGATTTCCTGCTGGAGTCGATCCGGGGCGCCCGGCTGCCCCTCGGAGGCATCCCCGGGCTCGGCCCGGCGGAACTCCGGTTCGCGATCGCGTACGACGACACGGGCAACGGACCCGACACCGAGCTGCTGGACCGTGCGGCATCCTCGCGTGTGAGGAACGCCCGCACGCTGCTCGGCCCCGGATTCGAAGCGATGTTCCTCTCCGCCCCGCGAATCCTCGGCCCGGACCAGTGGACGCCACCTGCCGGAACGCTCGCCACGCCCGTCTGGCGCGCCGCCACCTCGGCGGTGCTCGACCTCCACGGACCGAGCCCGCTGACCCACGAGCCCGGTGTCGACGCTCTCGTCCAACTGCACACCGCCCAGGAACTCGCGCCCCACGCCGACCGCGACCACAGTGCACAGGACCTGGTCGGTGCCACCGGCCACCTGTTCCACCCGGGCGCCGGAAGCGACCTGACGATCCCCGAGAACCTGCGGGGCGACTGGACGCCGGACCGGGTACGGCTGGCCGCGCTGCAGCACTCCCTGCACGCCCGCCCCGTCGAGGGACGGCAGGGCCCCGACGAGGTGGTGCTGGAGGCGTTCCCCGTGCCGGGCGTCCGGCTGGAGATCCGTCACGAGCGGGGCGCCGACGGGGCGTGGCGGATCGCCGACTACACCATCGACACCGACGAAGGGACCGGCGTGCCGCCGCTGTGGCAGCCCGACGGACCCCTCGCCGAGGCGGCGGCCGACATGGGAGTCAACCCGGCGCATCTCTTCGTCCTGAGCCAGGAGCTGGGAGTGGACCCCCAGGACGTGTCGAGCGTCGCCGCGCTCCTGCGCGGCTTCGGAGACCCGCTCGTCGTCCTCGACCACCTGGAGCTGATCGCCGACCGGCTGGGCGCCGAGGACCCGCTGCTGTTGATGAGGTGGATGAGCGCGCGGGGCATCGGCGTCGAGCACTGGTGGGACCTCGCCGCCCACCTGCAGGACCGGGGGGAGACGCTGAGCGGCCTGATCGAGGCGGGCCCGGACAGTGACCTGCTCGCCTCCTGGGACCAGCGGACACAGCGGGCGGTCCGCCAGGACATCGTCGCCCAGGCCCTCCTGCTCGGGGTGCACCCGCGCCGCCTGGAGATGGTGATGATCGCGACCCTGATCGACCAGCCGACGGTGTTCGGTGTGCATACCCGGCCGCTCTGGGAGACCGGGAGCACCGTCGGGGAGATGGCCGAGAAGTTTGCCGGACAGCACTGGCGCGGCAACTTCGGTCAGATGGCGGTCCGGTTCGGCGCCGCGGAATCGGCACAGGACGCACCGGTCGAATTCGCCGAGTGGTCCGAGATCCCCACCTCCGTGGAACTGCCGCTGGATCAGCTCACCCTGGACGATCTGACGCGTGCCGTGGCGCTGTGGCGGCTCGGCCTGAACGGCCCGACCGCCGCGCTCCCCGACGGCCTGGACCCCCGCCCGCTCGCGCTCCTGGCCTTTCGTCTCGGAATGTGGCCCGAGCAAGCCCGTGCCTACATCGAGGGCCCCGGCCAGGAAGCGGGCCCCCTCCCGCTGACGACGCAGCTGGAACAGCGGTACGAGGACGCCCGCGAGACGGCTGCGATGTTCACCGACCCGGCTACGAACGCGGCGCCCCGCCCCCTCTCGGTGCTCGAGATCGCCGACCACCTCGACATCGATCCCAAGCTCCTCGGCACCATCCCGAATCTCACCGTCGGCAACGGATGGACCCTCGGGGGGTTGCTCTGGCACGGCGTTCCGGCCGTCTCCGCCGACCTGGTGAGGCAGCGACTCGACGGCCTCGGTCTCGACCCCCGCGAACTGGCCTGGTTCCACAGCCTCACGGTGACGGCCGAGGACATCGCACACCTCGTGGTGACGGCCGTGGACACCAAGAACCTCATGGTGACGGCCGAGGACATCGAACGGTTCTGGGACTACGTGGCGGACCACCACACGACGGACGAGGACCTGGCCGCGCTGCACGCCGGCGACCGGGAAGCGGGACCGGCGGCGGTACGGAAGTGGGTCGAGCACGAGAGGGCGGCGACGCGCGGTCCCGTACCGCCCGGACCCCCGACGGGCGAATGACCGCACCACCACCAACAGCACGACGGATGACGAAAAGAGAGAGTGGCACCAGTGGCAGTCACGGAGTCGCAGAGCGGTACCCCCGGCAGCGCCGGTGGGTCCGGACCAGAGGAGGCCGGGGCGCCGACGGCGCGTGCCACGGTGTCCGTCAGCAACGGTGTGATCGGCGCGGGGCCGGACGAGTCGGAGGCCGCCCCGGAGAAGAAGCCCGGAGCGAACCCGGAGAGCGGACCCGCGGCCGAATCCGAATCCGAATCCGAGGGTGAGGCCGCGATCGTGGCGGTGGCAGCACCCGAGTCCGAAACCGGGCCCGGGACCGCGGTGGGCGTCGCCGCCGCGCTGCGGGGGAGCGGTGCCTCCAGGTCGCCGGAGGCCACCAGGACGGAGAGCGAGCCGGAGGGCGCCGAGGCGGAGGGCGCCGAGCCGGAGGGCGCCGAGCCGGAGGGCGCCGAGGCGGAGACGAAGTCCGGGGCACCCGAAACGTCGTCCTCCGAGGAGCCGTCTTCCGCGGAGCCGTCGTCGCCCGAGGGGTCGACGGCATCCGCTGCCCGGCCTGCCTCGACGGCAACCGCCACCAGCGCCACCACCGGCAGCACAGCCGTTGCTCCGGCCGCGGCCTCCGGGCCCCGCTTCTCCTGGCTGCGTTCCGGACGCACCGGAGCCGCCACCACCGCGGCCGCATCCGGCAGCGGCTCGGGCGAGGGCTCCCCGGGCACCGGGGCCACCGGCGCCTCCGGGGACCCGAACCGGATATCCCGCCCCATGGTCGCCGCCGCCGCGATCGGCGGAGTGATCCTCCTCGCCACCCCCTTCATCATCGGTGCCGTATCCGGCGACGATCCGAAGGACGACAAGAGCCGCGGCGACGCGGCCGGTTATACCGGCCCGAGCACCTTCCCGTCGGGGTACGTCCCCAGCGCCGAGCAGGACGGCGACAAGGCTCCGGTGGTCAAGGCCCCTGACGGCAAGAAGGACACCACCTCGAACGTGCCTCCCGGGCCGCAGAACAACGCCGTCGCCGACTCCGCCGGGAAGGAGAAGGTGGCCGACGAGCCGTCACCCACCGGGACCCGCGAGGCGACCACCAAGTCGGAATCCGGTTCCAAGGCGCAGCCCGGGGGGCCGACGACGGATTCCAGGTCCGACTCCACCAGCGGCCGGTCGTTCTCCGCCTATGAGGGCCCGCACTGCTCGGGCTCCGGCACCTCCTACCGAGAGCACGGCTCGTCCAAGGTCGCCAACGACGACGACCAGTGGACGACCGCGGTCGGCGGCTACTCGTCCAACGGCTGCAGCGGCCGGTACCGGTCGGTCCCGATGTCCGGCGACAACAACGACGCGGGCAACTACGCCACCTGGTCCTTCGACACCGGCTTCGGCACCGCGGGCACCTGCCGCGTCAGGGTGCACATCCCCGGCTCCGGCGGTATCCGGCACGTCGGCGGCAACCCGTCCTACTACACCGTCCACGCCGGCAGCAACTCCTCCGGGGCGCAGCTCGCGAGCTTCAGGATCGACCAGGTCGACCACCTGGGGCAGTGGGTGGAGGCCCCGAACGTGAGGATCAGCGGCGGAAGCCTGTCGGTCGTGCTGCACGACCGCGGCAAGGACTGGGACTCCAACGGCCCCACGGACGCGCACCACGCGGCGGACGTGGTCCACGTGAGCTGCAGCTGACCCTGTCCGGTACCGCACCGGCCGGGCAGGCCCCTCGGCGTCGGGGATCTCCTTGTGCTCCAGCCCTACGTGGGCGGCGTCCATCGGCGCGATCATGGCAGCGCCCAGGGCGATGCCGTGGATGAACAGCACGGCCATGAGCAGGATTTCGCTGGTGTCGGCGGTGACGAAGGCGAACGGCACGGTGGACACGGCGACAAGGACGAAGGCCACGAGTGCCACCGCGCGCGGGCCGACGTGGTCCGTGTACGTGCCTGCCAGGCCGCGGGCGACGAGGGCGCCGATTCCCTGGGGGTTGAGCAGCAGTCCGGCGCCGAGTGGCGACGCGCCGCGGACCTGCTGGAAGTACAGGGGCAGCACGACCACTCCGCCTGAGCGACACCTCCGTCGGCCTGATCACATCGTCCACCAAGCACAACCTTCCGACGTGATCAAGAGTCTGACCGGGCGCGCAGCTCCTGGTGCGCGCCCGGTCGTTTGAGAGGAACCCGCTTTGACCCATGTTCGTCCCGCCCGACAACAGCTCGTCGCGGCCGTCACCACCGTTCTGGCCGTGACCGTCGGTGCGAGCCTCGCGACAGCGCCCGCGATCGCCGCGACGCCCACCGCTGCCGTCGGTGCGGACGCCGGACCCGCCGAAACGCAGGCGGCCGTCGACGGCGTCATCTCCATCCCCCGCACCGACCAGGTCCTCAGTGTCGGCCCGAGCGGGTTCCTGTCGGTGGAGCGCCGATGGGACCACACGTACTACCGCTGGACCAGCACCGTCGACGGCACCACCACCAACCTCCCGGAGTGGTACAGCGGGTACCGCGGGGGCGGTTCCGACACTGTCGTGGCCAAGGAGGACGGCACGACCCGGTACCTGCTCCATGACATGTCGTCGCCGGGCAGCGACCCCGCGGTCGTCAACCAGACCGACACCCGGCTCTACTGGAAGGGCGTGGTCGGCAGGACTCTCGTCTTCTCGTCCTGGGACAGCCAGAGCAGGACGGGCCAGCTCCGTCTGATCGGCGAGGGGAACCAGGCGGGCAGCGACCGGCAGGTGACCGGCCTCACGCCGAACTCGAGGGTACAGAGCGTCGAGGCCCTGTCGGACAGCTCGGCGCTCGTCCGATACGTCTCGGAGGATGCCGACACCGACCGCTCCTACCTCGCCGTCGTGGACGTCGCCACCGCCTCCGTCGTCGAGAAGCGGGAGGTGGGCGTGTCCGCGTACGACACCGACACGGCCCTCTCCGGGGACCGCTGGGTCTGGGTCGACGCCCCGACATCCGCGCACGCCAAGCTCATGTACGCCACCCGCGACGGTTCGGGGAGCACGCCAGCCGTGGAAGCGGCCGACCTGGGCGACTCCGTCCGCCCGCACATCGGTGTCCTGGGCGACTGGGCCACGTACGCCGCTCCGGGCGGCGCCGCCGCGACCGAGGCTTCCACGCGCTTCGCGCTCAGTGCCGTCAACCTCGTCGACGGATCCACGGTCAAGCTCCTCGACCACGCCTCGTCCACCGTCCCCGCCACCGACGGCGCGCTCCTGGTGCGCGGCGGTACGGTCGCCCACGGAGAGGGGGTCTACCGGATCGTGCTCGGGGCGGACGGAAAGCCCACCGCCACGCTCATCGCGAGCACCGGCGAGCCGACCGCGCTCACGCTGCACACCGGGGCCACCCTCCCGGTCGTCGACCTCGACAAGAACAACGGTCAGGCCCTGCTCCGCTGGGTGCTCTCCCGGACCAACGCCCAGGGCTCCGTGACGGTTCGTCACATCACCACGGGCCGCAGCGTGCGGTACGACTTCGCGCAGGCGGCCGCCTACGAGGGCAAGGGATCCGTCGACTTCCGCTGGGACGGGATGCTTCCCAACGCCGAAGGCACGAAGGAGTTCGCTCCCAGCGGCGACTATGCCTGGGACTTGACCGCCTCCCCGCTCAACGGTGTCGGGCCGGACGTCGCGCAGACCGGCACCTTCAAGGTCACCCGCACGGCCGGCCTGCACGACTACACGGACAACAGCACGCCGGACCTGCTCTCCCGTGATGCCGCGGGCGTGCTGTGGCGCGACGACTCGGCCAAGGTGGCGTCCGCGCCGCAGCCGTACTCGACGGGTCGGGCGAAGGTCGGCGGCGGCTGGCAGATCTACAACCAGCTGGAGGCCGCCGGGAACATCGCCGGCAGCCCGGCCGGCGACCTTGTCGCCCGTGACAAGACCGGCGTGCTCTGGCTCTACCAGGGCAACGGAAACGGCAGCTTCGCCGGCCGTACGAAGATCGGCGGCGGCTGGCAGACCTACGACAACATGACCGGCGGCAGCGACCTCGACGGCGACGGGAAGTCCGACCTCCTCGCCACCGACGCCGTCGGCGACGCGTGGTTCTACAAGGGCACGGGCAGCACGAGCGCGCCGTTCGCACCCCGCAAGAAGATCGGCTGGGGCTGGGAGATCTACAACCAGCTCACCGCCACCGGCGACATCACCGGCACCTCCGCCGGAGACCTCGTCGCCCGCGACAGGGCCGGTGTCCTGTGGCTGTACGAGGGCAAGGGCGACGGCACATACGCCCCGCGCACGAGGATCGGCGCGGGCTGGGGCGTCTTCACCCACCTCGTCGGCATCGGCGACGCCGACCGCGACGGGCGGGCCGATCTCTACGCGGTCGGAACCTCGGGCGCCAAGTTCTACGCGGGCACCGGCGACACGGCGGCCCCGTTCAAGCCTGCCGCCCCGGGCAACCTGCTCTCGGACTCGGCACCCGTCGACTCGGTTTTCTGACGATGTCGGCCCCGCATCCAATGACCCTGTCCTGACGGGACGTCGGCACGGTCGCGGCGGGTGCGGGGCGCACTCGGCCGGTTGCGCGTCGGCCCGGACCGCCGCGCCGCCGTCAGTCCGGCGTCGGGAGCCGGAGCGTCCAGGTGCACCCGTGCATTGGTCGGCCCGAGCTGGTCGCCGAGGAACCCGTGCACGATGTGTCGCTCCTCAGTCGCGACCGCGGGCGTGTTTGAAGCGTGCCAGCCCGTCGGCGAGGTCAATCAGCGGTTCGGGGTAGTCGAGGCGGGCGCGGCGGTCCTCCGGGAGCCGCCAGGGCTCGTGCACGTAGCGGTCGTCCACGTCGTGCAGTTCGGGCACCCATCGTCGTACGTAGGTGCCGTTCGGGTCGTAACGTTTGCCCTGGAGCACGGGGTTGAGGACGCGGTGGGGACGGGTGTCGGTGCCGGTTCCGGCGACCCACTGCCAGTTGAGCTGGTTGTTGACGATGTCGCCGTCCACGAGCAGGTCCAGGAAGTACCGTGCGCCGATCCGCCAGTCCACGTACAGCGTCTTGGTCAGAAAGCTTGCCACCAGCAGGCGCGCGCGGTTGTGCATCCAGCCCTCGTGACGCAATTGCCGCATCCCGGCGTCGACGACCGGATAGCCTGTGCGGCCCTCCCGCCACGCGGCGATGTCCTCGGACGCCTCGTTCTCGCTCCGCCACCGGTCGTGCCGGGTGCGATAGTCCCGGACCGACGCCTCGGGCCTGGCCGAGAGCACCTGGTGGTGAAAGTCGCGCCAGCACAGCTGACGGACGAACGCCTCCGCCCCGGGCCCACCGTGCGCGCGGGCCCGCTGGACGAGCTCGACCGGCGACAGTGCACCGAAGTGCAGATACGGCGACAACCGGGAGGTCGCGTCGCCCGCAAGGTCGTCGTGCCGTTCCTCGTACGTGGACAGACCTGTGCGCGTCCATCGTGAGAACCACTCGCGTCCCGTCTTCTCGCCTCCGGCGGGAAGGCACGGCGAGATGCCGGACAGGGTGTCGCGGGACGGCAGCGGCTCGCCGGTTACGGTGTCGGGGACCCGCACGGTTCTCGGTGCCGGGCGGGTGTCCCGCAGCCGCTCGCCGGACCAGCGGCGGAAGTAGGGGCTGAACACGGCGTAGTGGTCCGAGTCGGCCGGCGTCACACGCGCGGGAGCGACGGCGGTGATCACGGCGTCGTGGACGCGCAGTGCCACGCCGCGTTCGCCAAGGTGGTCACGCAGTTGCTCCTCCCGTCGCTGGGCGTACCCGGTGACCCCAGCAGCCATGTGCACCTCCGCGGCCCCGCACTCGGCGGCTACCGCGTCGACCTCCTGGGCGACCGGCCCGCTGCGCACGACGAGCCGGCCGCCGCGCCGGCGCAGTGAGGCGTCGAGGTCGGCCAGGCAGTCGGCGAGGAAGGCGTTCCGGTTGGGCGCGTCGAATCCCGCCTCGTGCACACCGGGATCGCGTACGAACAGGGGCACCACCTCGTCGGCCGCCGCGAGTGCGGCGCGCAGTGGTGGATGGTCGTGCAGACGCAGGTCCGAGGTGAACAGGACGACCGCGACGGTCATGTCGTTGCTCCTGGTGCCGAGAAGCGGTGCTGTTGTGTGATGTTGCCGGACGCTCCGCCCGGCGCGGGAGTGCCGGACGAGGTCGGCGGGGGACCGGAGCCCGACGCGCGCGCTCATGACTTGGCGGCGGCCCGGGTGATGTTGCGGGCCATGCCGCCGAAGACGACGGCGTGGAACGGGGAGACGCTCCACCAGTAGGCGTGACCGAGCAGGCCGCGCGGGTGGAACAAGGCGCGTTGCCGGTATCGGGTGCGGCCTTCGGTGTCCGTCTCGGCGTACATCTCGAGCCAGGCGAGACCCGGCAGGCGCATTTCCGCACGCAGACGCAGCAGGTGGCCGCGCTCGATCTCCTCGACCCGCCAGAAGTCGAGCGAGTCGCCCACCCGGAGGTGAGCGGCGTCGCGGCGTCCGCGGCGCAGGCCGACGCCCCCGACGAAACGGTCCAGCCAGCCACGGACCGCCCAGGCGAGGGGAAAGGAATACCAGCCGTTGTCGCCGCCCACGCCCTCGATCACCTTCCACAGGGCCTCGCGTGACGCGTCGACCGGCAGTCGGCGCTCGTCCTGGTAGAGGCTGCCACCGGCCCAGTCCGGGTCCGTGGGCAGCGGGTCGCTGGGTGCTCCCGGTACGGCGGCGGAGGACCAGCGTGTCGCCACCTGCGCCTCGCGCACCCGGCGTAGTGCCAGGGCCAGAGCATCGTCGAACGGCAGGGGCCGACCGGGGAGATCGGGCACATGGGCGGCGATGTCGTGTTCATGGCATACGACCTCGTGGCGCAGTGACTCCGTCAGCGGCCGGGCGAGGGAGGCGGGCACCGGAGTGACGAGACCGACCCAGTGGCTGGACAGTCTCGGGGTGAGGACCGGCACCGGCACGATGACCCGCCGCCGCAGCCCGGCGACGGTGGCGTAACGGCGCATCATCCCCTGGTACGTGAGGACGTCCGGTCCGCCGATGTCGAAAGCTCGGTCGACGTCTGCGGGCATGGTGGCCGAGCCGACGAGATAACGCAGTACGTCGCGTACCCCGATGGGCTGCGTGCGGGTGTGCACCCAGCTGGGGGTGATCATGACGGGCAGGCGTTCGGTGAGGTAGCGCAGCATCTCGAACGACGCGGATCCCGAGCCGATGACGACCGCGGCCCGCAACACGGTGGCCGGTACGGGCGCCTCCAGGAAGATGCGTCCGACCTCGGCCCGGGAGCGTAGATGCGGGGAAAGGTCTCCCTCCGGGATACCACTGGGGGTAAGTCCGCCGAGATACACGATCCGGCGCACGCCGGCGGCGTGCGCCTGCATGGCGAAGGTCCGGGCCGCGCGGCGATCGGTGTCCTCGAAGCCGGAACCTGTGCCCAGGGCGTGCACCAGATAGTAGGCGACGTCGATACCCCGCATGGCTTCGGCGACGGAGTCGGCGTCCGTGACGTCGCCGCCGACGGTCTCGGCGTCCTGCGCCCAGGGGTGGTCGCGGAGTTTGCCCGGGGAGCGGGCCAGGCACCGGACGCGGTGGCCGGCTTCCAGCAGTTCCGGCACCAGACGTCCGCCGATGTACCCGGACGCCCCGGTGACCAGGCAGTGCAGCCGCTCCGTGTCACGCTGTCCGTCCGTGTCCACGAGCAATCCTCCAGGCGTTCGGTCCGACTTCGTGCTCTGATGTCCGATCATGGGCGTATCAGCGTGGCCGTGCCTGTCGCGGCGACGCGGCGGCGAACCGTGACGAGGAGAACGGAGGCCACCCTGTTCCGGCGCCACCTCCCGTAGGGCTCCGTGCTCCGACGGCGGCGCCCGCGTGTCCACGCGGAGTCCGGCCACGGCGGCGGCCCGTCATCCCGCACGGCAGGAGCGCCGCCTGCCGCCCCGACCGCCGGCACGGCGGCCGCCGCGGGCGGTCGGGAAGGAGGGCCGGGGAGCGGCAACCGGGTGACCGGGGTCGCGCGGAATGAGCACCAACCTCCCCTGGGGCGCCCGCGCCAGCAGAACCTCGGAGTCGGCGTGGCTCTGACCTGGTCGCCGGTCGCGCGCTGGGTTACAGGTGCGCGTCGGGAGCCCGGAGGGAGTCGAGCCAGCGCAGGAGGCGGGATCCTTCGCGGGTCATGATGTCCGGGTCGCGCAGGGCGTTGGCCAGGAGTGACATGCCCTGGTAGGCGGAGATGAGAGTGAGGGCCAGGTCGTCCGGGTCGGACAGGCCCAGCTCGCGGAACTGGCGTCCGGACCAGTCCAGCAGCCGCCGGATGACTGCTCCGGCCTCGGTGTCGAGGGTCCCGTCGGCGCGCTTGTCGAGCTCGACGGCCAGGGTGCCGGTGGGGCATCCGTAGCGAGCGGCGACGTCGCGCTGGTCGACCCACGCTTCGATCAGCGCCTTGAGGCGGTCGCGCGGGTCTGCCAGCTGCTCCAGCCGGCCGGTGAGTTCGTCCAGGTGTGCGCTGTGCTCGGACAGCGCGGCCTGGATCAGCTCGTCCTTGGTCTTGAAGTAGTAGTACACGTTCCCCACAGGGACATCGGCCTCGCGCGCGATGTCGCCGAGGGTGGTGCGTTCGACCCCCTGCTGATGCAGGACCCGGGCCGCCGCCGCCGTCAGCCGTTGACGCTTCTGCGACGCCTGCGCCCGCCGATTCACTGAGTTGGTCACCCAACTAACTATAGGCAGCCGTCCGGGGAGGTGTGCTACGTTCCTCTTAGTCAGTCAACTAACTCACAATCGGAGTCGTGATGATCGCAGTGACTGGTGCTACCGGCAACATCGGGAAGACGCTGGTGGAACTGCTGGCCGAGGCGGGCGAAGAGGTCGTGGCCGTGTCGCGGCGACCCCAGCCGGCCGGACTGGCGGCTGGGGTCCGGTGGGGCCAGGCCGACATCGGGAGCACCACGGGCCTGCGACCCGCCCTCGAAGGAGCCCGTGCCCTGTTTCTCCTCCTGGGCGGCGAACTCAACAGCCGAGGCGAGAACCCGGCCACCCTGCTCGACATGGCATCGGATGCCGGGGTCGAGCGGATCGTCCTGGTCTCGTCGCAGGTCAGCACCACCCGCCCCGAAGCGCTCTCGCACGCCCGCCTGCGGGAGTTCGAGGCGGCCGTGCGCGCGTCCGGACACGACTTCACCATCCTGCGCCCCGGCGGTTTCGCCTCCAACACCTTCGCCTGGGCCGAGACGGTCCGCACCAAACGCACGATCTTCGCCCCATTCGGGGACGTGGCACTGCCCGTCATCGACCCGGCGGACATCGCCGCAGTCGCCGCAGCCGCCCTGCGCGAGGACGGTCACGCAGGCCACGCATACGAGCTGACTGGTCCCGAACCGATCAGCCCGCGCCGGCAGGCCGCAGTCATCGCGGAAGCCCTGGGCGAGGAAGTGACCTTCGTGGAACTGTCTCGCGAGGACGCCCATGCCCGCATGGCGCAGTTCATGCCGGAGCAGGTCGTAACCGGCACCCTCGACGTACTCGGCGTCCCGCTCCCGGCAGAGCAGAAGACCAGCCCTGATGTGGAGGCTGTCCTGCACCGTCCGGCCAGCCCCTTCGGCGCGTGGGTAGCACGCAATCTGCCGTCGTTCCGGTAGGCCATGCCTCGGGCGCACACAACGCCGTGCGCCCGAGGCAGCCTCCCTGCCGCCAACGGGCGCACCCCACGCCCGGTTCTAAATGACGGGTTCCACCGGCGGAGCGACGGCGCTGGAGGACCGGCCGGGGTGCTGGTACGGGCCCGGACGCGGATGCTCCATGACGTGCGCCGGCGTGTGCAGGGAGGTGCCGCCGCCCGCGCTGTCGTGTGCACGGTGCGCCCCATGCAGGACCAGCGACCAGGTAAGGCAGCCGAAGGCGGCGGTGTGCAGCAGCGCCCGTACGACATTCCAGGCGACCCAGCTGCCCTCGAAGTCGCTGCGCACCCTCGCGAGGTGGCGGATGTGGTCGGGGTCGCCGGCTTGGGCGAGCTTGTCGTTGAGAGGGACGTTGACGGCGCTGGTGACCACGAAGGCCATGAGGTACAGCACCAGCGCAGCGATCAGCCACGGCAGCGCGGAGCGGCTCTGGCCGCGCCACGCGAGGGCCACGGCCAGCCCGAGCAGCGGGATCGAACCCATGAAGGGGAGCATGAAGGCAGGGTTGATGATCGCCTTGTTGATGCCCTGCATCGCTTCGACGAGGGTGTGGTCGGAGGACCGGCCCAGGCCGGGCATCACCGAGTAGGCGAAGGCCGAGAAGAGCCCGGCCATGAGCCCGGTGAAGAGGGTGGTGACGAGCAGCGTGCCCGTCTGAAGGTGTCGCATGCTGGGTCCTTCGCACGATCGGCCGTGAGATGCCCCGGGCGGGGGCGCTGTTCCACCCTCCGTCCGGCCGCTTGCACCCGGCAATGCCCGTTTGAAGCAGACGCATTAACCTACAGGTTAACGCCGACGGGGGAGGGTCCGTGGAGATCAGGGACATCGAGATTTTCCTGACGCTGGCGCAGGAACTGCACTTCGGCCGCACCGCCAAGCGGCTGTACGTCACCCCGGCCCGGGTCAGTCAGGCGATCAAGAAGCAGGAGCGCGGCATCGGCGGCGCCCTCTTCGAGCGGACCAGCCACCACGTCCGCCTGACCCCGCTCGGACAGCAACTCTACGACGACCTGCTCCCGGCGTACCGCGGCCTGCGCCAGGGGCTGGAGCGCGCCGCACTGACCGCGCGGGGCAAGCCCGATGTGCTGCGGCTGGGGATGATCTCCAGCAACACCGGCGATCTGCGCCCGGTCCTCGCCGAGTTCGCGGCCCGACGGCCCGGCTGCACGGTGCAGATCCGGGCCGTGCCCTACGACGGCCCTTTCGCCCACCTGCGCGCCGGAACCGTCGACGTCCTGCTCGTCTGGCTCCCGATCGAGGAACCGGACCTGACGGTCGGCCCGGTCGTCTGCACCGAGCCCGTCGTGCTCGTCGTCTCCGCCAACCATCGGCTGGCCGTCCGCGACTCGGTCTCGTACGAGGACCTGGCCGACGAGCCCGTCGTCACCGGCGCGGCCCCCGCGTACTGGCGTGAGGCCCTGATCCCCACCCGAACCCCGAGCGGCCGCCCCATCCCCGCCGGCCCGGCCGTCGTGGACGGCACGCAGCTGTTCGCCGTCGTCGCCACCGGCGAGGCGGTGTGCCCTGCCTTCGCGCACGGCCTGCGCTACTACTCCCGCCCCGACATCGCGTACATCCCCATCCGCGACGCACCGCTCAGCCGTTGGGCGTTCTGCTGGCGCAGCGACGCCGAGACCGACGCGATCCGCGCGCTGGCTTCCGTGGCTGCGGACCTCGGCCCGCTGGCCCTGTGACCCGACCGGGTCACAGCACAGCACGAGCCCCGCGTGCCTGCCCTCTGAGGATCGGTTCGCCCTGTCGGCATTCTGCTGACCGCGCCTCTACACCGAACACGCTCACGGGATGAGGGTTGATCAGGTGAACCGCCCGGGGCGCCCTCGATGAACGTCACCTGGCAGGTGGGCACGACGTCGTCCGCCTCTGCGCTGTTCCTGCCCCAAGGGGAGCGGCGGCGACACATCCGGGGCATCATCAAGCGACGCTCTTCCCTACACAGCCCCCGGGGGGTACTGGTGCACAGTCTCGCGGACTCGATCGAATCGATGGAGCAGCTCGCCACGGTCTGGCGGACCGTGGTGCTCGAACGGAAGCCGGACGCGGACGTAAGAGACCTTCCGGGCGTCGCCGTCCGCTGGGCCGACTGCCGCTTCGCCTTCTGGAACTGCGTCACGCTGACCGAAGTGGGCGCGGACGCCGTGCTCCTGAAGCAGCGCCTGCACGAGGCGGCGGAGATCATGCAGGAGAAGGAACACCCGGGCTTCCTGTGGGTGTTCGAGGACCTCGTCGACGAGGACGCGCGCGCGGTGCTCGACACAGCGGCCGGGCAGGCCGGTCTGGAACACGCCTTCCCCGGCACGGGCATGGCGGGAGACTTGCTGCCCATTCCCGAACCCTTCCACCCCGAGCTGACGTTCGTGCGCGTCACCAGTGACGAGCAACTCCAGGCCTACGCGGACATCAACTCGCGTGCCTACGGATTCGCGTTGGAGGACGGGCGGGACGGCCTGGCCGGCTCCTCCACACTGTGGAAGGAGCGGATTCACGCCTATCTGGGGATGCGGGACGATATGCCCGTCACCTGTGCGGCCGTGGTGGAGGCGGAGGGCCGCCTCTTCGTCCTGCTCGTCGCCACCGACCCGCAGTGGGAGCGCAGGGGCTATGGGGAGGCGGTGACGCGCAAGGCCCTGTACGAAGGCGCTCGGGCCACCGGGCTCACCCGCGCCACCCTGCACGCGACGGTCGCCGGCGCACCGGTGTATCCGCGCATCGGCTTCAGGCCGAACTCTCCCCTCCACTTCTACACACTGAAGGGCTGACCACGGCTGCCGCCGCCGAGCCGTGATGTTCCGTTCCGGCGGCCGCAGTCTGCGCGTAGGACGTCTGAACGGCGGAAGAGCGGGAATCCGCAGCCCAGGATGATGGCTTTGATCGAGTGCGGCACCCACGCCGTCATCGACGCGGCTTTCGACTCGATTGCCAGGTTCGGCGAGCACAAGCTCGCCCGCGGCCTGCTCGCCTCCCTGCGGCCCGGCATGCCGCTGTTGGCCGACCGCAACTTCGCCGGCCATGAGCTGTGGGTCCTGTTCGACGGTTCGTACGTGTCCGCCATGCCCACCCGGCCGAGGGCCAGCGCCTGGCGCGCAAGCTCGACGGCCTCGCCACCGGATCGGGCGGGATGCCGGGGTAGGGCACGGACCCCGCACGACGGTGGGCCCCGCTCCCGCGCCCGGCAGCCCTTCTGGACCGGACGCGTCAGGCTTCGCGGACGAGGAAGTTCTTCGCGGATTCACGGAAGTGGGCGACGAGCGGGTTGGCGTCTGCGAAGCGAGTGGCGACCACCACCTGGCAGGGTTCGACTCCCTCGACGGGGACGGTGACGAGGTCGTTGCGGAGTGTGCAGCGCCGGTCGTCGGCCGGCACGAGGGCGATGGCCCGGCCGTCGGCGACGACTTCGAGCTTGTCCTCGAAGGTGTCGACGAGCATGGGACCGAGTGGGGCCGGGCTGCCGTCCGGACGGGGTTCGAGCCGCCAGAACCCGGTCCACAGCGCAGCCATACCAGCACAGGCCACGAGGGGTTCGTCGGTGAAGTCGTCCGGGGTGACCGACTCCTTGCCGGCGAGGCGGTGGAACGCGGGCACGAGGAGTGCCCGGGGTTCGTCGTAGAGGACGGTCACGTCCAGACCGTCGCTCGGGATCGGGAGCGGCGTGCGGACGACGAGCGCGTCGACCCGGCCCTCGGGCAGGGCGCGAACCTCGTCCCAGTCCAGGTGACGGGTGCGGACGTGGGTGTCGGGATGACGGCGGCGCAGGTCCCGCACCGCGGGGGTGATGACGAGGTCCTCGACATATCCGATGGTGACCGTACGCGGCGGCGCGGCGGCGCGTGCGGTGAGCACCGCCTGGTGAGCCGTGTGCAGGAGCGTCTGTGCCTGCGGGAGGAAGGCCGCGCCGGCCGCGGTGAGGCGGCTGCCCTGAGTGGTGCGCTCCAGCAGGCGCACGCCGAGGGCGTCCTCCAGCCGCTTGATCTGACGGCTCAGGGAGGGCTGGGCGACGTGCAGCGCCGCGGCCGCCCGGGCGAAGTTCAGATGCTCGGCGACGACCGCGAAGTACCGCACCAGTCTCAGATCCAGGTCAGGGCCAGGGCGGGGCGCCGTGGAGGGCGGGGCTTCGTCGGACATACCAGCAGCCTACCCGTTATGCAGATTCGGCATAACGGGGTGCAGAACGGGTCTTGGACGCCCGGTTCGGACGGTTGTTGACTCGATGCTGTCCAGCCGGGATCGACCGCTCGGACGAAAGACAATAGCCGTTCTCACAGATGGAGTGTGTCCGAAATGGGCAAGCACGAAGGCAAGCACGTGGTGATCACCGGAGGCAGCAGCGGTTTCGGACTGGCCACCGCGCAGTTGCTCGTGGACGAAGGGGCACGTGTGCTGATCACCGGGCGTAACCAGGACGCCCTGGACTCTGCACGCGACCGGCTCGGCGAGAGGGCGATCGCGGTCCGCAGCGACGCCGCGTCGCTGCCCGACATCGACGCGCTGGCCGACCGAGTGAAGGCCGAGCTCGGCACGGTCGACGCCCTGTTCGCCAACGCGGGCGTCAACGGCTTCGCGCCGTTCGAGGCGACGAGCGAAGAACTCTTCGACCAACTGCTGGCCATCAACGCCAAGGGCCCCTACTTCACGGTGCAGAAGCTCGCCCCGCTACTGGCGGAAGGCAGCGGCGTCGTGCTCACCACCTCCGTGGCGAACGTGCTGGGACTTCCGATGCTCAGCGCGTACGCGGCCGGCAAGGCGGCGCTGCGCTCGATGACCCGCAGCCTGGCCCGCGAGCTGCTCCCGCGCAAGATCCGCGTCAACGCGGTCAGCCCCGGCCCGATCGACTCCGGAATCCTGGAGAAGTCGATGCCCCGGGAGGCGGCCGAACAGACCAAGGCGCAGATGGCGGCCGACAACCCCATGCTGCGCATGGGCACTCCCGACGAAGTCGCCAGGACGGTGGTGTTCCTCGCCTTCGACGCCACCTTCACCACCGGCGCCGAACTCGCGGTGGACGGCGGCGGCTCCCAGCTCTGACGCTCGGCGCCGGGCGTCGGTGCTCTGGCTGGTGGCCTCGCCTTGGACGGTCCAGCCGGACTCCCAGTGCCAGTAACGAGAGGTCTCGCCACCGGTGGGTCGAAGTCGAACTCGACGTCCATATTTCCACGGCAGCTTCTGCTTGTAGAGGCGGCCGTCGGAGTCGAAGTGGCCGGTGACGTCGCCTATGGCGCCCATCCGAGGAGTGAAGGGGACACAGGCATTGAGATCCTCGCGCTACGCACCAACTGCTGGTCCTGCAGCGTCAGGTCGGAAGGCCCGTGTCCATCGGCGCCGACCGCACAGTCCCCGGTTCGCTCCACCACCTCCCGAACGACAACCTGCTGCCAACTCTTGCTGCCGTACGCCCCGACACCATCCTGCGCTGGCACCGCGACCTGCTCAAACGACGCAACGCTGCTCTAGAAGGACCCGGTGTGCTGGGCGGGATACATGTCGTCGTTGAGGAGGAGTCGCCCCTCACCCGATTGTCCGTTCGAGAGTGGAACCGATGTGATCGTCAGTGCCCAGCGGCCTCCCACCACACCAGATTGGCGGCCACCTGGGCCACAGGCTCGATGATCTCCCAGCCCTCCGTGATCAGCCCCTCGTTGATCCGCCAGATATCAACGACCGCGATCTCCGGCCCTCCATCGGGGAGCTGTCGCCGCGAGTGCATCACGACATGATCACCGTCGGCCAGCAGGTGGTGGACCTCGACCCGCATATCGGCGAGCGGGGTGAGTGCCGCCTGTACGGCGGCGAGCCATTCCGCCTTGGTCGCGGAGGTCGAGTCCGGCCTGTGATGGACGAAGTCATCGCTCAGCAACGGTTCGAGCGCGTCGACGCTGCCTGTCTCGATCAGTTCCGCCAGTGCCCGTTCAACGATGTTCTTGTTGTCTGTGGTCATGGACGCAGTGTTTCCGCGGTCGAGACGGTTGTCGATGAAGTCGGACTTCATGGCGTACGGCTCCACGATGAGTACTCTCGATGACCGTGCATACGGTCGGGAAGCTCTTGCGGCAGTGGCGGCATCGCCGACGAATCAGCCAACTCGATCTTGCGATCGCGGCCGACGTCTCGGCTCGTCACGTCAGTCTGGTCGAGACGGGGAAGTCCAACCCGAGCGCCGACATGGTTCTGCGGCTCGCGGACCAGCTCGATGTGCCGTTGCGTGAGCGCAACCGGCTGTTGCTTGCGGCCGGCTTCGCACCCCGGTACGCCGAGCGGCCACTCGATGACGCCGCGCTGTCGTCGGCCCGGAACGCTGTCGAGAGGGTGCTCCGCGCGCATGAGCCGTACCCGGCGTTGGCCTTCGATCGCCGGTGGAACATCGTGATGACCAATCGCGCGGTCGAGCCGTTCTTCGCGGACGTCGACCCCGATCTGCTGCGACCGCCGGTCAACCTGGTGCGGCTGGGACTGGACCCGCGCGGGTTCGCTCCTCTGGTCGTCAACCTGGCCGATGTGCGTGCGGTGTTCCGCTCCCGAATCAGGCGTCAGCTCGCCGTTGCTCCCGACGCCGAGCTCACAGCGCTCTATGAGGAACTGCTGGAGCCCGACTCCGAGGACGCGTCGGGCCGATGGGTCGAACCCGATGTCGTGATCCCGATGATCCTTCGCTTGGACGGACGAGAGCTGCGGCTGTTCTCGACCATCACCACGTTCGGTACTCCGATGGACATCACGCTGGACGAGGTCGCGATCGAGTCCTACTATCCGGCGGACGCGGAGAGCGCCGCATACTTCGAGGGGGAGGTTGCCCCTCTGCAGTGAGGTCGTCGGTCAGGCTTGGGTTCGTCGTCGTGCTGGTCGGGTGGGGGACAGAGGCGTTCGCGTCCTCTCTGGGTGGGAAAGGACCAGTACTGCGGGAAGTCGCCGTTGCTGAGGACAGCGCGGAGGGTGAGGACGGCTTCGGCTCCGGTGACGCTCCACCGGCTGCCAGCGGCGCCGAGGCGGCTGGAGATGAGATGGCGGGCCGCTCCTTCGACGGTGCCGCTGGCGATCGGCCAGCCGGTGTCGAGGGCCTTGTCGTAGTGGACGAAGGCGGCATGGTTCTCCAGGCAGCGGCAGGCCTTGTCGGCCGCGGCCCGCTGTTGTGGGGGCAGGCCGCGGCCCGGGTCAGTTCCAACTGGTGGGCGGCGCCGTCGACCAGGAAGGGGCTTCAGGAGTGGCCGTCGATGCCGAGGGCGTGTTCTTTGAGGAATGCGCCCGCATGAGCCGCTGCTTCTTCCGCAGTCGCGTAACGCGTCCCATCAGCGACCGTGCCGGATGCCCCGTCAGCACCCTTACCTGTCCAGCTCCAGTCGCCGGCGGGCGCCTGCACCAGCTCAGCAGTCCCTCCGAAGAGCGCAAGCCTGCGTTTGCCCGCTGCCGCAGGTGCCGGGCGGCTGACGGCGTCGGGCCACTTCTTGCGAGCACCCTGCCGGGTGATGCCCCAGACGGCTCCCAACTGCTCGTAACTTGCGCCGTAGGACCCGGCAGTTGCTGCCGCCTGCCCAGCCAGCCGCCTGACCTCGACATCCATTACCTTCCAAGCAGCCAGGACGGACAGCGCCACTTCGACAGGATCCGCTTCCCACATACGGTCCGTGGGTAGCCCGGTCTCGCGGGATCGGATGGCCGAGGCCAGGGGATTCAAGGCGTCATACAGGGCCTTGTCGAGCTCTACCTGCTCTTCTGGGGTGATCTCAGAGACCATCATGCGACAACTATAGTTCCCAACTCCGTAATCGGGAACTAAAGTTTCCGTCCGCCGTCGATTGCAGCCCGCACCGCGTCAGAGAGACGAGCTCCAACTCTCTCAGCCGATCTGGTCCGAAGTCGCGCGTCGGTCGGCTTCCTGAGCTGCATGCTCCAGCCGGCTCCGATGGTTCTCCCACCCTGCCGAGTCGCCCGACGCCACGCTGTCGTTGCCGTGGTTCATCTCCACGGCACCGTCCATGAGCTCGGATGATGTCGGCATGGCCGGCGTGCCGGTGCGTGTCACCCGCGTCACGTCAGCCTGACGCCCCTGCCTGCGAAATTTCTTACCAGTTGACCAAACCCAGGGTCAGTCGGTGGACGTCAGCTGCTTCGGTGCCCACGGGCACGTTCCGCTACGCGTGGGCCTGCTGCCGGCCGCGGTGGGGGGCATCCTGCTCACCGCGCCGGCGGGCAGCGCGCGGATCCTGCAGTTGCGCGCGACCGCCCGCAAGCACCGCTGGGCCGACCACAGGGCTGTGAAGGCCGAGGCCAAGGACTCGTCGAAGGCCCGGCGGTAGCCCGGACTACCGGGAGCCCGCCACAGGCTGCCGCTTGTAGAAGGACTCCTCCAGGTAGGCGGCCTCGTGCGGCTGGTAAGGCTCCTCCAGGTAGGCGGCCTCGTCTTCGTCGAGTTCGATGTCCACCGCGGCGACCGCGTCGGCCAGCTGGGCCGGCTTGGTGACCCCGACGATGGGCGAGGTCACCGCCGGGTTGCGCATGACCCAGGCCAGGGCGACCTGGGCCGGGGACAGACCCCGCTTGCCCGCGATCTCGTGGACGCGTTCGGCCACCGCCTGGTCACCGTCGCGGTAGAGGATCTTGCCGCCCGGGTCTGTTGCGGCACGCGCCGTGGCGGTGTCCCGGACCCGCGTCAGCCTGCCCCGCGCCAGCGGGCTCCACGGGATCACGCCGATGCCCTGGTCGGCGCAGAGCGGGAGCATCTCCCGCTCTGCTTCCCGGTGGATGAGGTTGTAGTGGTCCTGCATCGACACGAACCGGGTCCAGCCGTTCAGGTCAGCCAGGTACAGGGCCTTGGCGAACTGCCAGGCGTACATGGAAGAGGCGCCGATGTAGCGGACCTTCCCGGACCTGACCGCATCGTGCAGCGCCTCGAGGGTTTCCTCGATCGGAGTGTCGTAGTCCCAGCGGTGGATCTGGTAGAGGTCGATGTAGTCGGTTCCCAGTCGCTTCAGGGAGGCGTCGAGCTCGGCGAAGATCGCCTTGCGGGACAGCCCGGCGCCGTTCGGGCCGGGGCGCATCCGCATCCAGACCTTGGTGGAGAGAACGACCTCCTCGCGCCGGGTGAAGTCCTTGACCGCCTGACCGACGATCTCCTCGCTGCTTCCGGCGCTGTACCCATTGGCCGTGTCGAGGAAGTTGACGCCGCTCTCGAAGGCCTGCTTGATGATGTCCCGGCTGGCGTCCGCGCCCAGCGACCAGGGCTCGCCGCCCCGGTCCGGCTCGCCGAAGCTCATGCAGCCGAGGGCGATGGCGGAGACTTCCAGTCCGGTCGTTCCGAGTTTGACGTATTGCATGTCTGCGAACCTAGGAGTTGGAGTGCACTCAAACGCAAACGTCTTGGCCTGGAATATCGGAGGCGTGGGGCATGTGTGCCCGGTCAGGTTTCGACCGTATCGGCCAGACGTACCAGAGAACCCAGTGGTAGCGAGTAACAAAACTGTCAACCCGCTGGTCCGGGCGGCGGTGTCGCGGTGCTCGCGACGGCGCCCCTACCCGCGGGACATCTGAGGCAGTTGGGGTTACTGGCGGGCTGCCGACAGGAGGTCGTCGGAGGTGATGCCCGCCCCGGCTCCTCGACCACTGCCCTGAACTCAGGCACGCCCACGACCTGCTCCGCCGGCATGCTCAACAACCGCGACACCAAACCCCGCCCGGGCTGGCTCGACGACCTCTCGAACAGCGGACTGGCCCCTCTCGCCGGCCTCGCCGGAGCCCTGCGCGAAGACCGGCACGCCGTCGCCCAGGGCATCATCACCCTCTACAGCTCCGGGGTCGACGAAGGCCGCATCGCCGATGTCAAGCTGCAAAAACGCCGCATGGCAGGCCGCGTCGGCGTCCCGCTCCTCCGCCGCCGCGTCGTCCTGACCGCTCACCTCCGCCGACGCTGCGCGGACCAGCCGACCGTGTCACCGAGATGATCTCCGGCTACGAAAATCTTGCCAGAGCCCTGAGAATGCGTACCAGGGTACGGAGAACGTGCTCGGGTCCAGGCGATTCAGCGGAAGGCGTCGGCGTTCTCTGAAGCCCATTGCCGGAACGGGCGAGCCGGCGTTCCAGTGATCTGGGAAACCGTGTCGCGCACCATCTGCAGCTCGTCGTTCACGTCTCCGCCCGTGACGTCGAGCACCGCGTCCGCGGCCTCGGGTCCGAAGACCGCGGCCATCTGTGCGTGGGCCTGCCGGCGGCCGATCTCGGCGAAGGGAACCTCCCGGCCCAGTACTGCCGCGATGGCCTCGACCTGCTGTCGGGCGGTTATCGGCTCCGGCCCGGTCAGGGCATACGTGCGTCCGCGGCGGCCGGGCTCGGTCAGTGCCACCAGTGCCACCGATGCGATGTCTCCGGGGTGGATGGTCGGCAGCGCGGTCTCGGCATACGGCGCGCGGACGGTCTCGCGGCCACGGATGGACGCGGCCCACATCAGGGCGTTCGACGCGAACTGCGTCGGCCGCAGGATCGTCCAGGCCATGCCGGTTTCCTTGAGCAGTTGTTCCACCGCAAGGTTCTCGCCGGCGGGGCCGAGGTGCGGGTGAGTCTGGACGGTGATGGACGACACCAGCACGACGTGTTCCACGCCGGCCTGCCGGGCGGCTTCGAGGACGTCGGCGTCCGGGCCCAGACACGACACGAGAAACAGCGAGCGTACTCCCTTCAGCGCGGGCTTCAGCGACGCCGGATCCGCGAAGTCGCCCTCCGAGGCCTCGACCCCTTGGGGGAAGACGGCCCGTGCGGCATCACGGGTGAGCCCTCTCAGCGGCCCGACGCCGCGTGCGCGCAGTTCCTTCAGCAGGGCACTGCCTATGTTTCCGGTGGCTCCGGTCACGAGGATCACGAGTGCGTTTCCCGTCGTCAGATGATCAAGTAGGCGACACGCTAAAACCTCAATCATGCTTCAGGTCAAGAGGACGCCTGGCCACGCCCGCGGATGGGCGCGTTCATCCGTGCTCGGCTGTGCACGGGCTGAGTCCGTACGCCGACACCCGGCATCACCGGGCGGAGCTGATGCTGTCTGCCTGCGGTGTTACCGCGTCGGTTCCGGGGACGTTGCCCGGTGGACGCGAAGGAGGCGGGTCGGCTGGCGAAGACGGTCGCCTTCCGTATCCCCTCGGGGCACTGACCGGGCACACCACCTGCTGCGCCAGGGGCGGGACAGGTCGATGATGTGCAGTTGGACGTCGGGCCGGCAGCGGCTACAGGCTTTCAGGGCTGAGGCGAGGAGCTGGCAGGCCTCGTCACGGCCGGCGGGACGGGGTTGTTTGCCGGCCATGCCGCAGTCACAGCGTGGACCTGCAGAGCCGGGTGCCGATACCGAGTCCGACGATCCACTCCGGTGGCCGCGGCCGGGTGCTCCGGCGGTGTTCCTCTTCCACCCTGACGGGTGGTTGGGCGGGTGACCCTGGTGGCGGGCATGAAGAAAGCTCCTGGTAGAAGGGTTCACGGCCAAAATCACCAGCCCGCCGGAGCTTTCGCGTGCTTTTCTGCCCGTCCGGCATCGATCTGTCCAGCCGCACGCTGCAACACCTCTCCGGTCCCCTCGCAGGCCACCGCCGTCGGATCGGCTCCCGGCGGCGTGTCCTTGTACGAGCCTCGCCATAAGAGCCTCGTCTTGCCATGAGCCGGACTCGTCGCGATCCGGGCACCCTGCTGTCAGCCGGCGGGGAAGTAGTGGCCGTTGTCCAGATCGGCGAGGAGGCGGGGCTGAGACGGCTCCCAGCCGAGGGTCCGGCGGGTGATGAGGTTGGACGTCGGGTAGCTCTGCGTGACGACGTTCGTGAGGAACCCGAAATGTGCCGGCAGAATCAGCTCGTCCAGGGGAACGCTCACGGCGGGCAGGCCCAGGCGGCTGCCGATGGCCTCGGCGATCTCGCGGAACGGGATGCCCCCGTCCTCGACGGCGTGCCAGTAGCTGCCCGCCGGGCCCTTCTCCAGCGCCAGACGGAACAGGGAGGCGGCATCGCGGGCGTGCACGGCGTTCCACCGGTTCGTGCCGTCTCCGGGATAGCCGGCGAAGCCCTTCTCCTTCGCGAGCGCGATCAGCATGGGGAGAAAGCCACGGTCGGTCGTGCTGTGCATGATGTTGGCGATCCGCACGACCGAGGACCGTACCTTCTGCTCGGCGAGTCCGATGACGGCGGACTCCACGACATTACGGGCCCGCAGGGTGCCCTTGTGCTCGTCGCCGACGGGCAGGGCCGGGTCTTCCTCGGTACCCGACCGGCCCAGGTACGTCCCGGTTCCGGGCGAGCCGATACTCCCCGCCGCCACCAGCGGCTTACCGGTCCCCGCGAGGGCCTCGCCGTACGCGAGCATGACCGGGAGCTCCGCGGCGGCCACGGCGGCCATCCCGCCGGAGGGAAGCAGGTCCTGCCGGTGCGCGACGTGGATGACGCCGTCGGAGTCCGCGGCCGCCTCCTTGAGCCCGTTGAGGTCCTGGAGGTCGCCGCGGCGTATCTTCGCGCCGAGCGCGGACAGTGCCGCGGCGGCCGTGTCCGACCGGACGAGGCCGGTGACCTCGTGCCCTGCGGCGACGAGTTCGGGGATGATGTGCGAACCGGAATGGCCGGTCCCGCCAGTGACGAGGACTCGCAACTTACTGCTCCTTGTCGGTGATGTGGTGCGCGAAGTGGTGGTGCGGGGTGGCGGTGCGGGTGCTCAGCCGCGGAGGTCGACGCCGAGGGCGATGTCGAAGGTCCCCGCGCCGTTCCTGGCCAGGCCCATCAGCAGCGGCCCGATCCCTTCCAGCCAGCGGGCCATCTCCAGGCCGCCAACGTCGAGGGGACGCAGACCGAGGCTCGCGATGAACGCCGACACGTCGGCCTTGGCCTGTGCGTCATCTCCGGCGAAGAGCACGTCCAAGGGACGCTCCTGGACCAGGACATGGCCGAACACTGTGTTGAACGCCTTCACGACGTGCGCGCCCGCCGGGGCCGTCTTGGCGATCTCCTGCGCACCGGACGTGCCCTCGGGAGTGACCACCCCGGTGGCGTCGGCGTCGAAGGTGTTGGAGATGTCGATGATGACCTTGCCGGCCAAGGCATCCCCGTATTGGGCGACGACCGGCACGGCGCTGGTGTAGGGCACGGCGAGGACAACGATGTCGCCCACAGGGACGGCCCCGAAGGTCCCCACCGTGGCCCCGGCGCCGAGCTCGGCGGCCAGGCCCTTGGCCTTGGCGGCGTCGCGGCCGATCAGCTCGACGGAGTCACCGCCCGCTACCGCACGTGAGGCGATGGCGTGAGTCATGCCCCCCAGACCGATGAAACTGATGCTGCTCATGGTGAGACTCTCTCTTCCTCTGGTTCCGAATCGAACGGCTTGCCCGCCCGTCGTTTCTTCGCCCGTCGTTTCTTCGGCGGTCGTTTCTTGGGTGGTCACAACCGGCCGGTACGCTCGATCACCTGGCCGGCGAAGTCGAGCAGCTGGTCAAGGCCGGCGAACATCGTGAAGGCATCGAAGTACGCCTCATCGACACCGGATTCGGCGTACCGCTTCAGTTGGTCCGCGACCGAGTCGACGGACGTGCCCGGCTCGAGGTTGATCCGCATGGCTGTCTTGAGTGCGTCAGGATCGCGGCCGGCCTCCTCCGCCGCTCGACGCGCGACCGACCACAAGCGGCCTGCGCCCTCGTCCTGACTACTGGCCGACGCAGTGGGCGTAGGCCCTTCGACCCCGAGCCAGCCGACCCCGCTGCGGCCGACCCGGCGCATCGCGGCCTCACTGGCACCACCGATCCAGATGGGCGGCCCGCCCGCCTGGACCGGACGGAGGCCGGCGTGGACCGGTGGCATGGTGAAGAACTCGCTGTCCCAGGACACGGGACTGGTCGTCCACCACGCCCGCAGGAACGCCAGCGTGTCATCGAGCATCTTGCCGCGCCGGCTCCAGTCCGCGCTGCGGGCGATGTCGTACTCCTGCTTCATCCACCCCACCCCCACACCCACGCCGAGGCGGCCGCCGCTGAGCACGTCGAGCGTGGTCAACTGCCGGGCCAGGTGCGGAGGCTCGTAGTAGAACGTGCTGAGCGTGCTGGTGTTCAGGCGCACCCGGTCGGTCGCCGCAGCAGCGGCGGTCAACAGCAGCATCGGATCGAAGGAGCGGGCCATCTGCGGCCCTCGGTCCAGATAGCCGCTGCCCAGATCAACCGGCGTGACCAGGCGATCGCCGACCCACAGGGTGTCGTAGCCAAGGTCCTCGAGTCCGCGGACGAAAGCGCTCAGGGCGGGGGTGTCGCTGACCGCGGGCCCGACAATGGGAATCACGAAACCGAGCTGCATTGTGTTGCGCCTCCTCGGGCGAACTCTTTCGCCACTATTGACATCTGGCATCTGACATCTGGCATCGACGAGTCGGTGGTTCCAGCAATTAGCCGGAGCGCACGGCGCCCTGTTCGCCGGCTGTTTGGTCAGCCGCGGGGGTCAGCCCGTAAATTCGTTGACGCCCAGGGCGAGGTTCCCGTGGCCGATCCCGTTGCCGGCGAGGCCTACCGTGAGCACGCCCGCTCCTTCGAGCCAGTGCGCCATCTTCAGGCCGCCGACGTCCAGCGGGCGCAATCCGAGGCTCTTGATGAATGCCGCCACGTCCGCCTTGGCCTGCGGGTCGTCACCGGCGAAGAAGACGTCGGGCCGGCCGTTCTCCAGAACGCCACGGAAGATGGTGTTGAAGGCCTTGAACACGCTGGCGTCGGCCGGGGCCACCTTGGCGACTTCCTGCGCGATCGAGGTCTCCTCGCTGTGGGCCAGTCCGTCGAACGTGATGTTGAAGGGGTTGCTGATATCGACGATGGTCTTGCCCGCGAGGGCGTCCCCGTACTGGGCGACGGTCGGAACGACCCCGTCGTACGACATGGCCGTGATGACGATGTCCCCGGCCGGGACGGCGCCCCACTCACCCGTCGTCGTGCCGCCGCCCAGAGTCTTGGCCAGGGCCTCGGCCTTGGAGTGATCGCGTGCCATGACCTCGACGGTGTTGCCGCCCGCTACCGCGAGCGCGCCGATCGTGCGGGCCATGTTCCCCGCACCGATGAAGGTGATGCTGCTCATGAGCTGTGCTCTCTTCCTGTTCTCGGGGGCGCCTGTTCTCGAGGTGCCGCTCTGTCTCGTTCGGGCGTGGTCCGGTCTTGTTCGTGCGTGGTGCAGATATTCGTGCGTGGCTCAGATAGCAGTGGTGCCGCCGTCGGCGACCAGCTCCAGACCGTTGACGTAGCTGGAGTCGTCGGAGGCCAGGAACAGGGCGATCGTGGCGATCTCCTCGGGGCGGCCCATCTTTCCGCGGGGGATCAGGGACTCGAAGGCAGTCCTGGTCGCCTCGTCGAACAGCTCTTCCTGCTTGGCCGTGCCGACCTGGCCGGGGGTCAGGACGTTCACCCGGATCTTGCGGTCGCGCAGCTCGTTGAGCCAGACACGGGCGAAGGCCTGCTGGACCGCCTTGCTTCCCGCGTAGAGGCTCCAGCCGGGGAAGGCGCCGAGGGAGGCGTTGGATCCGGTCATCACGATCGAGCCGTGGTCGTTGATCAGCGGCAGTGCCTTCTGCACGGTGAACAGAGTGCCGCGTGCGTTGAGCGAGAAGGAGCGGTGGAACTGTTCCTCGGTGATCTCGCCGAGCATGGCGGGCTCGCCCATCCCCGCACTGGCCCACAGCACGTCGATCGAGCCCTTCTCCCGCTTGACGGTGTCGTACAAGCGGTCCAGGTCGTCCAGGTCGGACGCGTCACCCTGGACGGCGGTGACGTTGCGGCCGATCAGGTCGACGGCCTCGTCCAGTGCTTCCTGCCGTCGGGCCTGGATGAAGACATGCGCTCCTTCCTCGACGAAAAGCTTGGCCCCGGCCAGTGCCAATCCGGTGGATCCCCCGGTGATTACCGCTACCTTGCCATCGAGCTTTCCCACGATCACTCCGTTGAATTGATGAGTAGCAATTACCGATCCCGAATTCTTGTACCGAACTCTCTCGGCCCCATGAACGATGCCATTGGCCTGAGCGGGTGTCCAAGACCCGTTTTAACCGTGGTGATAACCTCAAGGCATTGCCGGACCGGGAGGGGCCCCATGGATCTAGATCTCCGTAAGTTGCGCTACTTCGTCGCCGTCGCCGACAGGCTGCACTTCGGCCACGCCGCCGAGGACCTGCACATCGCGCAGCCTGCGCTCAGCCGGCAGATCCGCGCGCTGGAACAGGACCTCGGCGCCCCCCTGTTCACCAGGGACAGCCACGGCGTCACGCTGACGGACGCGGGCCGACAACTCCTGGACGACGCCGGCCCGTTGCTCGCCTCCGCGCACGCGGTCAGGCGCCGGGTGACCGCGGCTGCCCGTGGCGGCCGGCGGCTGGTGGTCGGTTTTCGGGCTGGGATCCCGGTCATCCCCGCGGCGCGAGAGTTCGGTGGCCGCCATCCGGACGTGGTCGTGGACGTGCAGCGCATGGAATGGGACGACCAGGTCCCTATGCTGCTCGACGGCCGCGTCGACGTCGGCTTTGTGCGGCTGCCTGTCGACGAGACCGGCCTGCGCCTGACCCTGCTCTACACCGAGCCGTTCATGGTGGCGCTGCCCACGGACCATCCGCTGGCCGGCAAGGAGGAGGTCACCGAGGCGGACCTGGCCGGTGAACCGCTGATCTGGCATGCCGACCCGAGCACGCAGCCCACGAGGCGTCCGCTCCCCGACTCCGGGCTCCGGGTGCGCGGGGTGGAGGAGAAGCTCGAGCACGTCGCGGCCGGCCGTGGCATCTCGTTCGTGGGGCGCTCGGAGACCGTGTTCTACTCACGGCCGGACATCAGGTACGTGCCCGTCCCGGACCTGGCGCCCGACCAGGTATTCGTCGCGATGGCGGCGTCGCGCACCTCGCCGCTGGCCGACGACTTCTTCGCTGCGGCTCAGACGACGGCTGAGATCACGGCGGAATGCGGGAACTATGAGATGTGGCAGCTTGTGACCGATGCCGCTGCACAGCGCGGTTGAGCAGTTCGGCTGACAACAGCCACTCCTGCTCGGCCGTCGCGAGCTCGGCCTGAATGCGGTCGGCTTCCTCGCGCAGCCCGTCCACGCGGCGGCGGGCGGCAAGCTCGTGCTGTTCCAGCAGTCCGACAACCGACGGCATCCGCGACCTCCAGGGGAGCGACGAAACACGATCCATCACTCCCACACGGACGACGCCCCTACCCCTGAACAGCGGAAACGCAGCCGTCATGCACGGAAAGACAACAACCTCTAAGCCAGTCGTGCTCGGCCTCGTACCGCTTCAGCCCGGCGGCCAGGTGGGCGTTGAGATGGCACCAGACCTCTACGATCGGGCCGACGAGCCGGATGTGAGCCCGCACGAGCAGGTGCGGTAGTCCCTCCGGGAGAAGTCTTGCGGGCGTCCTTCAATGGCAGTGAACCCGACCAGAAAGGCCCCACACCGTGGACCTGGACGAGATGTTCGGCGAAGGCTGGTGCGTAACCCTCGCCCCCCACCCACTCACCGAAACCCTCCACCTCATGGGCGTCGCCGACCCAGCCCCCTGCCCCGGGGGCCTGCACCAAGCCGCACAATTCCTCCAAGAACACCAAGGCGAAGGCGCCTTCGTCTTCGGCCGCGAAATGCCCGGTGGCTGGACTCTCACCATCGAATTCGACAGCCGGATCGGCTCCGAGGACGACGTCCTGCGCACCCTCGCCGCAGACAGCCGCACCGCCATCAGCGCCTACCGCGACCCCGACACGAAGACGGCCACCATCGCCCACGACGGCGCCGTCCTCGGCAGCCTCGAATTGTCCGGCGGCTACTTCGGCGGCCCCTCCGGCAGCGTGGACGTCACCCACCCCGTCGTCGGCTCCCTCACCGCGGCCGGCTTCGACGCCTCCGACGACTGCGAACCCACCGGTGAAGCCGACACCGAAGAGCCCGAAGGCCGCCTCGTCCTCGCCGTACGCGTCCTGACCGGCGTCACCCTCACCGCGGCCGACTTCGAGGACTCCTGGACCGGCGGCCGCTCCCGCACCGCCTCCTGACCCGGTCCTCGGGAGAAGACCCGGCTCCGGACCGCAGAACGGTTCGCCGCGCGCGGGATCCGACGCTTCCAACAACTCGGCCTGACCCGTATCGGGATGATGTACGGCCGTGTGTGGGTTGCCGACGCGGCCGCGCCGTCGCTGTCTGGTCCACTCCTGACCGGGACCCCTCGCCCGCCTTCACCGAGTGACCCGGGCCGCGGCCACGGCGGCAGACACGACACTGCTCGTCAACAACGCCGGAGTGTCGACCTTCGCCCGGCTCACCGACGGCGCGGAGAAGGACATCCGGCTGGAGATGGAGACCAACTTCTTCGGCACCCTGCGCATGGTGCGTGCCTTCGCACCGGTCCTGGGCACCAACGGCGGCGGTGCCGTACTGAACGTTCTGTCGGTCATGGCGTGGATGGCGTACGAGCACTCCGACAGCTACGGCGCCTCCAAGGCAGCGGCCTGGGCGCTGACCAACGGCATCCGGTACGAACTCGCCGCTCAGGGCACGCAGGTCACGGCGCTGGCCATGGCAAGCGTCGACACCGACATGATGGCCGGCGTCGAGGACGAGAAGTCGGATCCCGATGCGATCGTCAGGGCGGCGCTGGACGGCCTCGAGGCCGGTTCCCTCGAAGTGCTGGCCGACCAGCGGACGGTCCAGTGGAAGTCCCGGCTCGGCGAGGACCCGGCCCACTTGTATCCGCACCTGTCCGCACCGCACGCCGCCAAGCCGTAAGCCCGCACTGCCCGGGACCAGACCTGAGGCAGACCGTGCCGCAGGCCTCGACGGGTTCCACGGAGTAGGCGTAACCGGTGCTGCGGTCCGTTGCCTCGGTGGACGATTCCTGAACCAGGAGGGGGGTTGCCCCAGCAGGGGGGAGCAGATGCAGGAAGGTCAAGGCGGTTGAGCGTGAGGCACGGCGCTGCTGGCGCCCCGGTGTTTGCGCTGTTTGGTGGTCTGGTCGTGTGCCCATCGCCCCGGTGCCACCTTGCTGCGGCCGCTCCCGGTTCTCAGGACCGGCCACCGCATCGGTTTCTTGATCGCTCGGGGCCAGTCCCGGCCGGACCGGGGCGGCAACAGACGGGACCGCTTTCTGGATGGGCCTTCTTCCAGGCGTTGGTCAGCGTGCGCCTGGAGGTGCCGTGCTGGGACGGTACGCTGCGGCGGGCGATCCGGACGCAGCGGAGGTAGGAGAGCCGGTCGGCATCCAGGACCGGGCCGTTCGCCGCGGCGTCGTGCGCGAACCGGCGGACAGCCTGGTGGACCGCGAGCAGGGCCCACAGCTCCTGCCGCACGGCTTCAGGGGCCGGCCGGGTTCCGGACGTGTTCGCGTACTTCGGCCCGGGCCATGCGGGGCGCGGCCAGCACGCGCTGCCCCTCCTGCGGCCAGTCGGCCACCGCCCTCGACACGGACACGCGGGTACGACCCGATACGCTTCTTCGCCCGGGAAGTACTTCTTTCCGCGCAGCCAACAGGATCTCGGCAAGTCCTCTCGTTGCGGTTCAGAGGTACTTCCCTTGTTTTTGATCAAGCCTCGGACAGCACGCTTCGTGAAAGCGTGAGGCTGGTACGGGTTCAAGATCCATCTGGGCCCAGAGCTGCGACACTCCCTACGGGACCCCCTGCAGCGTGTGGCGCGGATAGACCTCTACGACAGCCTCGCCGAACCTCTCGCTTGTGCTGCGACCCCGGACGGGCGGGCAGAAGGGCTGAAACTCGGTAAACCTGGTCTGGGTGGCGGAATACTTGTGCCGACTCGGTGTCGGGGCGACCAAGGAGTGGGCCGGTGAACTCTGCTGTAGGTTCGGGACGTTGGGGTGGGCGACATGTGGTGGTCGTGGGTGGGAGCCTCGCGGGGCTGCTCGCGGCGCATGTGCTGGCCGGGTATGCCGACCGGGTGACCGTCATCGAGCGGGACCGGTTCCCGGGCGGTGCCGAGCCGCGGCCCGGGGTGCCGCAGGGGCGCCATCCGCATGTGCTGTTGCAGGGTGGGCAGGTGGCTGTGGAAGCGCTGCTGCCGGGCTTCCTCACGGAGTTGCGGGAGGCGGGCGCGCCGTGGGTGGGCATGCCGTCGGACCTGGTGCTCTGGCAGGCCGGGCGCTGGTTCCGCCGGGTGTCCGCCTCCACGCACATCTGCACCGGGTCCCGCGCGCAACTGGAGGAGCTGGTACGGCGGCGGGTTCTCGCCAACCCGCTGATCGGCACCGTGGAGGGCGCCGATGCCGTGGGGCTCCTCGGCGACGCCTCGCGGGTGCGGGGCGTGCTGCTGCGGGGGCGGTCCGGGGACACGCGCGCAGAACCCCGTCCGTTGAAGGCCGACCTGGTCGTCGATGCCTCCGGCGCCGGTACGAAGGCCCCGCAGTGGCTTGCCGCGATCGGCGCCGCGGCCCCGCACGAGGAGACCCTCGACACGGGGCTCGCCTACGCCTCCCGCGTCTACCGCGGCCCGAAGGGCGTTCTCGACGGTGCGACCGTCGGGTACTACGTCTATCCCTGCCCCTCCCAGCCGCACGGCGGCGGTGTGCTGCCCCTTGAGGACGGCACCCATCTGGTGATCGTCTCGGGGCTGCGCGGCGACGAACCGCCCACAGGCGGGGATGAGTTCGTGACGTACGCCAAGCGTCTGGGCCATCCGCTCCTGGACCGCTGGATGGACAAGGCCGAACCGCTCTCGCCGGCGTTCGGCTACCGGCGCACCGCCAATGTCCGGCGCCGCTACGACCTGCCCGGCCCGCCGAAGGGATTCCTCGCCACTGGTGACGCGCTGTGCACCTTCAACCCGATCTACGGCCAGGGCATGGCCGTCGCCGCGATGAGCGCGGTCGCCCTGCGTGACGCGCTTGCTGATCCGCGCCGTACGCCCACGACCCGGCGTGTGCAGCGGGCGTTGCTCGCGGCGTCCCGGCAGGCGTGGGACATCTCCGCCGGGGCGGACCGCAGGATGCCGGGTGCCCTTGGCAATGCCCTCGACGGCGGTCCCGCGGACCGGGTCGCGGACTGGTACCTGCGGCGGGTGCAGGAGAGGGCCCCCGGCGATCCGGTCGTGGGCGGCGCCTTCCGTGCCGTACTGACGCTCGCCCGACCCGTCTCCGCGCTGTTCGCTCCGCCGGTGGCCCGCGCCGTCCTCTTCGCTCGGCCGGCGCCGACGCCGACGGAGCCTCCCGCGGCACCGGAAGGACCCGGGGCCTGAGCCGACGGGGGCCGGGCAGACGAACAAAGCTGGTCTAGACCTCTCCTGGGTTCTCCCGCATGATCGGAGCATGGAGAAAGCGCGTTTGCCGAACACTGAGGCCGCTGTCCAGGCGATGCGTGGGATCGCGGTGGAGTTCGGGGTGAGCATGTCCGTCACGGACGACATCGGCGCGGACCAGACCTCGAGGCGTACGTCTGCTGAGCTGTGCGCCGAGTTTGGTCCCGACGGCTCGCTGCCGCATGAAGGATTCGTGGAGTTGGCGGGGTCGCCCGCCGTGAGCATCCGGCTGTTCCCCGAGGACGATGCCAGGATCACCGTCAAGGGGGTGGAGTTCCACGACGTACCACGGGATTCCGTCCCCGGGTTCCTCAGGTCCGTCGACGGCGGGCTCGCCACCACCAAGGGGCGCCTGTTCCCGCCCGGCCAGTAGCTCATCGTGCCGCTGCCCGGGGATGAGACGTACAAGGAGCTGACCCTCCTCGCCGCCGCCCGCTCCGCGGTCGACCTCCCAGCTGCCGCCGTCCAGTGAGAAGGTGCCGGACGTGACCACGCGCTGGATACTCGCGGCCGCCATCAGAGGACCACCACCGAACGCAGCACATCTCCCTTGTGCATACGGGCGAAGGCGTCCTCGACCCCGTCCAGTGGGATGGTCTCGGTGACGAAGGCGTCCAGGTCCAGGCGTCCCTGGAGGTAGAGGCCGATCAGCATGGGGAAGTCCCGCGAGGGCAGACAGTCGCCGTACCAGGAGGACTTCAGCGCACCGCCGCGGCCGAAGACGTCGGGCAGCGGAAGTTCCAGCTCCATACCCGGGGTGGGCACGCCGACCAGAACGACGGTGCCGGCGAGGTCGCGCGCGTAGAAGGCCTGCCGGTAGGTTTCCGGTCGGCCGACCGCGTCGATGACCACGTCGGCCCCGCAGCCGCCCGTGAGGTCCCGCACGGCCTCGACCGGGTCGGTGGTGCCGGAGTTGATGAGGTGCGTGGCGCCGAAGGTCCGAGCGGAGGCGAGCTTCCGGTCGTCGAGGTCGATGGCGATGATCTTCGATGCGCCGGCGAGGCGGGCGCCGGCGACGGCCGCGCTTCCGACGCCGCCGCAGCCGATGACGGCGACCGAGTCGCCCCGGCCGACCTCGCCGGTGTTGAGGGCGGCGCCGAGCCCGGCCATCACGCCGCAGCCCAGCAGCCCTGCGGCGGTCGGGGACGCCGACGGGTCGACCTTCGTGCACTGTCCCGCGGCGACGAGTGTCTTCTCGGCGAACGCGCCGATGCCCAGCGCGGTGGTCAGTGGCGTGCCGTCGGTGAGCGTCATGGGCTGGGCGGCGTTGTGCGTGGCGAAGCAGTACCACGGCCGCCCGCGGCGGCACGCCCGGCACTCTCCGCACACCGCACGCCAGTTGAGGACCACGAAGTCGCCGGGGGCGACCTCGGTGACGCCGTCGCCGACCGACTCGACCACTCCGGCGGCCTCGTGGCCGAGGAGGAAGGGGAAGTCGTCGTTGATTCCGCCTTCGCGGTAGTGGAGATCGGTGTGGCAGACGCCGCAGGCCTGGACGCGCACCACGGCTTCGCCCGGCCCGGGGTCGGGCACCACGATGGTCTCCGTCCTGACCGGCTCGCCCTTCGCACGGGCGACCACGCCGCGTACCTGTTGTGCCATCTCCGGCTGCCTCTCTTCTCCGTCTTGCCGTCGTACGGGTTGGGGTGGTGGTGGGCCGTCACCGCGTGGCACCGGGTGAGGTTCTGTCCGTGCCCGGACGACGCGGTGACGGTGGGAGATCACAGGTCGAGGACCAGGCGGCGGGAGTGGGACCTGGAGACGCACAGGAACATGACGTCTGAGGCCGCCCGCTCCTTCTCGCTGAGCAGCGAGTCGCGGTGGTCGGGCTTACCCGCCAGCACGGCGGTCTCGCAGCTGCCGCAGGTGCCCTCCTGGCAGGAGGACAGGACCTCGACCCCTGCCTCTTGGACCACTTCGAGGATCGAACGGTCCGCCGGTACCGGCAGGGTCAGGCCGGACTGGGCGAGTTCGACCTCGAAGCCGGTGGCGGGGCCGTCGTCCTCGCGTGTCTTCGGAACGAACCGCTCGATGTGCAGGGCGCCTTCGGGCCAGTCGGCGCATGCCTTCTCGACCGCGTCGAGCAGCGGCCCGGGGCCGCAGCAGTACACCGCCGTGTCCTGCTGCGGCGTCCCGAGCAGGGACTGGAGGTCGAGGTGACCGGTCTCGTCCTGGGGGCAGAGTTCCACCCGGCCGGGGTGGGCCCGCGCCAGTTGCCCGGCGAAGGCCATGGTCGTGCGGGTGCGTCCGCCGTAGACCAGCCGCCAGTCGGGCCCGCGCTGTTCGGCTTCGCGGATCATCGGGAGGATGGGGGTGATGCCGATGCCGCCCGCGATGAACAGGTAGCGCGGCGAGTCGACCAGGGCGAAGTGGTTGCGAGGGCCGCGTACCCGGACGGTGTCTCCCTCGGCGAGTGCGTCGTGGACGTGGCGGGAGCCGCCGCGGCCCGCCGCCTCGCGCAGGACGGCCACCTGGAGGACGGAGCGGTCGGCGGGGTTGCCGCACAGGGAGTACTGGCGGACGAGGTCCGGGCCGAGGACCAGGTCGATGTGGGCGCCGGGTTCCCAGGCGGGAAGCGGCTCGCCCGCGGGGTGGTTCAGGGTGAGACGGACGACCCCGTCGGCGAGGGTCTCCTTGCGCTCCAGGTGCAGGTCGAGTTCGACCTCGGTGCGCGCGGACGTCGTGGTGGTCATGGTGCTTCCTTGCTGAGTCGGGCTGTCTTCAGGCGAAGACCTCGTGGAAGGGCTGGGGGGTGGCGGCAGGCACGGACCGAGGACTGGCCTGGTGGTCGTCGGGATGGCCCAGCAGCCAGTCCCACAGCAGTACCGGGTCCTCGAACTCGCGCTCGGCGCCGCAGTGGCAGACGGCCAGCAGCCTGTCGGTGCCGAGGATCCAGTGGATGCGGAAGACGCTGTCGCCGCTGAGAACGGCCGGGTGCAGCGGGTTCATCGGGCCGTTGCCCCGGACCGCTGCCCGGTGCCGGCCTGCGCCAGGCGGGCGAGGATGCGGCGGGCGGCCAGGCCGCCGGTGTCGATGTTGATGCTCAGCTCCTGATAGCCGGCCTTCTCGGTGTTCAGAGACTGCTGGAGCACGTTGAGGGCGACGACGTCCTGCATGACCACGGTGTGGTTGTTCTCCCGAAGGAAGTCGGTGACCTCCTGGTCGCCGAGGGCGAAGTCGCGGGCCACGGCCCAGAAGTCGTAGGTGGTCGTCTCCGTCGACGGTGTGATGCCGTAGACGACCTCGGTGTGGAAGGCGTGCGGGTCGCTGCCGTCGGCGTTCGGGCCGGGAGCGCCGACGGGGGCGATGCGGGAGTGCAGCAGGTAGAGGCACGGGGCGTGGTACTCGATGTCCTGCCAGCGGGTGATGCGGCCCTCGATACCGGTGGACTTGGCGTAGAACGGCGGGCATTCCGCGTCGTCCATGTGCCGGCTGACGTAGACGACTCCGGCGGACTCGTCGACCTCGGTGGTGATGGGGGTCTCCGCCACCTCGGGGGTTCCGATGTAGCCACCGTGCAGGTACGTCTCGTGGGACAGGTCCATGAGGTTGTCGACCAGCAGCCCGTAGTCGCCGTCGATGGGCTCCATACCGGAGACCACGGTGTAGTCGGGCGAGTCCATCCACGGCGCGCGCGGGGGCACCGTGTCGCCCGGCTCCCGGTCGCCGATCCACACCCAGACGAAGGAGTCCTGCTCGATCACCGGGTAGGTGTTCAGCCGGGCCGTACGGGGGATGCGCTGTTGCCCGGGCACGTACACGCAGCCGCCGTCGGTGCCGTAGGTGAAGCCGTGGTAGCCGCAGACCACCCGGTCGCCGTCCAGGCGGCTCGGCGCCTGCGAGAGCGGGAAGCGCCGGTGCACGCAGCGGTCGGACATGGCCACGGCACGGCCGTCCTCGGTGCGGTACAGCAGGATCGGCTCCCCCAGGACGGTGCGGCCCAGCAGCGCGCGGCCCACTTCACGGCCGTAGGCGGCGACGTACCACTGGTTGCGGACGAAGGCGGTCATCTCAGTGCTCCTTGCTCTCGGGGACCCCGGCGTCACCGGGGGTCCAGGTGACCTGGAGGCTGCGGCGGATGGGCAGCATGGCCAGGGGGAGGAAGTCCTGCTTCTGGTCGGGCACGGCGCGCAGACCGGGCAGCCGCTCGTAGGCCACGCGCAGTCCGATGGTTCCCTGGGTGCGGCCCAGCGGCGCGCCCAGGCAGGTGTGGCGGCCCTTGGTGAAGGCGTAGTGGTCGTGTTCGTCGAGCCCGTCGCGGTGGATGTCGAAGCGCAGCGGGTCCACGACGGCGGCCGGGTCGGTGTTGGCGCTGGCCAGCGCCAGCCACACCGTGTCCCCTTCGGGGATGGTCACTCCGGCGATCTCCACGTCGCGGGTGGCCACGCGGGATGCGAACGGCGCGGAGGGGCGACGCCGCACGGTCTCCTCGAACACTCTGGCCCACAGGGTCGGATCGGCCTGCACTTCGGCGAGCTGCCCGGGGGCCTCGGACAGGAAGAGGATCGCGTTGGCCATGGCCTGCGCCGTGGTGTCGGTGCCGGCCGCGGCGAACTCCGTGAGGTGCATGGCGATGCGCTCCACGGACAGAGCGTGGTTGCCCTCCCGGTCCTTCGCCCTGGCCATCAGGGTGACGATGTCGCCGCCGTCACCTTCGCGGCGTTCCTGTGCGAGCTGCCGCAGCCGCAGCTGGGCGGCGGTGTAGCGGGCCCAGACCTCGCTGCGCTCGGGTTCCGGTATCGGCTCGCGGCCGCTGGCCAGCACCCGGAAGTGGTCGTCGCGCAGCCGGCGCATCATCGGCTCGTCCTCGGCGGACAGGCCGAGCAGGGCGATCAGCGTCTGGGTCGTCAGCTCCAGGCAGTACGTCTCCATCAGCTCGGCGGCGCCGACGTGGGCGAAGCCGTCGATGATCCGGTGCGCGCGGGCCTCGATCTCGGGGGCGAGGGCCTCGATGACCGGCTTGAGGAATCCGCGCTGGGCGACCTTGCGGGCCGCCGTGTGCTTCGGCGGGTCCATACTGATCAGGATTTCGGCCATCAGCTCCGGCGGTACGACGTCGGCGTACTCGTCGGGCACGGGAACCCGTCCGCCGTTGGCCTGGCAGGACCAGGTCTCCCAGTCCATGAGGACGGCGTCGACGTCGGCGCGGCGGGTGACCACCCAGGTGCCGAGCGCTTCGTGCCAGAAGACCGGGACTTCTTCACGGGCACGGACGAAGGCCGAGGCCGGGTCGCGCAGGTACGCGTCGCCGAACGGGTCGAACTCCGGCGGCGGGGCCGGCCGGCCGGTGGACTGTGTCATGTGTCGATCACTCCGAGGAATGAGGGGAAGGAGGGGCTCATCGGCATGGGCGCCGAACTCCCCGGCGCAAGGGGTGCGTTCGGCCGACCCGCCGGGAGGTGTCGGCCGGGAGCGGAGGGGTCAGAGCGCGGTGGCCGCGGCCAGGGTCGACAGCCGCTGGAAGCGGAGGACGTTCTCGCTCTCCTCCATGACGCCCGCGGTCAGGCAGACGAAGGTCAGGTCCCGTTCGGGGTCGACCCAGAACAGCGTGGAGCCGGCACCGTAGTTGCCGTGCGTGCGCGGGCTGGTGGTCGAGCCGAAGAAGGACGCGTGCGTGCCGGTTCCGGAGAGGGCGAAGCCGAGTCCGAAGTTGCCCGGTGGCACGTCCCAGCCGCGCGCCTCGGCCAGCGCCCGGTAGAGGTCGTTGGGCAGGTCGCCGGTCTGGTTGGTGGTGGCCAGGTGCAGGACCGCCGGCGAGAGGATGCGATTGCCGTCGTACTCGCCGCGCCGGCGCAGCATCTCGGTGAAGGAGTGGATGTCCCGGGCCGTGGACACGGCACCGACCCAGGGCATCTCGGCTTCCTCGGTGATGATCTCCTCCATCACCTCGACATCCGCGGTGGACAGCCAGCCGCCGTCGGGGAAGCTCGCCCGGACGGGTACGTAGCGCTCGGCCCACTTCCGGGGGGCACCGAGGGCCGTGCTGTCCATGCCGAGGGGGTCGAAGATCTCCCGCTTCATCAGGTCGCGCACGGACGCGGCACCGGTGGCACGGCGGACCATCTCGGCGATCAGCGCGTGGTTGAGCGCAGGTGAGTAGTTGAGGGTCGTTCCGGGCTCGCCCACGACGTCGAGCTGGCAGACGGCGTCGATGACCTTGCCGAGGTCGCCCAGCTCGTCGTACGGCAGCGGCGTCGGCGTGGTCACGAGGCCCGCGCGGTGGGTGAGCAGGTGAGCGAGGTTGACCCTGTCCTTGCGCGCGGTGCGGAAGCGGTCGCGGCCGTAGAACTCGGGTATGACGTCGACGACGCGGGTGGTGAGCGCCAGTTCTCCGCGGTCGATCGCCTGCAGGGCCAGGACGTTGGTGAACGCCTTGGTCATCGAGAAGATCCGGTAGACGTCCTCGGGAGCGGCGGTGCGTCCGGCCTTCCGGTCGGACCAGCCGACCGATGCCTGCAGGCCGATCTCGCCGTGCCGCGCGACGATGATGTTGGCGCCGTCGTACCGACCGGCTTCGATGTCGCTCTCGACGGCGGCCTGGAGCCTGTGCAGGGCTGCGGCATCCAGTCCGCTGTGGTCTTCGTTGATCACAGTTGTGCCTCTTCTATGGGGAAGTTCAGGACGAGAGGACCGCCTGGTCACATGTACAGGCCGCCGGACGGCGAGAGCGTCTGGCCCGTGTAGTAGGCGCCGTCGTCGGACGCGAGGAAGAGCATGGTGCGGGCCAACTCGTCAGGAGTGGCGGGTCGCTTGATGGGCTGCATCGAGACGATGCCGGCCACGATCTCCGGCGGCTGTGCGTGCAACAGCGGGGTGTCCACCGCGCCGGGGGCGACCGCGTTGACCCGGATGTTGTGCGGGGCCAGCTCGCCGGCCGCGGCACGGGTGAGGCCCAGGACGCCCGCCTTGGACGCCGGGTAGTACAGCGGCATGGGCGCGCCCACCAGCGCGGCCACGCTGGCGATGTTGACGACCGAGCCGCCGCCGCTCCTGCGCATCAGGGGAGCCGCCGCGCGCAGACAGTAGAACGGCCCGCACAGGTTGACCGCCAGGACCTTGAGGAAGTCCTCGTCCGTGGTGTCGTTCAGGAAGTCGGGGTGGTAGGTCTCGCCCCGGCTTGCGGCCTGGAACGTCTCGACGTTGATCTCGACCAGACGGTCGTTGGCCTGCTTGGTCGGTGCGTTGATGCCCGCAGCGTTGACCAGGACGTCGAGACGCCCGTGCTCGCGTTCCATCTCGGCGAAAGCGGCGTTCACCGCGGCACTGTCGCTGACGTCCAGACCGATGCCGTCGGCCCCGTCGAGACCCTTGAGCGCGTCCTTGGCCTTCTCGGTGGACAGGTCCGCTCCGATGACCGTCGCCCCTTCGGCGGCGAACAGCCGGGCCGTCGCGGCTCCGATCCCGGAAGCGGCTCCGGTGACGAAGGCGACCTTTCCTTCCAGCTTCATACGACTCCTCCTCGAGCCCCTGCCGGTGAGCGGCAGGACTGGTGTGGTGCGGGCCACCATGCCATTTGGCTAGACCCTCGTCTAGTAATCAGACAGAAGTCCAGTGGTAAATTTGCTGTCACGATCGAGACTTCGGCGGCCGGGCGGCGACGCCCCCTCGCCGGAGCGGACGGCCGGCGGATCCAGGGACGTGACACGAGTGACGGAAGCAAGCACAGCGAGTCGGGCCGGTGGGTCCCTGCGTGAGGCCCAGAAGCGCCTCACGCGGGAGCGGCTCGTCGATGCGGCTTTCGAGGCCTTCCGTGACAGGGGCTACGCGGCGGTGACCGCGGCGCACATCGCCTCGGCGGCGGGAGCCAGTCGGGCCACGTTCTACCTGCACTTCCCGAGCAAGGCCGAAGTGGTCATCGCCCTGCTGGAACGCATCGAGCCCACGGTGGTGGCGTTCCACCGCAGCCTCGACGAGTCGGACCCATCCCTGGAGTCGGTCCGTGAGTGGCTCGACCGCGCTGTCGCCTGGTGGGAGCGCGACAGGCTCCGCTTCGAGGCCTTCGAGCAGGCTCTTGCCATCGAGCCCAAGGTGGCGGCCCGCTGGTTCGAGAGTGTCCACCGTGCGGCGGATGCCATGCCACGGCACCTGGCCGCGTTCACGGAAGGGCCGGACCGCGACCGGGAGCGACTGCGTCTCGTCACGCTGATCACCCAACTGGAGAGGCTCATGTACTTCACGGCTGTGCGTCAGGCTCCGCACGACCGTGAACAGCTGGTGGACGTGCTCGCCGAGCAGTGGTGGGACGTGCTGAAGCAGTCATGACCGGCGGTTCCCCAAGGCCGACACGGAGGTGACGTGAGGTTCCACGGGCCGGGTGACGGATCCGAAGCGAACGGTCTCCGGGGGGCCCTCGCTGCACTGCCCCATGACGCGACGACGCTACGCTGACGTCCGACTGCTGCTCATCGCGGGCTCCGACGACGATGTCCCCGCGGGCGCGTTCGGTGAGGCGATGCACGTCCCCGCCGGGACACTCGTCGCGGAACGGCCGTGGGGCTCCGGGCGCTCGCGTCACCCCCGCTGGTCGAGTTCGTGCAGGAACCCGTACCGTCCACGGGCGTAGGCGGCTGGCGAACCGGCCCCTCGCTCGCTGGTTGCACCGTGCTGGAACGCCGTGAAGGCCGGCTTCCGCGCACGGGTACGCCTGGACTACTCGGCCAAAGTCGCCCGGACCCGACAGCCGCGGCGGTGGACGACTTCCACCAGGCGGGTCGGCCCGGGGCCCAGCACCTCAAGGCGGGCCACAGGGCGGGCGGTGCTGTGACGGCACATCAGTACCGCCGGTCCGATCCTGGTTCGTAGTTTTCTGCCCTACTGCGGCATTTGAGTGCGCCTGGGTGAAGTTCTGGCTCGGTGCTGCTCTTTCACACCGGTGCGTCACGCTTTCGGGGCACGGACGGGGCGTGTGGAGGACTGGGACCGTTGACCTTCGAGTGACTATCCCGACTCGGCCCCCGCGGACGCCCGTGCGGATGGAGCCGAGCCGTGCTGCCAACCAACGTCACCGGAAAGGAAGATTTCATGCGCTCACTGAGGACCCGGATGGCCGGTGTCTGCGCGGCCGTCGCGTTCACCGGACTGCTCGCCGGCACCACGGTCGCGGTCACCGCACCCACGGCCGCTGCTGCCGCCGTGGACTACGACTGCGACGACGAGCCCGTACCGTCCCCCGCTGACCCCGAGCCGGGGCAGTCGGTGACCCTCTATGCCGACCAGTGCCACCGCGTACCGGGCGACCCGGGCGAGGACGTGCTCGTCTTCTCCGAGTACTACGACGCGTACTGGCGGTGCGAGCGCGTCGAGGAACGGGGCGGTCCCGGAACGATCACCGGCTACGACTGCGTCCGGGACGACGAGAACTGAGCAGGGCAGGCGGGCAGGGCTGCCACGCTCCCCTCGTGCGGGGGCAGCCCTGCCGCGCTGAGCCACTGAGGCGCTGAGAGTTGACATGCTGGACTGGTACATCCCCAGTACCCCGAATCCGTCCACTGGCAGATCGGCGGCAACCGGGCCAGTTCCTCAACCAGCCTCTCCGCGCTCTGCTCACCGTCGCCCTGCGCGCGGCCCGCGTGCTCGTCGGACTGGCACACCCAGCTCCGCAGCGTTTTGCCGGTAACCCCGACATCTGCCGCGACTGCCGCGTACGTGCGCTTCCCACCCGACGTGCGGCACAGCGGGACAGCGTCGTTACTGAACTCCGCCGGATACGGAGACTTACGTCCCACCAGGACACCGTCCCTCGGATCTGCAGATCCACTGCCAGAGTGTCCGCGTCATGGGGGAATTGGCCCGATGGTCAGTTCAGGTCCGGCACCTCGTCTCGGGTGATGACGTAGTCGTGGTGGTAGACCTTGGCCAAGTGGTCCACGGAGTTGCTCACCGTGAGGTGCTCGACATTCCAGGTGTTGAACAGGACCCAGTGGGCATCGGCCTGTTGGAGCTGGTCGGGGTCGGGGATGGGTCCGTTCTCGTGCAGGGCGACGGGAACGGCCGAGCCGACCACGCCGGCTGTCGCGTCGTACATCGCCTTCAGGGGGTCGTAGTTCCCGTCGCCGGCGTACGTGTCGGCGCCGGCGAGGTCGGCGTAGTGCTTGCCGGGGTAGAAGGATGCGGACGCGGCCGGTTCGCCGTTGAATCCGCAGAGCCAGACGGCGTTGTCGACCCCTTTGGTCTTCGTCATGTAGTCGAACGTGAACCGCCACAGCCGCCGGTACTGGGCCCCGCCTTCCTTGCTCCACCAGAACCAGGCTCCGCCGGCTTCGTGGAAGGGACGCCAGATGGCGGCCGTCCCTGCGTTCCTGAGCTTGTGCAGCTGTGCGGCGGCGCGGTCCAACCGCTCCAGGAAGGAGATGTTCTCGGCCGTGCCGGCGGTGAGCACCTTGTCGATCGAGACGGTCTGCTTGGAGCCGTCGTAGTCGTCCGAGAACGTGGGCGCGCCCATGTGATAACCGAACATCGGGATGCCTCCGGCCTGCCACCAGGCGATGGCCCGGTCGGTGGCGCCGGGCTCGTCGCAGATGTCGAGGCCGCGTATGGCGGGGTACCTGCCGGTGTGTTCGTGGATGTAGTTCATCTCGTAGTCGGGGCCGTCGATCCAGGTCGACTCCTGCTGCCCGGAGATGATGCGGTTGCCGTACTGGGCGGAGATGAACGACAGCAGTCTGGCTGCCTGGCGGGTGGCCCCTGCGGTCACGGGGGCGGCGGCTCGGCAGGGCTTCGGACGACGGTGGCGCGAGGCGGTGGGGAGGGAAGGTGCTGCGCCGGCCGGCACACCGGCGACTGCGGCGGAACCCGCGGCTGCGAGGGCGCCCACCGCCCCGCGGAGGGTGGCACGACGAGTGAAGTGTGCTGGAGACATGAGCGCTCCTGGAATCTGGGGAGTGGGAGGGAACCGTCCTGCGTCGCACGCGTATGTCGCGCAGGAGGAACAGGAACGGAGCAGGGGAAGCCCCGGGCGAACCGGATTCCTGGTCGGGGTCGCCGATGCGCCCTGACGTTAGGAGCGCGCCTGTCTCTTGGCAAGAGCGGTGACCGATTAAGTTTGGCTACTGACGAAAGTGACGGGAGCCGCTCTGCCTTATGGCGCGCGGTGGCCGTCAGCTGACTCTCGCAGGCAGCGGGCGTCCGGTTCAGGCTCGGGCGCCTGCTGACGCACGTCGCTGACTCCGCTGTGGGGTTGTGGAGCGAGCGCCCGGTGAGACGCTTACCGGTTACGGCGCCCCGCGGCCTTGGGCTCCGGATCCTTGGAGACGCTCGCCAAGGGAAGACTGCCCTGACGCAGGGGCACCAGTTCGGCCCGCAGCACCATGGTCGCCGCCCCTATGGCGGGAGCGGTGGCAGCCGAGTCCGAGAGGTGCGCGACCACGCGGTGCGCGGCGCGTGCGAAGAAGGCCCGGTCCAACTCCTCCTGCACCACGGGAAGATAAACCGACCCCGCGACGGCGAGGCTCGGCCCGGTGAGCACCAGCGCGTCCAGATCCATGACGTTGGCGAGTGCGCGGGCCGCGAGAGCGAGCCAGCGCGCGGATCGTTCCAACAGTTCACGGGCGCCGCGGTCACCGAACCGTGCGGCACGTGCCACTGCTGCGAAGTCGGACGCCACCGAGGGGCGCTGCCCGCCCGGCCCCTGGGTCAGGCCGGCCGCGCGGCTGACGTGTGCGTCGGCTCGCGCCTGCGTCACCACGGCGGCGGGTCCCGCGAGTGCTTCCGTGCAGCCCCGCCCTCCGCACCAGCAGTCGGGGCCGTCCGCGTCGAGGCACATGTGGCCGATCTCGCCGGCGTTGCCGCTGCGGCCGCGGTAGACGACACCGTCGATCATCAGGCCGGCGCCGATACCGGTTCCCATGTAGACGGCGGCGAAGCTCGGTGTGCCGCGCACGACTCCGGACCAGTGTTCGCCGAGGGCCGCCGCGGTGGCGTCGTTCTCGAGGATGACGGGAAGGCCGGTGGCCTCCTCCAGTGCCTGGTCGAGCGGGAACTCTTCCCAGTGCCGCATGGTCGGGGGCGTCAGGCGCATGCCGCTGGCGGGAGTGAGCGGCCCGGGGGAGACCAGGCCGAGACCGAGGATCAGGTGCCGGCTGATCCCGACGCTTCGGATGAGTCTGTCCACCTCCTCGGCCACGCGGGCCACCACCACCGGCGGGTTGTCGGTGCCGACCCCGGCCCGGGACATCCGGGCCACGACCGACCCGGTCAGATCGGTGAGCGCGTAGGTGATGCCCGAGTGGTCGAGATGGACACCGATCGCGTAGCGGGCGCTCTCGTTCAGCGCCAGCAGGGTCCGTGGCTTGCCCCCCGTGGACTCGGAGCGGCCGACCTCGGTGACGAGCCCGTCGTCGATCAGGCGCCGCACCACGGTCGAGATCGTGGCGCCCGTGAAGCCCGTGGCCTCGATCAGTCGGACCCGGCTGATGGTGCCGGCCGCTCTGATGGCGTCCAGCACCGCGGCTCTGCTCGTCGCATGTGGCATGTCCTTTGCCGGCGCGCCCATCGGCATCCTCCCCGGCGCCCCGCGAAGCGCCGTACTCCGGCCGGAGATCCCGGCGCTGGACCAGTTTATTTGCAGGACGAACATAGCAACCGATGCGGGGCGTCGGCACAGGCCGGGGGAGAAGACGAGGCCTTCGGTGCGCTCGGAGAGGCGGGGCTGGGGCCCGAACGTGAGCTTCGCGTGTTCACGACGGGGTGTTGATTCCCGTCGATGTGTTGACTTTCTTTCTTCGTCAGCTTAACAATCTCGCCACACAAGTGTGGTTCCCAGGCCTTCACGAGGTGCCGAGGGAGCCCCGGCCGGCCGTCCGGTAAGGACCGCCTCGGGAGAGTGGCCAATATGTCCAGGATTCGCAGTGAGTCGCGTCGCGTCGGCATCGCGGGAGCCGTTGCCCTCGGCCTTGTCCTCACAGGATGCAGTGGCGGTGGAGGCACCGCAGGTGGTGGTTCCGACACGCTGGTCGCCTACACCGGCCAGGCAGGCGACTACCAGATCAACTTCAACCCGTACTCGCCGACCGCGATCGACGGTCCGGGCACCATCTTCGAGCCGTTGTTCTTCTACAACATCGCGCGCAAGGACAACCCGGCTCCGCGACTGGGCACCGCCTTCTCCTGGAACAAGCAGGGCACCGAGCTCTCGATCACCCTGCGTTCCGACGCCAAGTGGAGCGACGGGAAGAAGTTCACCGCGGACGATGTCGCCTTCACCCTCGACATGATCCGCAAGAACCCCGGCATGAACAGCACCGGGTACTCCGGCAGGGCGACGGTCGTCGACGCCACCCACGTGAAGATCACGTTCGACAAGCCGTCCTTCAGCGACGGCCCTCAGATCCTCGGCAAGTCCTGGATCGTCCCGAAGCACATATGGTCCAAGATCACCAAGCCGTCCGAGGACGTGATGAAGCAACCGGTGGGCACTGGACCGTACAAGCTGGCCGTGTTCAAGCCGCAGGCGTTCACGCTGGAGGCGAACCCGGACTACTACGGCGGGGCTCCCGCGCTGAAGAAGGTCCGCTTCGTCGCTCTCTCCGGCAATCAGTCCGGCGCCGACGCCCTCAAGTCCGGGCAGATCGACTGGCAGACGGGCCCCGTCCCCGACGTCAGGAACGTGTCGAAGAACTACCCGGGTTACAAGGCCATCACCGTGCCGATGAACCAGGCCGCTCTGTTCACCTGCGCCAACGCCGACCTCGGCTGCTCGGGACCGCAGACCGATCCCGCGGTGCGCAAGGCCGTCTACTACGCGATGGACCGCACCCAGCTCAACGCACTGGCCTTCGAGAACACCGCCAGCGAGATCTCCCCGGGCTTCGCCCTGCCCGAGCGCGACAGGACAGTGGTGTCGTCCAGGCTCACCGACCGGATCGCGCCGATGAACCCGCAGGCCGACAAGGCCGCGCGGCTGCTCCAGGACGCCGGCTACACCAAGGGGTCCGACGGCATCTACGCCAAGGGCGGCAAGAAGCTCGCCCTCACGGTGAAGGTCGTCTCCGGCTGGACCGACTACATCACCGCCGTCAACACGATCGCCGAGCAGCTGAAGAAGGCAGGCATCAAGCTCACCGCACAGCAGGTGTCGTGGAACGAGTGGTCCGACGCCCGAGGCCGCGGCCATTACCAGCTGCTGATCGACTCCCTGTCGCAGGGGCCCGCCCCCGATCCGTACTACCTCTACAGCTACTTCTTCTCCGCCAAGACCACGGCACGCGTGGGCCAGAGCGCCAACCCGAACTTCTCCCGGTTCAAGGACGCCGAGGTGGACGCGGCCCTGGACGCCCTGAAGGCGATTGACCCGCAGAACACCGCGGCCCGACAGCCGTACTACGACACGATCCAGACCGAGATCGAGAAGTCGATGCCGTACATCCCGCTGCTCACCGGCGGCACCACGAGCGAGTTCAACGCGAGCAAGTTCAGCGGCTGGCCCAGCGACGACAACCTCTACGCGTTCCCGGCCGTCTGGGGCCGTCCCGACAACTCGCAGGTCTTCCTGCACCTCAAGCCCGCCAAGTGAGGCACGCGCAAGTGACCAAGTCCGGCGCTCAGGAGCACATCATGATCGGCAGTGACCGATGAGGTACTACGCCCGCAAACTCGGTTTCTATCTCGTCGCCCTGTGGGCGGCCGTCACGCTCAACTTCTTCATCCCGCGGATGATGCCGGGCAACCCGGTGGACATCCTGATGGCGAAGCTGCAACAGCGCGGCGGGACGGTCGACCCGGCGGTACGCCGGTCCTACGAGCTTCTGCTGGGAGCCGACCACAGCGACTCGCTCGCGCAGCAGTACTTCTCCTACCTGAGCCATCTGCTCCATGGCGACCTCGGAGTCTCCGTCAGCGCCTACCCCGCCAAAGTGTCGGACGTGATCGGCCAGTCCCTGCCCTGGACCATCGTCCTCATCGGGATGGCGACACTGATCTCCTTCGCACTCGGTCTCGCGCTCGGGACGCTGGTGGGCTGGAAGCGAGGCACCTGGCTGGACTCGGTCATCCCAGGCACCACGGTGCTGGCGGCCGTGCCGTACTTCTGGCTCGCCCTGATCCTGGCGGCACTGCTGTCCTCCACGCTGCAGTGGTTCCCGCTGCTCGGCGGGTACGACGTGTCCCTCGCCATGGGGTGGAACTGGCCGTTCATCTCCTCGGCGATCTACCACGGCATCCTGCCCGCGCTCACGATCGTGATCTCCTCCGTGGGCGGCTGGCTCCTTGGGATGCGCAACATGATGGTGTCCACCGCGGCCGAGGACTACATGCTCACGGCACGCGCCAAGGGCCTGCGTAATCGTCGCATCATGATCCGCTACGCCGCCCGCAACGCGGCGCTTCCCTCGGTCGCGGGGTTCGCCACCTCCCTCGGCTTCGTGGTGTCCGGATCGGTGATGACCGAGCAGGTCTTCTCGTACCCCGGCATCGGCGGCCGGCTGCTGCAGGCCGTCGAGAACAACGACTACGCGCTCATGCAGGGCATCTTCCTCGTCATCACCGTCGCGGTCCTGGGCGCCAACCTGCTCGTGGATCTGCTCTACGGGCTGATCGATCCCCGTACCCGCGCGAGCAACTGACCGGAAGGACCATCCATGACGAGTGTCATTCCCCCCTCCAGCGGGCTGGAGGACCTGCCGCCGGGTGCCGGACCCGGCGCCGTGCCCGCACCCGCCCGGCGTACCGGTCGACGCGCCGTCCTGCCGACCTGGACACCGAAACTGGCCGTCGGCCTCGGCCTGGTGGTCGTCATCGCACTGTTCGGGCTGATCGGGCCGGTCTTCGCCGGCAACCCCGACACCATCCGCAACATCGGCCTGACCGGGCCGAGCGGTGACCACTGGCTCGGCACCACCCAGACCGGCCAGGACGTGCTCGACCAACTGACCCACGCCACCCGGGGATCCCTGCAGATCGGCCTCCTCGTCGGCGTCATGGCGACCGCCCTGTCCGCGGTGTTCGGGGTGATCGGCGGCTACGTCGGCGGGATCGTCGACGAGGCGTTCTCCTTGTTCTCCAACGTCGTGCTGGTCATCCCCGGCCTGCCGCTGGTCATCGTCATCTCCGGATTCGTCCCCGCGGACCAGCGTGGCTCGTGGACCATCGCGCTCGTGCTCACGGTCACCGGCTGGGCCGCCGCGGCGCGCGTGCTGCGTGCCCAGACCCTCTCACTGCGCAACCGTGACTACGTGTCGGCGGCACGCGTCGCAGGGGAGAAGCCCTGGCGGGTGATCTGTGTGGAGATCCTGCCCAATCTGCTGCCGGTGCTGGCCTCGCAGTTCGTCTTCTCGGTGATCGCCGCCGTCCTCAGTGAGGCGGGTCTGTCCTTCCTGGGCCTCGGCGCATCCAACTCCTCCACGCTCGGCACCATGCTGTACTTCGCACAGAACGGCTTCGCCCTCCAGCGCGAGGCGTGGTGGTGGTTCGTACCGCCGGGCGCGATCATCGCCGCCTTCGGATGCGGACTCGCCCTCGTCAACCTCAGCCTCGACGAGATCATCAACCCGCGGCTGCGCCGCCCCGGTCGCCGGCGCGCGGGCCGGGCCGCGTCCGTCACCAGCCGGAACGACGCCGTCAGGAGCACCGCCGTATGACCCCCAACCTGTCGTCGCACACCGCATCGGCCACCCAAGGACCCGCTCCGGCAGCGCTACTGACGGTGCGTGACCTGAACGTCGTGTACCAGAGCGCGTCACCCGTGCACGCCGTCAAGGACGTCTCCCTCACCCTGCGCCGGGGCGAGATCCTCGGCCTGGCCGGGGAGTCCGGCTGCGGCAAGAGCACCCTCGCCTACGCCATCAACCGGCTCCACGAATGGCCCGCCGAAGTCACCGCCGGATCGGTCATCTTCCACGACCGCGACGGACAGGACCTCGACCTGCTCGCCCTGCGCGCCGAGCAACTGCGCCGCTTCCGCTGGTCGAAGCTGTCCATGGTGTTCCAGGGCGCGATGAACGCCCTCAACCCCGTCACGTCCGTACGAGCACAGCTGGAGGACGTGCTCACCACGCACCGCCCCGGCATGTCCAAGCAGGATCGCAGGGCGCGCTGCGCGGAGGTCCTGGAACTCGTCGGTGTCGAGGCCCGCCGGATGGACTCGTATCCGCACGAGCTCTCCGGAGGTATGCGGCAGCGCGTCATGATCGCCATGGCGCTGCTGCTCGACCCCCAGGTCATGATCATGGACGAGCCGACCACCGCCCTCGATGTCCTGGTGCAGCGCGGCATCCTGCGAGAGATCCTCCGGCTGCGCGACGAACTCGGCTTCGCCGTCATCTTCATCACGCACGACTTGCCCCTGCTGCTCGAACTGAGCGACCGCATCGCCGTGATGCTGCGCGGCGAGATCGTCGAGTACGGGTCCGCAGAGACGATCCACCAGCAGCCGCAGCACCCCTACACCCGCCGGCTGCTGGACTCCTTCCCGAGCCTCACGGGAGAACGCGGAGCCTTCCTGCGTGACGGCGCGCCCGCCGCACCCGAGACCGTGCCGGACGCGGCACCTGTCGGCCCCCGCACCGCAGACGGCAACCACGTTCGTACCGACGGGAGTGTGCGATGACCACGCTGAAAGTACGCGAACTCGTCAAGGAGTTCACCCTCCGGTCCGGCCTGCGCCGCACCCGGCTGCGGGCCGTCCACAGGGTCGGCTTCTCCCTGGTGCCCGGCCGCACCGTCGCGCTGGTCGGGGCCTCCGGCTCGGGCAAGTCCACCGTCGCACGCATGATCGCCCGCCTCGAGAGGCCCACGTCCGGCTCCATCGCCGCCGTCGGCCCGGACGGGGCGACCGTGGACGACCGTCACTACCGCGACCATGTGCAGATGGTCTTCCAGGACCCGTTCGCCTCCCTCAACCCGTTCCACAGCGTCGAGCACCACTTGGCCCGTCCGTTGGTGCTGCACGGCCGGGCGAAGGGACGCGAACAGGTCCGTGAGCGGTCGGCGCAGCTTCTGGAGCGGGTGAACCTGCCCGTCGACCTGATGGACCGGCGTCCGCACGAGCTGTCGGGCGGCCAGCGCCAGCGCGTCGCCATCGCGCGTGCCCTCGCCCCCGGCGCCCAGGTGATCGTCGCGGACGAACCGGTCTCCATGCTGGACGTCTCCAGCCGTCTCGGCGTCCTCAACCTCCTGGCCAGGCTCCAGCACGAGGACGACCTCGCGGTCCTCTACATCACCCACGACCTGGCCACGGCCCGGCACTTCTCCGACAGCATCCTGGTCATGAACCGGGGCCGGATCGTGGAGCGGGGACCGGCCGACGACGTCATCCTCGACCCCCGGCATCCCTACACCCAGACCCTTGCCGCCGCCGCCCCGAACCCCGAACTGCGCGGCCGGCTGCGCTCGGCGGAGCCCGAACCGGAGGCGTCGTCCGGGCGCGACCACCTCACCTACGACCATGACGCGGGGCGCTGGGTGGACGTCGATGCCGAAGCGGCTGCCGATGCCGCCGCGGTGGTGTGAGGCTCGGAGAGCTCGAGCGCCCACCTGGCCTGGGCGGGCGGTGGCGTCACACTGACGCTCGGCATCGGCGGCGAACGGCCTGTCCGGCTGTTCTCGTTGCGTCCCGTGGACGCGCCTGTCGCTGCCCCGGTCATCGCCCGGCCACGGATGCCGCCCCTTTGGCCGGGGTACAGGTCCTCGGCGTGGGGCGTTTCCCCGGCAGCCACCGGCACGCCGACACGGCCGTCGGCGCCCGCCTGCGCTCCACGGGACACACCCGCAGCACGGCCGCCGACAGCGGCGCGGTACTGCGCCTGTCCCCGCACGGCCCGGTGAGTGGGCTGTCTGCCACCAGCGTCTTCCGCGCCACGGCGGAGGGTGCGGCGGTGCGCGTGAGGACCTATACAGAGGCCACGGGTGAGCGGCTCACGGTTCAGGCCGTCGCCTCGGCCTGAACCGGCGCCTTCCTCACCGACGCCGGGTTGGGAGTGGACGACTTCGGCCTCGTGCACGGCGTCAGCGACCGGTGCGCCGAAAGCCGTGGGCAGCGCACCCCGTTGCGGCGTGCCGGGCCGGCGGCGACGGATCCCGAGGCCCACCCCCACACCCCGCGCAACCGGTTCGCGCTGAACCTCACGCGGCTCTGGTCCACCGGCGAAACCTGCCGACCGGAGCACCGGTCGCACGGGACGGCTCCTGGTCACTGGCCTGGCAGGTCGAGCACAACGGGACCTGCCACCGGGAGGTCGTTGAGCGCCGCCACGGCGCCTGCGTCGCGATCCTCGGCCCCACCGACGCCGACTGAGCCGAGCGCAGGCGCCCACGGCCTGCGTGGTGCGGCTGCACCCCGGCTCGTAAGGCGGGGCGACGCGAAGGGTGGGGCCCACCGGCTCCTGGCCGGTGGGCCCCACTTGTACGTCATGAGGGCTACACGCGTGTCGCCCTCACCAGCACCAGCCGCTCCGGGTGCAGGGCCGGGGCCTGCAGCCCGGCCCGCTCCAGGACGGCGCCGGGCAGCTCGACGCCTTCCGCGGACCACCAGGGCAGGTGCAGGCCCCAGTGGTGCGCGTTGCCTTCCGGTACGTCGCCGGGCGCCTGTGGGCGGACCCGGTAGACGGCGTGCGGGTCGAGGCCGGGCAGCCGCACCGGGCCCGCGGGGTAGAGCTCGGACGTGCCGAGGGCGACCAGTGCGTAGAGGGCCTCGGATGCGTCCGCGGCGACCACCCCGTGCACCTGGAGGGCCGGATCGGCGTGGTCGGCGTGCACCGCCGTCCCCGAGTGCAGAAGCGGCCGCAGTTCCTTGTACAGGGCCACCCACTGCGCCAGGCGTTCCAGGTCCTCGGGCGCGGCGGTGGTCAGGTCCCATTCGATGCCGAAGTGGCCGAACAGGGCGGTGCCGGCCCGGAAGTCGAGCGGGTGGCTGCGGCCGGTGGTGTGGGACACGGGCGAGCCGACATGGGTGCCCATCAGCTCCAGTGGGACCAGGGCGTTGGTCCACCGCTGGATCTGCTGCCGCTCCAGGGCGTCGATGCAGTCCGACACCCACACGCGGTCCGTGCGCTGCAGAATGCCGAGGTCCACCCGGCCGCCGCCCGACGAGCAGGACTCGATCTCGACTCCCGGGTGCCGGGACCGCAGGTCGTCGAGGAGCCGGTAGACGGCCAGGGTCTGGTCGTGCACACCGGCCCGCCCGACCGGCTGGTGCCCGGCCTCGACGAGGTCGCGGTTGTGGTCCCACTTCAGATACGCGATCGGGTAGGCGGTCAGCAGGTCGTCCAGGCGCTCCAGGATGTACGCGTACGCCTCGGGCCTGGCCAGGTCCAGGACCTGTTGGTTGCGGGCGGCGCCGGGCAGACGGCCGCCGGTGGCCATGATCCAGTCAGGGTGGGCGCGGGCGAGGTCGGAGTCCTCGTTGATCATCTCCGGTTCCACCCAGAGCCCGAACTCCATGCCGAGCGTGGTGACGTGGTCCGCCAAGGGGCTCAGCCCCTTGGGCCAGACCTCGTCGGACACGTACCAGTCGCCGAGCGCCCGGCGGTCGTCGCGCCGCGCGCCGAACCAGCCGTCGTCCAGGACGAAGCGCTCCGCGCCCACCGCGGCCGCCGTGTCGGCGAGGCGCTTGAGCCGGTCCAGGTCCTGGTCGAAGTAGACCGCTTCCCAGGTGTTGACGACCACGGGCCGGGGTGAGGACGGATGGTGCGGGCGGGCCCGCAGATGGCGGTGGAAGCGGGCGGACACCTCGTCGAGACCGCGCCCGTACGCCGCGTACTGCCAGGGCGTGGTGTAGCCCTCGTCCCGGCCGAGCAGCACCTCGCCGGACAGCAGCAGTTCGCCGGAGCCGAGCAGGGAGACGGAGTGGAAGGTGCGTTCTGCGAAGGTGCGGTGGTTGCCGGACCACGCCGTGTGCACGGACCACACCTCGCCGGAGCGGTTGCCGAACCCCTCGGTGCCGGCCGTGAGCAGGTAGGCGGAGTCGAAACCGGTGCGGCCCGTACGGTTCTCGCGCACCCGCAGGCCCTGCGTGAAGGCAGTGCGCTGCGGGCTGCGTTCGCGCAGGTGGTGCCCGGTGAAGTCGAGCAGCTCCACGGCGACGGCCGGGACGGGCAGGGCCAGGTGGACCGAGTCCACGGCGAACACGCTGTCCGCGAGGTTGGTGACACGGGCGCGCTGGCGCACCAGACCTTCCCGTGTCAGCTCGATCGTCAGCGTCAGCGCGAGGGCCGCCGAAGCGTCCTGGGCTTGCACGACGAGGGTGCCGGGACGGTTACCGTCGTCCTGCTCGTCGACGGCGAGTTCGCTGCCAGTGACGCGGAAGGCGGTCGAGAAGTCCGCGCCGGCGCGGTGGCCCGTCAGGCCCGGGGTCCCCAGCCAGCCCGCCGAGTGCTCGGGCAGCACCGAGACCTCGACGGGGTGGTCGACGGAGAAGCCGACCGGCTGCCGCAGCGACGCCAGCCGCAAGGCGCGCAGGTGGGAGGGGGACAGGTCTCCCAGGTCGGCCCCCCAGTGGAGGACGCGTGGGAGGGTGTCTCCCGACAGGTCCAGAACCAACGCGGCGCCCGCGGCGCGCAGTTGGACCAGTACAGGCGCGGTGGTGAGGGAATCAGCTGACACAGTGGCGCTTCCTCGGAGTGGGATGTTCATGTGTCGTTGACTTAGTTAATTCAGCGACGTAACAATGCTCGGAGCCTAACGGCCCCGTCTGGAAGACACCAGAGTCCCGCGACGACGGATGTCCCGGCCGTAGGCTTCGATCCGACGGGAGTGAACATGGCGCGTACGACCCTGCACGAGGGCTGGCTGCTGAGCGCGACGCGCGGTCCGGTGCCGGACTCCGTCCGCGGAGGCACGGTCCGGGCCCAGGTACCCGGCAGCGTGCACCTCGACCTGATGGCTGCGGGTCTCATACGCGACCCCTACCTCGACCGGGTCGAGGAGGAACTGGCGTGGATGCACCGCACCGACTGGCGGTACCGCCTCCCCTTCGAAGCCGCGGCCGCGCGGCCCGAGGAGCGCGTGGACCTCGTCTTCGACGGCCTTGACACCGTCGCGGCCGTCGCACTCAACGGGCAGCCGGTCGGCACCACCGCCAACATGCACCGGCGTTACCGCTTCGACGTCAGCCACCGGCTCGCCGACGGCGCCAACGAACTCACCGTGGACTTCTCCTCCGCCCTGCAGTACGCCGAGCAGGCGGAGGCGGCGCTCGGCCGCCGCGAGCACGTCTACCCCCACCCGTTCAACATGGTGCGCAAGATGGCGTGCAGCTTCGGCTGGGACTGGGGCCCCGACCTGCAGACCGCCGGCATCTGGAAGCCCGTCCGCCTGGAACGCTGGCACACGGCACGGCTCGACCGGGTCCGTCCCCTCGTCCGTGTCGAGGACGACGGCACCGGCGTGGTCGACCTGCACGCTGACGTCGAACGCTCCGCGACCGGCGGTCCGGACCTCCTGCTCACGGCCGAAGTCGGCGGACACCAGGCACGCGCCGTGCTCACCGGCGGCGAGACCAGCGCCGTCCTCCGCCTCACCGTGCCGGACGCCCGGCTGTGGTGGCCCGCAGGATACGGCGACCAGCCCCTGTACGACCTGCACGTCACCCTGTCCACGCACGGTCAGGACGCGGACCCCGTCGGCGGTCCCCTCGACGCCGTCGACCGGCGGGTGGGCTTCCGGAACATCACCGTGGACACCGCACCCGACGCGACCGGCACCCCGTTCACCTTCGTCGTCAACGGCACCCGGATCTTCGCCAAGGGGGCCAACTGGATCCCCGAGGACCACTTCCTGACCCGGGTCACCCGCGAACGCCTCGAACGCCGCGTCGACCAGGCACACGCCGCCCACATGAACATGCTCCGCGTGTGGGGCGGCGGCATCTACGAGACCGACGACTTCTACGACGTGTGCGACGAACGCGGCATGCTCGTCTGGCAGGACTTCCCCTTCGCCTGCGCCGCCTACCCCGAGGAGGAGCCGCTGCGCGGCGAGGTCGAGGCCGAGGCCCGCGAGAACGTCGCCCGCCTGGCGGGACACCCGAGCCTGGCGCTGTGGAACGGCGGCAACGAGAACCTCTGGGGCTACGCCGACTGGGGCTGGCCCGAACAACTGGCCGGCCGCACTTGGGGACTTGGCTACTACACCGACCTGCTGCCACGGATCGTCGCCGAACTCGACCCGACGACGCCGTACGCCGACGGCAGCCCCTACTCCCCGGGCGCCCCGGTCGGTGGCATCCACCCCAACGACCAGCACCACGGCACGCGCCACGAATGGGAGGTGTGGAACCGGCTCGACTACACCACCTACCGCGACCACGTCCCGCGCTTCTGCTCGGAGTTCGGCTTCCAGGGCCCGCCCACCTGGTCCACGCTCACCCGCTGGATCCACGACGAGCCGCTCAGCCCGACCTCGCCCGCGTTCCTGCTGCACCAGAAGGCCGAGGACGGCAACGGCAAACTCGACCGCGGCATGGCTCCGCACCTGCCCGCCCCGCGTACGTTCACGGACTGGCACTGGGCGACCCAGCTCAACCAGGCGCGCGCCGTCGCCTTCGGCGTCGAACACTTCCGCTCCTGGTGGCCCCGCACGGCCGGGACCCTGGTGTGGCAGCTCAATGACTGCTGGCCGGTCACCTCCTGGGCCGCCATCGACAGCGACGAGCGCCCCAAGCCACTGTGGTACGCGCTGCGCCAGGCATACGCACCACGCATGCTCACCTTCCAGCCGCGGGAGGGCAGGCTCGTCGTCGTCGCCGTCAACGACACCGACGAAACCTGGAACGGGCGCCTCGTACTGGAGCGCCGGACGCTCGGGGGCGTCGTCCTGGCCGGTGCTAAAGTCGACCTCCGGGCGGAGCCCCGCTCGGTCGTGCTCGTCGCACCGGACGACGCACTGCTCGCACCGGACGAGGTCAGGCAGGAGGTACTGGTGGCGTCGTCGGAGCGCGTGCGCGCCGTCCACACCTTCTGCGAGGACCGAGAACTGGACTACCGGCCCGACGCCCTCACCGCACAGGCGCACGCTGAGCCGGGCGGATACCGCGTCGACGTCCACGCCACCTCCTTCGCCCGCGACGTCTCGGTGCTTGCCGACCACGTCGCCCCCGACGCGCTCGTCGACGACATGCTGGTCACCCTGCTGCCGGGCGAAACCCACTCCTTCCACGTCCGCACCCGCCACACCCTCGACCCGGCTGTCCTGACTGCACCGCCCGTGCTGCGTTCCGTGAACAGCCTCTGCCACACCACACCGGAGATCGGATGACTCCTGCCCACCGCGACCGCACCCAGCCGGGCGCCCTGGGCCTCGTCCTGGCGCGCTCGACCCGTCTGCTCGGCGTGGAGCCCTTCTTCATGGAGTTCATCGCCGGGATGGAAGAACGCCTGGTGACGCGCGACATGTCGGTGCTGCTCCACGTGGTGGCGACGTACGAGGAGGAGATCGCCGCCTATCGCCGGTGGGCCGAGGCAGGGCTGGTCGACGCGGTGGCCGTCGTCAACCTCACCGAGGGCGACGACCGGCCGGCCGTCCTTCAGGACCTCGGCCTGCCGGCGGTCCTCGTCGGCACCTGGCCGTACGACCCCGAGTTGCCGTCCGTGCGCACCGACGACGGCGGCCCGGTCCGCGACGCCGTGGCCCGGCTCGCCGAACTCGGACACCGAGTCGTCGCCCGCGTCGCCGGACCGCCGAACCTCCTGCACACCCAGGCTCGTACGGCAGCTCAGCGGGAGGCATGCCGGGAGGCGGGGATCGAGGCGGTGGTCGTCGAGGGCGACTACACGGCCGAGTCCGGTGAACAGCTCACCGCCGAACTGCTCAAGCGGTCCTCCCGGCCCACGGCGATCCTCTACGACAACGACGTGATGGCGGGCGCCGGTCTCGCCGCGGCCAAGTACCTGGGCCTGGAGATCCCGGCCGACCTGTCACTGATCGCCTGGGACGACTCGACGCTGTGCCGACTGGCATCCCCGCCGCTGACCACCATGACCGTCGACGTGCACCACTTCGGAGTACAGGTCGCGGAAGCCGCCTTGGACTGCCTCGACGACCGCCCCATGGTCGAACGCTGGTCTCCGAGCGCCCACTTCGTGCAACGCGGCACGACGGGACCCGCGCCCGCGTGAGCGCCCCTGCCGATGACGCGCTGATCACGACCGCCGCGGCCGTGCCGAAGCCGTACCGTGTGGGCGACCGGCTCATCGGCGACGTGGCCTCGACGCTTGTCGGACACCAGCCGTCCGTATTCGGGGGTGTGCATCGACACCGGGTCGGGAACCGGGTTCTGCGCGGAGTACGCGGCTGTCGCCGCCATGGTTACCGCCCGCGCATACCGGATCGCGAAGGTGGTCTCCGTCTGGCGCGGCGCGAACGGTGCGCTGCGCGTCCTGCCGCTGCCAGCCACGCGCTCACCCGCACCGAGACGTCCCCGCCCGGCGTGTGCCCGTAGCCGACGGACGGGGCGGGCGGAACGACTGGCCGCGGCATCCGGATGTCGGCGTTCCAGGCCGCGCTTTCCGATCGGTGCACCCGCCGTGCCTGTTGGTGATGCCAGTCGGTGAGCCGGCCCGCCCGAACCGTCCACCGCCCTCGGGAGGTGGTCAGCACATGACTGTCCGACGGGTGGCCACCGCCGGACAACGAGCGCCACGGCCCCAATGGGCGGCCCAGGCCGAACGCGGCGGCGATCCGAGCGGAGTCCACGCGCATCCGAGGAGTCTGCCGCATTCAGCGGTCCCGACGACCTGCGGGAGAGCTCATGCGGTCTCCTTCATCCCGAGCACGAGGACCTGGATGGCCAGCACGGCGGCGCCGCGGGCCCAGTCGTGGAAGTCGGAGACCCGGGTGACGACATCGACGGGAGCGGCCAGGGGGTGCCGACCGCGGCGCAGGGTCTCGTGCACGATCGGGCCCGCCACGTCCATCAGGCCGACGCCTTCCCCGGCGAGCAGAATGCGTTGCGGCATCGCGAAGTTGGCGATCTGGGCGAGCAGTGTGCCGAGCGCGCGGGCCGCCTCGTCGACGACCCGCGCGGGCATGGGGTCGTTGTCCACCGCGCGGGAGAGGATCTCTTCGTAGGACAGGTCGCGTCCGAGGGCGGCCCGGACCTGGTAGCGGATGCTCGGGATGGTGAGGAGGGACACGGCGCTGCCCCGTTCGCCGTCCGGGGTGAGCGGCCCCGTGGGGTTGATGACCCAGTGCCGGCCGAACTCGCGGTCCTCGCCGTGGCTGGGCACGTGCTTCCCGCCGAGGACGAGGCCGTAGCCGATGCCCGCGCCGATGGTGAGGACCGCGAAGCGTTCCAGGCCACGGCCCGCCCCGAACCAGTTCTCGGCCTCGACGAGGGCGGCGACGTCGTTGTCGACGACGACCGGCAGGCCGGTACGGTCCCGGACGAGATCCGCCAGCGGTACATCGCGCCAGGACAGGAAGCCGGACTCCGTGACGACGGCGCGGTCCCTGACCGAGCCCCCCACGCCGATGCCCAGCCCGGCGACGGCGGGGTGCTCGCGGGCCAGTTCGTCCGTCATCGCCGCGAGCAGGTCCGCGACTTCGGTGGGTTCGTGTGTGGTGAGCGGACGGTCCAGACGCATGACCACCTCGCTGCGCAGGGTCGTGGCGACGCCGTACACCATGTCCTGCGTGATCTTGAAGCCCACGAACGACAGCGAGTCGGTCACGACGTCGAGGGGCTGTGACGGCCGCCCCTGACGTACCTGAGACGTGGCTCTCGAGTCCGGCGTCTCCACCAGGAGGCCCGACTCGATGAGTGGCTTCGTGAGACGGGTCAGACTGCCCTGGGACAGGTCCAGGCGGCGGGCCACCTCGGTGCGTGAGAGCGGGCCGTGCAGAAGCACCTCGATGGCCACCGACCGCTCGCCAGGGCTCAGTGGCAGCCAACCGTCCGGGCCCAAGCCCATCGCGGCCTCCTCCTTTTGTTCCGTGGGAAAAGCAACGAGGTCATTCTACGGAGCGAGTTCCCGGCTTCGGAAGGTGTTGGTCAACCTCTTGACGACGGGATTGTTTGGCAGCAAAAGTAAGTCCCGACATCCAGCGAAGAGGAGTCGTCCCGATGCCCACCGCTCCCCACAGCCCTCCGCTGCGCCCGCCTTCGGGCGGCGAGCGCGGCGGTGACGGACGGCTCGCGGCGCTGTTCATCGCCCCCGCCCTGCTCGGGTTCCTGGTGTTCCTGCTCTGGCCGACGGTGCGCGGCGTCTATCTGAGCTTCACCCGTTTCAACCTGCTGACCCCGCCCCAGTGGGTGGGGCTCGACAACTACGACCGGATGGTCCACGACCCGCTCTTCTGGGACTCGCTGAAGGTCACCGTCGAGTACGTGGTGATCAACATCGCCGTGCAGACGGTGGCCGCGCTGACGATCGCCGTGCTGCTGCAGCGGCTGACCCGGTCGGCGACGCTGCGCGGCATCGTGCTGACGCCCTACCTGATGTCGAACGTGGTCGCCGGCATCGTCTGGCTCTGGATCCTCGACACCCAGCTCGGCATCGGCAACCAGGTCATCGGCGCACTGGGCTTCGACCACATCCCGTTCCTGAACGACAAGACGTGGTCGATCCCCACCATCGCACTCATCAACGTGTGGCGGCACGCGGGCTACACCGCGCTGCTCCTGTTCGCCGGGCTGCAGGCCATCCCCGACGACATGTACGAAGCGGGTCGGATCGACGGCGCGGGGGAGTGGCGCATGTTCTGGCGCATCACCATGCCTTTGCTGCGGCCGGTTCTCGCGGTGGTCCTGATCATCACGGTGATCGGCTCGTTCCAGGTCTTCGACACGGTCGCGGTGACGACCGCGGGGGGACCGGCCAACGCGACGAACGTCCTGCAGTTCTACATCTACGGCTCCGCGTTCGGCCGCTTCCAGTTCGGCTACGCGTCCGCGATGTCGGTGGCCCTGCTGGTCGTGCTGAGCCTGATCACCTTCGTCCAGTACAGGATCACCCGGGCCGGCCGGACCGACCTCGGCTGACGGGAGCGACGAGACATGGCTGAAATGACATCAACCGCAACGGCGGCGCCGGCCAGGACGGCACCGGGGCGCAGGCTGTCGCCGGGACGCGTCGTGGCGTGGGCCGTGATGGGCGTCATCGCCCTCATCACGCTGCTGCCCTTCTACTGGATCCTGCGCACCGCACTGTCCACGAACTCCGGGCTCGCGGCCCACCCCGCCGATCCGCTGCCCGTGGACTTCACCCTCGGCGGGTTCGAGCGGGCGCTGGGCCTGCAGTCCACGGAAGAGGCCATCGCCCAGGGCGGTTCGGGCGGCGGGCTCGCCTTCTGGCGCTATCTGCTGAACTCGTTGATCGTCTCGTCCTTGATCACGGTGTGCCAGGTGTTCTTCTCCGCGATGGCCGCATACGCCTTCTCACGGTTGAGGTGGAAGGGGAGGGACGCGGTGTTCGGGCTGTTCCTCGCGGGGCTGATGGTCCCCGCCCTCTTCACGCTGCTGCCGAACTTCGTACTCATCAAGGAACTCGGTCTGGTGGACAGCTTGTTGGGGATCGCGCTGCCGACGATGTTCATGACGCCCTTCGCGGTGTTCTTCCTGCGGCAGTTCTTCATGAACGTGCCCCGCGAGGTCGAGGAGGCGGCGCTGCTCGACGGCGCGGGCAAGGTGCGGATCTTCTTCCGGGTGCTGCTGCCCATGGCGTCCACGCCGGTCCTGACGTTGGGCATCCTGACGTACATCACGTCGTGGAACGACTACTTCTGGCCGCTGTTGGTGTCCTACAGCGACAGCTCACGCCTGCTGTCCGTGGCGCTCGCCGTCTTCCGCGCGCAGACGCCGCAGACCGGCACCGACTGGTCCGGTCTGATGGCGGCGACGCTCATCGCCGCACTTCCGATGCTCGTGCTGTTCGGCCTGTTCGCACGCCGCATCGTCGGCTCCATCGGCTTCACCGGGATCAAGTAGAGGACGTCGCATGCGATTTCGTACGAGAGCGTTGTGGCGCGGCGCGTGCGCCGGGACGCTGGGCCTGGCGCTGACCTTGGTGACCGGCTGCGCGCAGGGCGCCGGCGCGGGAGGTTCGTCGGACACCGTGACGTACTGGCTGTGGGACCCCAACCAGCTTCCCGCGTACCAGGCGTGCGCCAAGGGCTTCGAGAAGCAGCACCCCGGGCTGCGGGTGAGGATCTCCCAGATGGGCTGGAACGACTACTGGACCAAGCTGACCGCCGGTTTCATCGCCGGCACGCAGCCGGACGTGTTCACCGACCACATCCAGAAGTTCGGCCAGCTGGCGGACCTGGACGTCCTGGAACCGCTCGACGGCCTGGGCCTGGACGACTCCGCGTACCAGAGCGGTCTCGCCGCCAACTGGACGGGCCAGGACGGCCGTCGCTACGGCACACCCAAGGACTGGGACACCGTCGCGCTGTTCTACGACAAGAAGAGGACGGAGCAGGCCGGCCTGTCCGCGGCGGACCTGAACAGCCTGTCCTGGAACCCGAGGGACGGCGGCAGCTTCGAGAAGGCGGTCGCCCGTCTGACGGTCGACAGCAAGGGACGTCGTGGCGACGAACCGGGCTTCGACAAGCGCCACGTCGTGACGTACGGCCTCGCCACCGGTGGGGCGGGCGACGCCGACGGCCAGACGACCTGGAGTCCCTTCACCGCCTCGATCGGCTGGACTTACACCGACCGCGAGCGCTGGGGAACCGAGTACCAATACGACAGCAAGACCTTCCAGTCAGTGATCAAGTGGTACTTCGGCCTGGCGGAGAAGGGATATCTGGCACCCTTCACCGACTACGGGGACAGCGCCAATCCGCCCAATGCCCAGATCGCGTCGGGACGGGCCGCGCTCGCGTTCGACGGGGCGTGGATGCTCTCGACGTACGCCGGTCTCAAAGACGTCGAGGTCGGTACCGCCTTCACACCCACCGGGCCCACCGGGCGCCGGGCGACCATGATGAACGGGCTCGCCGACTCGATCACCAAGGACGCCCGCAACAAGGAAGGCGCCCGCGCATGGGTCAAGTACCTCGCCTCCGATGCCTGTCAGGAGACAGTCGGCCGGTACGGGATCGTCCTCCCGGCCACGCGGGCCGGCACCCGAACCGCCGTCGGCGCCTACGCGAAGAAGGGCATCGACGTCACGGCCTTCACCCGACCGGTCACCGACAGGCAGCACTTCACCACGTTCTCTTTCCCGATCACGAACTACGCGGCGGACGTGCTGGCACTGATGCGCCCCACCATGCAGGACATCTACACCAATGGCGCTCCGGTGTCCGACCTGACGAAGACGAACAAGCAGATCAACTTCCTCCTCGGCCAGTGAAAGGCGCCGTTCCATGACATTCTCCCTCGGTATCGTCGGAGCCGGCCAGTTCGCCGGCCAGTTCGCCACGCTCTTCCAGGCCCACCCCGGTGTCGGTGACGTCTACGTCACCGACCTCCTGGCCGAGCGGGCCGAACACCTGGCGGCGACCCAGCAACTCGCCGGTACCTTCCCGTCGTACAAGGCGATGCTGGAGTCGAAGGCGGTCGACGCCGTCGCGATCTTCACGCAGCGCTGGACCCATGGCCCGCTGGTGCTCCAGGGGCTTCAGGCGGGCAAGCACGTGTACTCGGCGGTGCCCATGGCGATCACGGTGGAGGAGATCACCGCGATCATCGAGGCGGTCAAGGTCACCGGACTGACGTACATGATGGGCGAGACCAGCCAGTACAACCCGGCGACGGTGCACGCCCGCAACCAGATCGCCAGGGGCGCCTTCGGGCGGCTCTTCTACGCCGAGGGCGACTACGTCCACGACATGGACCTGGGGTTCTACGAGGCGTACCAGTACAGCGGCGGCGAGAAGTGGAAGGCCACGGCCAGCTATCCGCCGCTGCTGTACCCGACGCACTCGGTCGGCGGCGTCCTCGGCGCCTGGCAGACGTACGCGGTCAGCGTCTCGGCCATCGGCGTGCGTGACGAGCGCGGCGACGGGGTCTTCGACCGGGCGGTCAGCGACTTCGACAACGACGTGTCCAACGCGACCGCCCTGTTCGAGGTGGCCGGCGGCGGATCGTTCAGGACGAACGAGTTCCGGCGAGTCGGCTACCCCTCGCACATCCGCGAATCACGCTTCCGCTTCTTCGGTACGGAGGCCAGCATGGAGCAGCTGGCGACCGTTGCGCTGTGGCAGGACAAGAACGGTGTCGTGGACATCAGCGGACTCCTCGAGCCCAAGCCGACGCTGTCCCCGGACGACCAGTCCTTGGAACACATAGCGCCGGAGCTGCGGGCCGCCTTCACTTCGGGGTCGGCACCGGTGCACGACCGGGCCCGACTGCCCAGGGAGTTCGACCAGCTTCACAACGGCCATGAGGGCAGCCACCACTTCCTGGTGGACGACTTCGTGACCGCGGTGCTCACCCGGACGCTGCCGCCGGTGAATGCGTGGGTGGCCGCTCGCTACACGCTGCCGGGCATTGTGGCGCACGAGTCCGCGCGGCAGGGCGGCACCCGGTTGCGCATCCCCGACTTCGGGGAGGCGCCCCAGGGGTGAGACCTGTGTGCCTGAGGGGGCGAGCGAGCGGGCGGGGCGAGCCCTCGTACGCAACCGGCTCAAACGCCTTCAGCGCCGGCCGCACACCCTCGACGGCTTCATAGCCGGAACCGGCCCGGCCCGGACGACCCAGCTTCACCCTGAAGAGCCGAAGTCAGTAAGAAGGCCGGCCAGCGCACCGTTCGACGCTCTGGCCCAGGGGCGGGGCCCCTGGAGCGATCCGCGAGAGCAAGGCGGCCTCCCCGATCCCTACATCTGCGTCGGTCCGGCCGCCGAGAACACCGCCGACCTCCGGTACGGCGGTGACGGCTGCCCACGCACCGGCGTGAGCGAGGAGAGCCTCGCCGTGCTGCCACCGCGCTTCCGGCCCGACGGGCGGGGTCACCGTCGGCAACAGTGCCCAGCTGTCCGACGGCGCCGCGCCCTTCGTCGCACAGATCCTCCAGTTCGACGATGGCAGGTGACGAGCGGTGATGGGGAAATACCGCCGAGGTGGACGAACGGCTCGCCGTGAATCCATCCGAGGTCCAGCAGGTAGGGGCTGTCCGGCTGGGCGATGTGTAAGCGAAGCTCATCGACGATCTGCTGCAGCCGAGGCTCATCGTCGTCATCTGCTGCGGTATCCCTGACCGCGATCGACCCGTGGTACTCAAACATTCCGCGATCGTAGTGAAATGGCCTGCTTCCGCGTTCCCCGTCGCCTACCGGTTGCGAGCGGTTTCCGTGAGGCGCATGGTGGAAGTACAGCTTTCGTGCGGATGCGCTGCCGAGCCAACCAGTACACCCTCACCTCCAGCGGTCGAGGGAGGTATCATGGTTTCCCTTTCCAACGTACGGTTCGGTAAACGCAACGATGACGTCAAGGCCACCCAATTGGCGTTGATCGCAGCAGGGGTGAGTATCCCCGCGGGTGCCACCGGGGTCTTCGGCGAGGAGACGAGATCGGCCTACGCGGCGTGGCAGCGCATGCTGGGATTCACCGGATCGGCTGCCGACGGGTTTCCTGGCTGCTCCTCACTGTCCAAGCTTGGCGCCAGATCCGGATTCACTGTGGACTGCCGACATCCCGGGGCCATCCCCAGAAATTCCGTGCGCTTCTCGATGAACTCGGGAGTGGCCGTCGATGATGATACGGCTCGGGCGTTCGCCGAGGAGGCATGCGACAGGACCGGTGCGCCGAGGAGTTGGGTTACGGGGGTCGGCAACGGAGCGAACCTGCTCACTCTCATGTTTCGCGAGTCGTCCTTCAAATCGAACGCTGTAAACGAGGACGACATAAACGCGACAGGCCCGGTGCAGGCGGACGGCGCCAGGCTCAACTGCTCACGCGGCTACGCCCAGTTGATCCCCGATACGTTCGCTGAGAACCACCAGGTGGGCACGTCCGACCGAATCTACGATCCGGTGGCCAACGTCGCGGCGTCCATCAACTACATCTGGCGCCGGTACGGCGACATCGCGCGCGTACAACAGGCGAATCCGCATCTTGATCCGGCCCCTTACTGAAAGGAGGCTAGGTTATGGCGACGCAGGCGCCTTTCCCCGGAAGGGCATTCTTTCACAAGGGACAGAAGAGCCCCGTGATCACCGCCATGGGCAGGCGCCTGGTGGCGGAAGGATGCGGGAAGTACCGGACAGGTCCTGGTCCCGAGTGGACCGATGTCGATCAACAGTCGTTCGCCGCATGGCAGCGCAAGCTCAAGTTCGAAGGTGCCGACGCCGACGGCATTCCCGGCAAGACCTCTTGGGACAGGCTGCACGTTCCCGCTACCACGACCGCGCCTGTCGGCAGAAACGTCGCATCTCCCGTCCCCGGACACGGTGTCACTACGCCCCATCGCATGAAGGGACCTCGTTCTCGTTGGAGTCTAGGGTACCACACCGGCGCGGACTACGCCGCTCCGCAGGGCAAGCCGTGCGTCGCCGTACTCGGCGGCACAGTCCGCATCGGACACGACAAGAGTTTCGGTGACTTCCTCGTGCTGCGTTCCGGCGGATTCGACTACTACTACTGCCACCTCTCCGAGCGGACCGTGACCGGGGGGTCCGTCAAGGCCGGCCAGAAGGTCGGCGAAGTCGGCTCCACCGGGAACGCCAACGGCCCTCATCTCCACTTCGAGAAGCGCCCGGCCGGTGGTGGCTTCGGATCCGACGTGCCCCCCAACTGGTAACCGGACGGTACCGGCGCATCGACCGCCCTCGCAAGAGATGGAGGGATTTGGTCGAGACGCCGCCCGGCGGCGTCGTGGGCGTGGAGACCGCCGTTCCCACGGGCAAGGGTTCCCCAGTGCGCCAGTCGGTGATCTCCCACTCATCCGGACCGGTCTGGCCCTGGTGCTACGTGCTGCGTAATCGATGGGATTCGTCGAGCTCACTGTGCCGGACGCCGCCGGCAGCGGCGTGCACTGGAGCGGGCCCAATCGGGTACTGGTACGACCTGTTGTACCGCGTCGGGGCACCGCTCGAGTAATTGCCGAGACCTGTGGATCGGCGCCCCCAGTGGGGCGGAAGCGCCAGCGGGGAGACTGGGCTTGAGTCTCCCGTAGGGGGAGGCACGAAGGTGCAGGCATGGACGGCGACACGCTCTTCACGATCGGGGCCCTGGCCCGGCGGACCGGCCTGACGGTCAAGACCATTCGGTTCTACTCCGACACCGGAATCGTGCCGCCGACGGACCGCAGCCCGGCTGGCTACCGTCTCTATGGCATCGGCGCACTGGCGCGTCTGGATCTGGTACGCACCCTGCGTGACCTGGGGCTCGACCTTGCTGTCATCCGGCAGGTGCTGGACCGGGAGGTCTCCGTGCCCGAGGTCGCGGCCGCGCACGCCGACGCCCTGGAGGTGCAGATCCGCACCCTCAGACTCCGGCGCGCGGTGCTGCGAGCGGTGGCCAAACGGGGCTCCACCCCCGACGAAATGGATCTCATGCACAAGCTTGCCAAGCTCTCCGACAACGAACGCCGACGCCTCATCACCGACTTCATCGACGACACCTTCGGCGGGTTCGACGCCAACGCCGACTTCGTCGACATGATGCGCTCGGCCATGCCCGAGCTGCCGGATGACCCCGAACCCCATCAGGTCGACGCCTGGGTGGAACTCGCCGAACTCACTCAGGACCCCGACTTCCGCGCCGCCGTCCGCCGCATGGCGGAGTACCAGGCAGCCGAGCGTGCCCAAGGCGACGTCACCGGCTTGCACCACGACCTCACCGAGACCGTCCGCGACAGCGTCGGCCACGCGCTCGATGCCGGCATCGCTCCGGCCTCGGCCGAGGCCGCACCCATCATCGACGCCCTTACCGCCCGTTACGCGCAAACCTTCAGCCGCGCCGACGACGCCGACTTGCGCCACTGGCTGCTGACACGCCTGGAGATCGCCGGCGACCCCCGCGCGGAACGCTACTGGCACCTGCTGGCCGTCATCAACGGATGGCCCGTCCCGCCCAGCCTGGCACCGGTGTTCACGTGGTTCACGGAAGCCCTGCGCGCGCACACCCCGCAGCCCCGCGTGCAGTAGTCCCATGCCTGACGGACGCTCCGATCCTCGCGGCTTCGATCACTCCGCGAGGGGCTCGGCGCATTCGTCAAGGTGACCGCCCACGAAGCGGGCTCCGGCGCGGGCAAGAGCGACGAGACGGGGAGCGTGCACCGCCCGCCAGCGGGCCCGCGCGGACTCGACGAGCTTGAAGACCATCGCCAGGGCGGCGTCCGCGCTGCCGGCGCCTCGCTGTCCTGTCGCAGTTCATCCGGCGAGTGGATGGCTGGTGACCGGCTGGCGTGCCATGTCGTTTGAGAACGTTGCCCCACGGCATTCTCAAGCGGCATGGCTTTCGCGGAAGACCTGAGGGCGGGAATGTCAACTCAGCCGTTCTACTCGTCGGCCACCCTGCCCGTGGCCGCCCGGAGACGATGCCGTGGTTGGTGGGGGCGCTTCCTCAGGTAGCAGGCTCCAGCCGAGGTGCGCAGTACGGGCTAGACCCCCAGGTGCGGGTCCTCGTCGAGGAGGCCCTCGCCCTTGCCGCAGCCGGACGCTGCCTGGACACCCGGTAGGTGACGGGCATCTTCAGGGCGCGGTGCATCCGGTTGTGGATGACGGGCGGCCTCGATGCCGCGTTGCCGGCGGGCGTGTGGGGGTCGAGGACGCGGAGGTTGATGAAGGCCGCCGGCTGCGCGGGGTCACGGGTCGTGGAGAACCGCAGCAGGGTCTGGGCCGACAGGGACACTCGGTCGCTTCGGTCGCTCGTGGTCCCGTCGTATTCCTGGCCCCCGCTGCGGTTCCGTACCCTATGACGCGGCTTGGGACCTGCTGCTGCGCAGAGGGTAGGAGTCCGTCTCCGTAGCCAGGCCGGCGCAGCGCTGTGGGACGCGTGTGCCGTCGATCAGCAGGCGGCGGCCCAACCCGGGATCGCCTCCTCCAAGGTGGGCGCGAGCGGGGCCAGCGCCGCGATGCTTCGTCGACGTACTGCCAGATCGGCACGGTGCGGGGATGGTTCGAGACGGTTCGGCCCCGACGTGCCGTCGAAATCGCTAGGGTACGGGGCCAGCGTGGCAGGTGTCGCGAAGGGGGAAGCATGGCATACCTGGTCGAGTTGCCCGTGTCCGGGGCTGGCGGTAACAGAACGGGTGGCGAGGGGGCCGGACGCGGTCCGTCGGACGCGACCGGCATCGTCAAGGTCCAGATCGACGAAGCCGCGGACGGGCTGGTCCAGGTCGCTCGTCCCGGGCAGGTCGTGGCGCGGGCGACCCGGTCGCTGAAGGACATGCTCGCCGGGATTCGCCCGGTCGCGGAGAACTTCGTGGAGGGATTCCGTGGCATGGCACGGCAACCCGACGAGATCGGCGTGGAGTTCGGCCTGTCCCTGTCGGCTGAGGCAGACGTGGTGATCTCCCGGACCACCGGTCAGGCCAACTTCAAGGTCACCCTGACCTGGCGCGATCCGTCGTCCGGTGAACCAGCAGCGGACGCGGCGGAATGACGGTGCCCGGGTTACCGCCCGAGCGTACGGTAGACCCGGGCCCGCAGTCCCTGGACGCGGCCGTACTGCGTGTCCGTGACGGCCGCGGGCAGCCCGTCGGTGTTGCCTTCCTGGTCTCCGACACGCTCGCCCTGACCTGCGCGCACGTGGTCCATGCGGCCCTGGGCACGACGGGGGACGCAGCACCTCCCGCTTCCGCCCGGATCCAGGTCGACCTGCCCCTCGTGCCCGCCCCGCAGCGCGACGGCGGCGTGCTTGTGACAACGGCCGGTGTCGAGGACTGGGTGCCGCCGCGGGCACCCGACCGGGGGTCCTCGGTGCCCGCCGCGCGCGAGTCTTTCCCCGGCCGCGACGATGTCGTCGTGGGCGATGTCGCCGTGCTTCGGTTGGAGGCGCCGCTTCCGGGAGCGGGACCGGTGCAGTTGGTGGAGGCGGACGAGCTGTGGGAGCACCCGGTGCGGGCGTTCGGGCTGCCCGCCGGTCGTCCCGGTGGGGTCTGGCATGCGGGTGTGCTGCGGGGGCGGCAGGCGGACGGCTGGGTGCAGGCCGATCTCGCCGGTGACGGCTATCCGGTTTCGCGGGGCTTCAGTGGCGGCCCGGTGTGGGACGACCGGCTGTCGGGCGTGGTCGGCATGGTGGCGGTGGCCGAGTCCGGGCAGCCGCCCGTCAGTTACGTGATCCCCACGAGCGGTCTGCTGGCCGCCTGTCCCGAACTGCGCGCGGTCGCGCTGCCTCCGTCGCCGTTCCGGGGCCTCTCGGCGTTCGAGGAGGTCGACGCGGCGCTCTTCCACGGTCGGCAGGCGGAGAGCGACGAGGTGGCGCGGGCGCTGGCCGCCGAGCGCCGCGTCACCGTCGTGGGGCCGTCGGGATCCGGCAAGTCGTCGCTGGCTCTGGCCGGAGTGGCGCCCCGGCTGCGCGCGCACGGCGCCCAGGTGGTGGTTCTGCGGCCGATGCCCGGCAGCGCCCCGCTCACTGTCTTCGCGGCGGCGTTGCTGCCGCTGCTGGAATCCGACCTGGCCGAGGCCGAGCGGCCCGACCGGATCGCGGAACTCGCCGATGTGCTCCGCCGCCACGGCCCGGCGGACACGGTGGCCCGGCTGCTCCACCTGCGGCGCGGCAGTCGACTGCTCGTCGTGGTCGACCAGTTCGAGGAGATCCTCGGCCTCGCCCCGCCCGCCGTGGACGAGTTCGCCGGCCTGCTCACGGGTGACACGCTGCCCGACACCGTCCGCGTACTGATCACGCTGCGCGCCGACTTCCTGGAGCCGGTGCTGGCCCACCCGCGGCTGGGCCCGGAGATCGGCGGACACCTGCACGCGCTCGCCCCGCTGGACCCTGGACGCCTGCGCGAGATCGTGACCGCCCCCGTCGACGCCGTACCCGTGGTGTCCTACGAGCCGCATCTCGCCGAGCGCATCATCGCCGACACCGGCCCGGGACCGGGCGAGCTGCCGCTCCTCGGCCTCACCCTCGACCTGTTGTGGCAGCGGCAGGAGGGCGGCCTGCTGACCCACCGCGCGTACGAGGAACTCGGCCGTGTCAGCGGCGCCCTGGGCAAGCACGCCGACCGGGTCTGGGACGTGTGCGTACCTCCGGAGGACGAGGAGACCGCCAGGCGGCTGTTCACCCGGCTCGTCCGGGTCCCGGCTGGCCTTCCCGCGCCCACCCGGCGGACGGCACTGCGCACCGAACTGGGCGCCGGGGAGTGGCGCGTCGCGCAACGGCTGGCCGGGACACGGCTGTTGGTGACCGGCCGGAACGCCGAGGGCACCGAGACCGTGGAACTCGCCCACGAGGCCCTGATCGCCGAGTGGGAGAAGCTGTCCGACTGGACCACCAGTGACCGCGCCTTCCTGGAGTGGCGTGCCGAACTGCAACAGGACATGGACCGCTGGGAGCAGGCGGAACGCGCCCCGCAACTGCTGCCGACGCCCCTGCAACTCGCCCGGTCCGAACAGTGGCTGGACGAACGCGGTGAGGAGCTCTCCGACGCCGAACGGCACTACCTGGATGCCGCCCACACCCACCGCCGAGCGAGGGTCCGCAGGCGACGAGCAATGCTCTCGGCGATCGGTCTCGTCGTGTTGCTGGTCGTGGTCGCCTCGTTGTCGTTCTACGCCACTCGGGAGGAGAGCCGGGAACGTGCCGCGGAGGCCGCGTCCCGCGCGCTGGCGGTTGCCGCGGCGGACGACACGCGCACCGAACCGGCCCTCGGTGTGCTGAAGGCGCTGGCCGCCCACCAGACCGCTCCGACGCAGGAAGCGCGCAACGAACTCCTCAAGCAGTACCTGCGCCACCAGGGCTACGACCGGGTGCTGTCCGGCGTGCTGGGCACCGTCAGGGAGTTCAGAGCCAGTGCGGATGGCGACGTGGTACTCGGCGTCTCCCAGCTCGGCCGGGCCACCCTGTATGTCGGCGCCGCATCCGGGCGGGTGCGCAGCGCCCAGGTGCCCGCGACCGGGCAGGTCATGCACGGCATGGTGGCCGCGGACGGGAAGCGCGTCGCCTATGTCCAGGCGGACGGCAAGGCGGTGTGGTTCGACGTGAACACGGATGCCGCAGGTCTGCTCGGGCCGATGCGCCGACTGAGCGAAGCGCCCGGCGTGAGACTGGACCCTGACGTGGTTCCCGCGATGTCGGCGGACGGTCGCACCCTCGCCTCACGCGTCCGAAATCATCTGAAGTGGTGGAACCTGGACAGCGGCACACTTGCCGGTGACGCGCCCGCGCCCCAGGACATGATGGGCACGCTCGCGTTCGGCCCGGACGGGCGGACGCTGCTGATGAAGGTCTACACGGCGTCGGGCGCTCCGGCCCTGACGTCCGTCGACATGGGCACCGGCCGTGCCACGCAGCTCCTGTACGGGGTGCAGGACATCTACCTGTCCGGAGACCGCCGCACCGCCGTCGTGTGCCGCGAGGAGAACGAGCAGTCCGTCATCAGCCGCCACCGGATCTCCGACGGCGCCGAGACCGGCCGTTCCTATCGCGAGCGGGACGAGGCGTACACCACGGACAGGTGCACGCTGGACGCCGTCGACGAGACCGGGCGGCGCGTCGCGCTCAGATGGGGTGAAGAACTGCGCGTCCTGGACCTGGACAGGGGGGAGGTGATCTCCAGAGCGCCCTTGCTCGGGTATGACTCCACGCAATTCCACTCCATCGGCCGCCTCGCCGAGTCGCACGGCAAGCTCTATTACATGGGTCGGAACGACTCGCTGATCGCCTTCGTGGACATGACGCCGGGCAGACGGCTCCTGAAAGCCGGCCAGCACCGGCTCACTCCCGACGGGAAGCGGTCGGTCATCGTCCATGAGGACGGATCCCGGACCGAACTCCACCCAGCCGACCCCGGGAGGAGCGGGCAGGTCCTCGCGCAGGCCGCGCGCGCCAAGCCGTACTGGGTGCCCGAGAGGACCGACCTGCCCGTCTTCGACGGCGACGGCGCGCTCGTCGCCGACCGTGAGGCGCGGAACGTCGTGGTCGTCCGCGACGCGTCGACGCTGCGGAAGGTGACCACCGTGACCGCCGTCCGGCCCCCGGCGACCCGCCCCGACACCCGAGAGGTCCGGGACCTGGACGTCAGCGGGGCGCTCAGCAATTACCACCAGGACTACGAGTTCCGCTACTTCTCCGACCACACCGGCCACCTGCTGACCGTCTCCGGCACCGTCGTCCAGCAGTGGGACCCGCGCACGGGCCGACAGACCGCCCGCTTCGATGCCGGTGAACTGCGCCCCGACGGCGAGCCGGACGCGGTCATGACCATCGCCCCGTACCCGGACGGGAACAAGGTGTCCGTGCTCGTGCAGGAAAAGCCGGGCATCCGCATCGTCGACATCACAAACGGAGAGGTCACCGGCCGCGTGCGCACCGAGGGCGATGTCCTTTCCGTGCAATTCTCCTCCGACGGCCGGTACTTCGCGGTCCTGCGCCGCGACACGGGACTCGAGGTTCGGCGGCGCGGAGACCACCCGCGCACGGTGATCGGCCCGCTGAGCACCATCGGCGACGGAGTCATCACCCATTACCGGGCCACCTTCCTCGACGACGGCCGCTACCTGGTCGCCGCCGACAACGCGGTACACACCTACCAGCTCGGCGAGCGGGGCTACGAGGACTCGTACGTGCTCGGCGCATCGGAGGAGTACAAGTTCCTGGACGCGTCCGTCGACGGGGGCACCGTGGTCCTCTGGACGTTCGGGGAGCCGGGCAGCGCTCTCGCCCTCGATCCGGGCCTGTGGAGACGGGAACTGTGCCGCATCATCGGCCACCGCGCGTTCACGGCCGACGAACGCGACGACCTGCCGGCGGAGGCGAGGACACGGCGACCGTGCCCGTAGCACCGGCGGCCGGGTGCTTGCTGCGGGCGCTGACGACGAGGGCCCGAGTGAAGGAGGACGCACGCATGGCATATCTGGTCGAACTACCCATGTCCACGGGCATGTCGGACATGGTCCGGGTGCAGATCGAGGAGGTGACCGACGGACTGGTCCGGGTCGCCGGGCCGGGGCGGGTCGCGGCGCGCGCAGCCCGGTCACTGAACGACATGCTCGCCGGGATCCGGCCCGTCGCTGAGAACTTCGTCAACGCCTTCCGCGACATGCCGGACGGTCCTGACGAGATCGGCGTCGAGTTCGGCCTGGCCCTCTCGGCCGACGCCGACCTGGTGATCTCCCGGACGACCGGGCAGGCGAACTTCACGGTGACCCTGACCTGGCGGCGGCCGTCGGTCCGGGGGGCGCAGTGACGTCGGGTGAGGAACAGGGGTCGGCGTCGGAGCGGCGGTCGGCGGGCATCGGGCCCAAGGCCCTGGAGCGGGCGCTGCTGCGGATCCGCGACGGCCGGGGCGAACCTGTCGGCCTGGGCTTCCTGGTGTCCGACACGGTAGCTCTGACCTGTGCGCACGTGGTTTCGGCCGCTCTCGGCACGCCGGCCGACACTCCACCGGAGCCCGATGCACGTGTCCCGGTCGACCTGCCTCTCGTGGCCGGAGGGCCGCAGGCGGACGCCGTCGTCGAGCTGTGGCTGCCGCCTCGAGGGCCGGATGATGAGCACTCCGGTGCTGCGGATGTGGCGGTGCTGCGGTTCAAGGCTCCGTTGCCGGGGGCGGGGCCGGTGCGGTTGGTCGACGTTGACGAGTCGACGGACCGGCTGTGGGGTCATCGGGTACGGGCATTCGGCCTGCCTGCAGGGCGTCCCGGTGGGGTGTGGCATGCGGGGGTGCTGCGGGGGCGGCAGGCCGACGGCTGGGTGCAGGCAGATCTCGTGGGCAGCGGCTACCCGGTGTCGCGTGGGTTCAGCGGCGGGCCGGTGTGGGACGACCGCCTGGCGGGTGTGGTCGGCATGGTCACGGTGGCCGAGTCGGGGCAGCCGCCCGTCAGTTACCTGATCCCCACGGACGGTCTGGCGGCCGCCTGGCCCGAACTGGGCCCCCTCGTGCTGCCACCCTCGCCGTTCCGCGGACTCCAGGCCTTCGAGGAGGCCGACGCGGCGGTCTTCCATGGCAGACGCAACGAGAGCGACAAGGTCGCCCGAGCGCTCGCACAGCAGCAGTGGGTCACCGTCGTGGGCCCGTCGGGCTCCGGCAAGTCGTCGCTCGTGCTGGCCGGTGTGGCGCCCCGGCTGCGGGCGCGCGGAGCCCGCGTCGTCGTCATGCGGCCCGCGTCCGGAAGCAGTCCCCTCGCGGCCCTCGCCTCCGCGCTGCTGCCGCTCCTGGAACCCGGCCTGCCCGAGACCCGCCGACTGGCCCGCATCCCCGAACTGTCCGACGAACTGCGCCACCACGGCCTGTCCGAGACGACGAACCGCCTGCTCACACGCCAGGACTGCGATCATCTCCTGCTTGTTGTCGACCAACTGGAGGAACTTCTCCAGCAGCCCGCGGACGCCGTGCGTGAACTGGCCGACGTACTGTTCAGGGCCGACGCCCTGCCGCCGACCGTCCACGTACTCGCCACCCTGCGAGCCGACTTCCTCGAACCCGTCCTCAGCCACCCGCACCTCGGCCCGGTCACGGGCCGGCACCTGCACGCCCTCGGCCCGCTCGGCGCGGACGGCCTGCGCGAGATCGTCACCGCCCCCGTCGACGCCCTCCCCGGTGTCTCCTACGAGCCCCGTCTCGCCGAACGCATCCTCGCCGACACCGGCACCGAACCCGGCGCTCTGCCGCTCCTCGCCCTCACCCTCGACCTGCTGTGGCAGCGGCAGGTGGACGGCGTCCTCACCCACCGCGCGTACGACGAACTCGGCGGTGTCACCGGCGCGCTCGGCAACCACGCGGACCGGATCTGGGCCGAACACGTGCCGCCGGACGACGAGGCGAACGCCCGTCGGCTGTTCGCCCAGTTGGTCCGGCTGCCGCTCGGCGCAGCGGTGGCCACCCGGCGCCTCGCTCGCCGCGGCGACCTCAACGAGGACCAGTGGGGCATCGCCCAGCGGCTCGCCGCGCACACCCGCCTCCTCGTCACCGACCGCGGAGCCGAGGGCACCGAGACCGTCGAGCTCACGCACGAGGCGCTGATCACCCAGTGGGAGAAACTCTCCACCTGGGTGGCCGAGGACCGGTCCTTCCTCGGCTGGCGGGAGACCGTACGACATGAGATGGACCGCTGGCAGGAGGCGGAACACGCCTTCGCACACCTGCCGACCACCGCCACGCTGGCGGGCGCCGAGCAGTGGCTCCCCGACCGCGACGCGGCCCTCAGCCAGGCCGAGCGGGACTACCTGACCACCGGCCGGACCTACCGCCGCACCCGCGCCCGCGGACGCCGCGCCCTGCACTCCGGACTCACCACCGCCCTGGCCCTCGCCCTGGTGCTCGGCATGCTCTACGTCGTCGAACGCCGCAGCAGCCAGGAACGCGCCGCTCTCGGCGCATCCCGCGCCCTCGCCCAGGTGGCCGCACAGGAGTACACGGTCACCGACCCGGCCCGCGCCGCGCTCCTCTCCCTCGCCGCGTACGACACCTCTCCGACGCAGGAAGCCGAGAACGAACTGCTGCGCCAGTACCTCCAGTACACGTTCTACGACCGGGTGCTCTCGGGCAACCTCAAAGACAGGCTCTTCGACATGAGCCGCGACGGCGACGTGGTACTCGCCGCATCCAGGCGCTCCGGGGCGACGCTGTTCGTGCGGGCCCTCACCGGACCGCTCCGCACGGTGCGGTTGCCATCCACCGGGGAGGTCACGGGAGTCTCGGTGTCCGCCGACGGAAAGCGGGCCGCCTACGTCCAGGACGATGGCAAAGCAGTCTGGTTCGAGGTGCGCCCGGACGCGGAGCGGCCCGCCGGAGCGCTGCACCGGCTCCCTCGAGCCCCGGGCACCAGCACGGGCCGGAGCGCCTTCGACCCGGAGCTGTCCCCCGACGGTACGAAGCTCCTCGCCCGCGTCGGCAAGAACATCGTCTGGTGGAACCTGGAGAGTGGGCCGCACGGCACTCTCGCGGGGAACCTCTTGGCCCCCAAGGACACGTTCGACGTGTGGCCGGCGCCCGACAACCGGACACTACTGGTGTCCGTCCTCAAAGCGCCAGGACAGGGCGAGAAGAGCGGCTTGCTCACGCTCGACCTTGCTACGGGCAGGAGTCGGGTCGCGGTACGTGCCGACGAGATCCGTGTCTCCGGTGACCGGACGCGAGTAGTCGTGTGTCACGAGCGGGGAAAGACCGCGGAGGTCAGCGTCCACCGGCTTTCGGACGGCGCTCGTGAGGGCATCGCCTACCATGAGAAGGACAGCGACTTCGCGTCCCAGACCTGCGAAGTGGAGTCTGTCGACAGTTCCGGCTTCCGGGTTGCCCTCCGCTCTTCCCACGGCCTCACAGTCGTGGACGTGCGGGACGGCAAAGTCCTCTCCCGCAACGGCCTGCCCACCTCGTCCAACGCGTGGGGCGAGAGCCGCCCATGGCTCGTGGAGTCCGGCGGCAGGCTCTATTACGTCCGCCACGACGAGTCGAAGATCGGGTTCATCCAACTGCGCCCCGGCAACTGGTTCATTGAGGTCGGCCAGCAACTCCTCACTCGTGACGGCAAACACATGATCACCGTCCTGGCGGACGGCTCCCGTATGCAGGTGCACCACACGCGCAAGCTCAGCGCCCGTGTGCTCGCCGATGTGCCGCGCCGCAAGCCCTATTGGGTGCCCGAAGCCAGTGAATCTCTCTCCCTCGACCGTACGGGGCGACTCGTGGCCGCCCGCGAGGGCGCCAACATCGTTACCGTCCGCGACGCGACGACCCTGCGCCGCACCGCCACGATCACCACAGCCGAACCCCCGCAGTTGCCTGACGGCGAGGGCGGCTCCGCAAGGCCGGACTACGACTTCACGTACTTCTTCAATGGCGGGGGGAAACTGGTCACCGTTTCGGGAACCGTCGTCGAGCAGTGGGACCCGCGCACCGGTAGGCGACTCGCGCGCTTCGACGCCGTAGCGGTCCGTTCCCGTGCGGGGGGCGTCAAGGACGCGCGACTGTGGATCGGCCCCTACCCTGCGGCGAACCGGGTCAGCGTCATCGTCCTGGACCGGCCCGGCATTCAGGTCGTCGACGTCGCCACCGGACGGACCGTCGAGACGGTGAAAACCGGCGACGACATCCTCGCCGCCCAATTCGATCCCAGCGGAAAGTACTTCGCCACCCTGCGCCGAGGCTCCATCTTCGAGCTGTGGCGCCGCGGCGACCCGCCCCACAAGGAACTCGGCCCCCTGCGCAGCCTTTCCGAGGTGGACGGCACACCGTATGTGGCAAGTTTCCTGGAAGGCGAGGGCCGCTACCTTGTTGCTGCGAACAACGCCGTTCGCATCTACCGGATCGGCGAGCCCGGTTACGAAACGTTCTACTCCCTTATCCGCCCGAGCGACAGAACACCCCATGTGCAGCACGCTTTCAGGGGCGCCTCCGTAGACGGCAGCACCGTGCTCTACTGGGGCCCCGACCGCACTGGTGGCCCTCTCCATCTCTCGCCCCGCCGCTGGTACCGCGATCTGTGCGACGTCATCGGCGACCGGGAACTCACCGCCGAGGAGGTGGACCTGCTGCCCGCCGATCCGAGGACCCGGCGACCATGTGCCGACGGCGGCTGAGAGCCCGTGACCGGGGCGAAGAGCGAGCACACGGGACGCGGCCCCAAGCAGGTCTGCCAAACCGGCCGATGCGTCGGCGTCTTCCCGGGGAACTGTCGCCGCCCAAAAGGACCGGTACGACGAGGAGACGACCTTGCTCTCGCGGGCTGGATACGCAGCGCGCGGCCGACGGCCTGGACGAGGTCGGGCATGGAACCCGGACGCCGGCGAAGCACTCTCGCGGGACCCTGAGCCCGGCTCGGCCCAGGCTCTGGCCGGGCCCACCGCCTTGCCAGACCTGCGGATCGGCGGCCCAAGAACCTTGTCGACTTCCGTGGCCGCGACATCGAGGAGTTCCTCACCGAACAGCAGAGAGACCCTTCCCGGGGTGGCCAGAACTGCCGAAGTGGAAGTCCTCCGCGAGGAAGATGAAGCAGTCCGCATCGGGATACGGGCTCAGCGGCCAAGCCGGTTGTCCAGGGAAGGCGTCGTCGACAACGGCCGCGAGATGCTCGCCTCCTTCTGCGCAGCCCACCCCCTCGGACGCATCGGCCGCCCGGAAGAGGTCGCGGAGTCCATCGCCTTCCTGGTATCCGATGCGGCGTCCTTCATCACCGGTGCTCTCCTGGCCGCCGACGAAGGCTGGACCGCCCAGTGACGCATCGCCCCGGGACCACCTCGCCGCCGAAGTGTCCCGGGGCAGCTGGCGTAGGTGAACAGCAGACGGCCTGGGCGGTACCACGCCCACTCCAACCGGGACGGGGGCGGTTCAATGACCGACCGCAGCGTCCGGGGTCTCTCACGCTGCCGGCCCGCGAGGGCGGGCAGCGTGAGACGTGCACCTGAGCACGAGACCCCTGCCTTGGCCGAACCGCGGCCAACGAATCGGCTGGGGCGCCTACTCAGGGCGTGCAGATCATTAACTCGTGGCTTTTCGCTCGGTTATTCGTTGGTCTGCCGTGAGCGGGTTGGAAGGGAAACGGGCCGCGCTGGCAGCCAAGGTCCAGGCGGTGTCGCCGCACCTTGACGAGCGCCAGCGTCGCCTGCTGACACAGGCAGCGGCCCAGTCTCTCGGCCACGGCGGGATCAGAGCCGTCGCCCTTGCCGCCGGTGTTCGTGCAGCCACTGTGTCTGTCGGAGTGTGGGAACTCGCCTCCGGCGAGGCCCCGTCGGCGCGCGTCCGTCGGCCCGGCTCCGGCCGCAATCGCGTCGTCGACCGGAACCCAGCCGTTCGGGAGGCACTCCTCACGCCGGTCGGCAGCCGCCGGGTCGTCCGCAAACACCTCGCCGCCCTGCGGGCGGGAACCGCCGAACCGGTCCGGGCCGACATCCCGGCGACGAGTATGAGCGGGGTGGTGAGGGGAAGCTGGCTGGGCGGCTGGGAGCGGGCCGGTCAGGGAGTCCGGTCATCAGGGGTGCGAAGGGAGCGCGATGTCACCGGGTCCTGTTCCGAGAGGTGGCTGTCCATGGTGGTGTTCAGGTCGGCCATGAACGCTTCGAACCGTTCCAGGAACTGCGGTGGGTAGTGCGACATCGCGGCATCGAGGCGGTGGGCGAGCGGGCCGAAGAACTCGTCCGCCCGCTCCTGGATGTGCCCGCCGCTGCGCAGAGTGACGATACGCCGGTCGGAGTGCTCGCGAGCGCGGGTGATGTGCCCCGCCGCTTCGAGACGGTTCAACAGCGCGGTAGTAGCGCCCGTGGACAGGGAGATTCGCTCGCTCAGCCGCGCTGGTGACAGGGGGGTGCCGCGCTCCTCGGCGGCGGCGATCTCCAGGACCGCGGTCGCGTCGGTGGAGTGCAGGCCCAGCCAGGCGGCGAAGCGACGGCTGAGCTCGGCGTAATGGCTGCCGTAGATCCTCAGCGACTCCATCAGCCGCTCACGCTGCTCCGCGACACCGTCGCGCACGGTTTCCTCCATGCCGATCCTCCACCCTTCTCACCTGCCGTGCGGTCTACGCGGCCCGTTTTGACAACCTACCTGTGCCGATTTTACCTTCATCATAAAATTACTTCACCATGGAGGTAGCTGGCGTGTGTGATCCGTCCCTCATCCCTGACAAGACGACCGGGCCCTACCGGTGGCGATGGCTGATCCTGGCGGTAATGATCGTCGCGGAGATCATGGATCTCCTGGACGCCTCGATCGTCAATGTCGCCGGGCCGGACCTGGAGAAGTCCCTCGGTGCCGGTTCCGTCGGACTGCAGTGGGTGATCGGCGGCTACGCCCTCACCCTGGGCGCCGGGCTCGTACTCGGCGGCCGGCTCGGCGACCGTTATGGCCGGCGCCGGATGTTCCTGATCGGACTTGCGGCCTTCACCGCGACCTCGCTGTTGTGCGCGATCGCGCCGAACATCGAGTCGCTGATCGCCTTCCGCCTGCTGCAGGGCACCGCCGGAGCGATGCTGCTGCCCCAGGGCCTGGGCCTACTGCGGGAGAACTTCTCCGGCCCCGAGCTCACCAAGGTCTTCGCGATCTTCGGACCCGTCCTCGGCCTGGGCGGCATCATCGGCCCGGTCCTGGGCGGCTTCCTCATCGAGGGCGACATCTTCGGCCTGGGCTGGCGTTCGGTGTTCCTGGTCAACCTGCCCATCGGAATCGCGGCACTGATCGTCGCCGCGAAGTTCGTACCCAAGAAGGCCGGCGACCGCACGGTACGGGTCGACATGACCGGCGCCGCCCTGGTCGTGATGTCCTGCGCCCTGCTGGTACTGCCGCTGAACCAGGGACAGGAGAACGGCTGGCCGCTGTGGACGTGGCTGTCCATGGCCGCCTCGGTGATCGGGTTCGCCCTCTTCGCCCTCCAGCAGCGCCGCACGGCCGCCGCGGGCCGTGAGCCGCTGGTGACCCCGGGCCTGCTGCGCAAGCCGGCCTTCACCGTCGGCCTCGGCGGCATCGCCCTGTTCTTCGGCGGACTGATCGGCACCCAGCTCGTGCTGACCCTGTTCCTCCAGATCGGCCATCACTTCACCGCAGGTGACGCGGGACTGGGCAACCTGCCCCTCGCCGTCGGAACCGCGATCGGCGGCGCCATCAGCGGCGCGTTCCTCGCCGACAGGATCGGCCGCAAGGTGCTCCAGATCGGACCGCTGGTCCAACTGGCCGGCGCGACCGTGCTGTGGTTCCAGCTCGACGGCCTTGACGCGGCCTCGTTCTCGATCCGGGACATCGCTCCCGGCGTGGCGGTGGCGGGCGTCGGCGCCGGCATGGTGATCGCCGCCCTGTTCAGCTTCATCCTGGCCGCGGTCGACGACGACGAGATCGGATCCGCCTCCGGTGTCCTGTCGGCGGTCCAGGCGGTCGGCGGCTCCATCGGCGTCGCGGTCTTCGGCTCGGTGTTCTTCGCCCGGGCCGAGACCGGTGACTTCACCGGCGGCTTCCACCACGCGCTGATCGTCCAGGCATGTCTGCTGGTGGTCTTCCTCGCGATCACCTTCCTGCTGCCCAAGAAGGGCCGCCCCGAAGAAGAACAGCACGGCATCGCCCCCGAGGCGGCTGCCGACGGCTCCGGCACCAAGCGGCACCTCACCGTGTGAGCCCCGGCCAGGGACCGTGCGCGGCAAGCGGTCCCCGGCCGGACCGGACGATTCCCGCGCCCGGACGGACAGGCCCAGATCGAGACGACTGTTCATGTCCAGCTCGAACCGGCTGTACGGATTCACGTCCGTCCAGAACAGCGGCGACAGCGCCCGGCGGTCTGACAAGGGCGGGCTTCCAGCAGAAGACGGCAGGCACTCCTACCAAGCCCCTCGGCTGGTGGAGTATGACTCTGGGTCGCTGAAGAAGTCACATTCAGTCACTCTTCTCAGTGCAACACGACTGTTGCACCCCTTGCCCCCAGTGCTCGCATCCTGAGCGGGGCACCTGGCTGCCAGGCGCCGAGTGGCGCTCAACGCATACTGGCGGAAGAAAGCCGGGTGAAGACAGTTCTTCTGCAGGTGATGGCCTCGCCGTAGTCGTGGGCGCCCTGGAGCGTCTCGCGTTTCAGGGCGGCGTGGAAGCCGGGCCCTACCCGCCGCCTCGGCCTCCGCTGTGACGTCCTACGATGCGTCGGTCCTCCGGTGGGTCCGGATCATCGTGCGGCAAAGGGAATCATGCGCCTGTCCAGCTACGTCAAAAAGGCCGCCATGGGAGCGGCGTCGATCTCCCTCCTCGCCGGGTGCAGGGGGGGACAGGGCGCGGGCGGGGCCGTGGAGCGAGCCGCGGAGAGGCCTGCCTCCTGGACGGACCTGCCGGTGCGGACCGGCGCACGGGACGTCGTCCACACGGACACCGACCACCGGTCGTACCAGGTCAGGATCACGGTCAAGAGTCTGGTCCGGGGCTCGGAGGAAGACATGCGGGGGGCGCGTGTGGACGAGGAGCTGAAGGGCATGGTCCCCCACTACCTCACCTTCGAGGTCACCAACACCGGCCGGAAGGAGATCCCCACCGCCTACATGGCGGACAGCAACCTCGCCCTGAACGGCACCGACTGGACGCGCGGGGAGGAGGTCTACGTCAGCGGCGGCAGGCCGGGCGGGGACGACCTGCCCTGCGCGGACACCGCGCCGGAGACGCTGACGCCCGGCGACTCGTACACCACCTGCCTGACCTACGCGCTGCCCGAGGGCGTCGGCGTGCTGTCGCTGACACACAACGCCGACGGCTACCTCGACGAGGGCGGCGCGGTCGCCACCTGGCCCGTCGAGGGCGGCCTCGAGGCGGCGTCCGCAGGGCTGGCGGAGCCGGGCGACATCGTCCCCGTCCGGTGGGACGCCCGCGAAAACGGCGTCCTCGAACTGCCGGCCACGCTGGTGTCCGTACGCCGGGGCAGCGCGGCCGACCTCGCGGGCCTGGACCTCGACCTCAACGAGAACGAGCGACGCGGCGTCCCGTACTACGTGTCGGTCACCTACACCAACGCCGGGTCGAAAGACCTCTACGCCGATCAGGCCGACAGCGTCCGCCTGCTCACCGAGGGCGGTCGGCAGATACGGGGGAAGACCCCCTTCGCCCTCGACACGAAGATCCCCAGCTGTCCGTCCGACTGGGTCGCCCGGACGATCCCGCCGGGTGACAGCGTGACGGAGTGCAGCATCCACCTGGTGACGGACGACGACGACAAGCCGTTCGCGGTGGGTTTCGCGGAGGCGGACCGGCCAGGACTGGTGACCTGGCGGGCCCCCGTCCACTGAGGCGACCGCGTCAGCCGGCCGACCCGCAGACCGTTTCCACGAGCGGCAGCGGCAACGGCACCATCGCCGCCGTGCGCAGCGACTGGACCCCCATAGAGGCGATGCCGGCAAGGCCCGCCCTTCAGGGACACGTTCGGCCTACGAGCAGATCGACTCCGTTCCCATCCAGGTGGTCACCGAGTCCTTCCTGCACGACTTCCATCCAAGGCGCCGTCTCCGGCCTGCTGCACACCTCCTCTTTGATCGGCGCGATGGCTGCCGTTCTCGACGTGTCAAACGAACGCTACGTCGACCGGGGTACCGAAGCGCCCGGCCAAGGGGTTAGCAGCCAGTACCTCGTGCTCGACTCCCCATTCACGTCGTACGGTCCCTGTCCGCCGCGATTCCTGCCCTTTCAGCACCATCCAATATCTCCGGGAGAAAGTGGCGTAGAGGGCCATCTCGGATAGCACGGCGGCGAGCACTCCCCCGTCGGAAACCGGCACAGAGAGGAGGAGGTGGTGCCTTTCGTCGATCCTGCGAAGCCCTTCGTGGAACGGTTGGATGCCTTCATCGCTGTTCCTCAGGCCGTCGTGGATCTGCGGCGTTACTTCGGTATCGGCCTGCCGCCCGGCGAGGTCCCGTTCACCGGCAGCCGGTTCGAGCATCTGGCCGGCGGGGGAGACCGGCCGGACACAGCCAATCAGACCACGGCAGAGGAACTGGTCTCGGTGCAGACCTTGTCCGTCACCGTTCCGGCGCCTGTTGCGCTGGCCAGTCTCGAGGGCCTCTCGGCACGCAGTTGTCCGATCTGCTGCACGCGATTCCCAGAGATGCCGACATGGCTGTTGCCGATGCATCGGTCCTGGCCGACGGCTCACCCGCGGACCGTGCCGGGCACCTCCTCTGCGACCAGTACGGAGCCAACTGGGTCATCGCCGGGAAGCTTCGGGCCCGCAAGCGCACCAGACTGCTTCCGCTCTACGACCGTATCGTTCGTTGCGCTGTCGGCCGACCGCCGTCCTTCTGGCTGTCCCTCCACGCCGCACTGCGCGAGGACGATGCTGCGTTGCACCACCAAGTGCTCAAGTCGAGGGAGATTGCGGGCTTGCCGGACACCCTGAGCGTCCTGCGGGTGTGTGATGTGGCGGCCTGCTTGTCGTGTTCGCGGAGCATCGACCTACGGAACGCCCCGGCGGATCTCCCGACAGCCTCGCCACCCAACGACGGGCTGTGAGTATCAGGCTCAGCTATCAGTCGGTCGGTATCAGCTGCTCATGTCGGCCGCGAAGGGCGTCGCCTGCCAGCGGTCGACCGCGGGCTTGAGGTATCCCATCAGTTCGGGAAGCTGCGGGACCAGGGCGAGGGTGGCGATGAACCGCAGCGCGCCCAGGGCGTTGACGAAGGCGAGGACCTCCTCATCGAGCGGCCTCGTGCCGTTGCGTCGTGCGCCACGGTTGTAGGCGGCTTCGTGTTCGGGTCCGAGAGCGGCCAGGTCCCACTCGACGGGCCCCAGTGTGACCAGCTCGAAGTCGGCGTAGAGGTCGCCGTCCACTGCGCGGAAGATGTTCGCGGGCGGGCAGTCGCCGTGGATGGGCTGGAGGTCGACGCCGGGGAACCGGTTCTCGAAGGCGCTGCGTGAGCGTACGAGGGGTTCGAGGATCTGCCATTCGCGGCGGGCGCGGTCGAGCTCGGCCGCTCCGATCAGGTCGGGATGCTGGCCGAGCCCGGCGAGGCTGTCCGCGATGAACCCCGGGTCGGCCGCGGACAGGAACTCCAGGCGACGGCCCGGGTATGCGCGCAGTGCCGCGTGCAGATCGGCGGTACTCTCGGCGTTCGCCACGTAGTCGGGTTCCTTGTCCCGAGCCTCCTCGACGAACGGCCAGAACGTCATCGAGAACCCGTCGCGCTGCACGGGCTCGCGCGGCACGAGCGGGCTGGGCGCGATCACGGGGATTCCCCGGTCGGCCAGCCACCGCGTGACATCAAGCTCGTCCTGCTGGCGGCGCGCGATGGCGGCCATGTCGTCCGGGCGGGGCAGGACGGTGGGAATCCGGACCACGACCGGCAAGGGGGCCAGGTGGACGACGACCGAGAAGAGGTCGTGGAGCACCGTGGGCTCGGCGACGGGCAGGCCGAGCCCGCGCCCGGTGGCGACGGCTGCCTCGACGGCGGCGGCGGTGCGGTCGGCGCGCTGTTGTGGTGTCAGGAAAGTGGTCATGGATCCCTTGTTTCAGTGGATTGATGGATGTCAAGCGATTCGGGGCGGGGCAGGCCGAACCGGGTCAGCACCTGCGTCCGGCGTGCAGTTCCAGCTGCTCGGCTTCGAAGTGCGCACGGAAGTCGCGATCGTGCGAGACCGCTACCACCGCCCCTGGGTACGCCGCGAGCGCCGCCTGAAGGTCCTCGACCAGGTCGAGAGCGATGTGGTTGGTCGGCTCGTCGAGGACGAGGAGGTCCGCGGGCCGGGTCACCAGGGTCGCGATCTGCAGCCGCCGCTGCTGTCCCACGGACAGGGCGGCGACCGGGACGCGCAGATCCTGTTCGCGGAACAAGCCAAGGGACAGGAGCTGTTCCACGTACTCGTCCGGCAACCCGGGCCGCCCGGCGGCGAACGCGGCGAGCAGCGGCAGCCGCGTGGCGTGCGCGGGCAGTTCCTGAGCGAGATAGCCGATCCGGGCAGGGCGGCGCGCCGTGCCCGCGTCCGGATGCAGATCGCCCGCCAGAACGCGAAGCAGAGTCGACTTGCCCGCGCCGTTCTCGCCCGTGACAAGGAGACGCCCTCCGGACTCGATCGCCAGGAGCCCGTCCAGGCGCAGCCGTTCCCCGACCCGTACGTTGTCGAGCTCGGCGAGCGTGCCCTGGACTGGGCCGCCGACGGCCACCGGCAGCGCCGTCGTGAACCGGAGCGGAACCGGCGGCTTTGCCACCGGGTTGCGCCGCAGCCGGTCCAGGCGCTCTCGCACCGAGCGCTCCTGGCCGCCGAGTTTCGCCTCGCTGGAGCGGCGGTGCTTGCCGAAGCCCTGCTTCGGGTCGCGGCCGGTGGCGGCCAGCCGCCTGCCAGCGGCCTCCAGCAGTCCCTCCGTGCGGGCCACCTCCTCGACCCAGTCCGCGTACCGCTGCTCCGCTTCGCGCCGGGCGGCGGCCTTCGCGGCGCGGTAGCCGGCCCAACCGTCGCCGTACCGGCGCACGGTGCACTCATCCCGGTCGACCTCGAGGATCGTGGTGGCGATGCGCTCCAGGAAGCTGCGGTCGTGAGTGACCGCGATGACGGTGCCGCAGTGTGCACGCAGGTTTTCCTCCAGCCAGCGCACAGCGGCCGCGTCGAGGTGGTTCGTCGGTTCGTCCAGGAGCAGCAGTTCGGGTGCGGCGGCCAGGGCGCAGGCGAGCGCGAGGCGTGACTGCTCACCGCCGGACAGTGAGCCGAGCAGGCGCTCCCGGGTGATCCGGGCCAGCCCGAGCCCGTGCATGGCGGCATCCACACGGGCGTCCGCCTCGTATCCGCCGCGTTCCTCGTAAGCGATCAACAGCTCGCCGTACGCGGCAAGCTCTTCGTCCGACGCGTCGGCGAGGGACTCCTCTGCCGCACGGAGCCTTCGCTCCATATCGCGCAGTTCGGTCAGAGCAAGGTCGACGGCGTCCTGCACAGTGCAGTCCGCATCGAGGTCGAGGGTCTGGGCGAGGTGGCCAGTTCCGCCGGGGAAGCGGACGGTGACCTCCCCGGCGTCGGGCATCTCGGCCGTGCCGAGCAGCCGCAGCAAGGTGGACTTGCCGGAGCCGTTCTCACCAATGACGGCGGCCTTCTCGCCCGGCCGGACGGTGAAGGAGACCTGGTCGAGGATGGTCCGGGTGCCATACGACTTGGTGACGGACCTGACAGACAGCTGCGCCACAGCGCGGGCGGTGGCGGGCCGGGCGGTATGAGCGCGGTCGCGCACAGAACTTTCCCTGGGCATACGAAGGGTCTACGGGCAGCAGAAACGGCGGTAGGGGCCGTGCCCGGACTCAGACGAAGAACAGGAAAGCCATGGCCCCACCATAACAAGACGAAGCGTCTCGACTCAATGCGTGCGGGGCACGAAGTCCGTGATCCGCAGCATCCCGCTCATCCGGGGACGGTGAAGCATGGGAAGCCACTCATCGGTGCTGTGGCAACCGCTTCCAGGACCGCCTCATCGCCGACCTCGAAGCTCGGCTCGCCGAACCCACCTGACCGCCACGCCCCTCTCCGCATCCCCGGCCGCCGGAGGCGGTCGGCTGTCCGGGCGCTCATGTGACCGCCCGGACAGCTCCTGGCGCGGACGCGGCTCAGGCAGGCGCTGTCCACGCGGTCTGGGTGTTGTCGACAGGGCCTGGAGCGCGGATCAGGACCCGGGCACTCTTGTCAGGCGCCGGCGCCGCCGTCGACCGGCAGGATCGCGCCGGTCACGTACGAGGCGCGGTCGCTGAGCAGCCACGCGGCCGCCTCGGCGATCTGCCGGGGCTCCGCCATCTGACCGAGCGGGATCGACTTGGCCATTTGCTCGACGATGCCGGGAGTCGCCGCCTCCCAGGTGTCGATCATCTCGGTGGCGGTGCCGCCGGGGGTGATGGCGTTGACCCGGATGCGGTCACCGGCCCAGTTCACCGCGGCGGTTTCGGTGAGGCTGTTGAGCGCGCGCTTCATGGCGCCGTAGGCGGGCAGGGCGGGGTTCGCGCGGCGGCTGCCGATGCTGGAGGTGTTGACGATCGCCCCGCCGCCGCCCCGCCGCATGAGCGCGGCCTCGGCGGTCATGGCAGTCCAGTGCGAACGGAAGTTCACGGCGAACTGCTCGTCGATGTCCTCGTCGCTGGTGGTCTCGACCGCGCCGAACTGCCGCTGGGGAACCGCGCCGTTGTTGAAGGCGCCATCCAGCCGTCCGTGAAGCGTTTCGACGTGGTCAACAGCGGCGCGGACGCTCGCGGGGTCGGCGAGGTCCAAGGTGACGGCGCCGGCGACGCCGCCGTCGGCGCGGATCTCCTTCACGATGCGGTCGAGGGCGTCGGTGCTGCGGGCGGCGAGCACGACAGCGGCGCCCTCCGAGGCGAAGAGCCGGGCCGCGGCCGCTCCGATGCCGCGGCTGGCGCCGGTGATGAAGATGATCTTGCCGGTGAGCAGGCCGATGGGTGCGCCGCCGGTGGTGTTCGTGTTGTTCGTCATGGCAACAGCGTCCGGCCGGCCGCCGACCGGATACAGGCACAGGTTGTACCAGGATCCGCCGCCGGGCTGCGCGCACACTTGCCGTATGGACAAGCAGGAGCTCGGGGCATTCCTCCGCAGCCGCCGCGAGCGGCTCCGCCCACAGGACGTCGGCCTCCCCTCCGGCCCGCGCCGGCGCACACCAGGTCTTCGCCGCGAGGAAGTAGCGGTCCTCGCGCACATCTCCACCGAGTACTACATCCGCCTCGAACAGGGCAGGGCGCCACGCCCCTCGGGCGACGTCCTGGCCGCGATCGCCGGCGCGCTGCGGCTCACCGACGCGGAGTCCGACCACCTCCACGTCCTCGCGGGCACCGCGCCGAACCGCACCGGACTGCACCGGCGCGACGTTCGCCCGAGCATCCTCGCGCTCCTGGAACGACTGCCGCAAACGGCCGGCTTCGTGATGTCCGCCGCGTTCGAGGTCCTCGCATGGAACGACCTCGCGGCCGCGCTCATGGAGGACTTCGCCCCTCTCGCCCCCGAGGGCCGCAACCTCGCGCGCCGGGCCTTCCCCGGGCCGCAGCGCGCCGATGCGACGCTCTACGGGCTCTCCGATGCCGCCGAGTTCCGGCTGGGTGTCGTGATGCAGCTCCGCGCCACCCTCGCCCGCTACCCCACCGATCCCGCGGTGACCGGACTCGTCGGCGAACTCCGCGATGCCAGCCCCGACTTCGCCCGCCTCTGGGAACGGCGCGACGTACAGACCACGCCGATGCTCACGAAGACCTTCCGCCACCCAGCCGTCGGGGCGGTCACTGTCGACTGCGACACCCTCACTCTCACCGACCGAGACCAGTACCTCGTGCTCTACACCGCGCCGCCGGGATCTCCCAGCGCCGAGGCCCTGGCCCTGCTGAACGTCCTGGGAGCACAGGCCAGTCACTACACGCCGTAGCGCCACAGCCAGCCGTCGCGATGCCCAACCCCTGCTTCAGCCCCCACCACCAGGCCGCTGAGCAGGACAAATACAGAGGTCCTGCTGGAGTACTAACGTGTGGGCGTCTTGCGAGGACACCGATGAGGACATCGGGGTCTTTCGCGCTGAGCCGGGCGCGACGACCCGGTCCGACTGCCGGTGCGGCTGTGGACCCGTCGGGGACTTGGCTCGAGAAGCCGTCGGCATGCTGGGACCGGCCAAGGTCGCCTCACTACTCCGCAACCTCGACGCGCAGTAGCACCCGCTCGTCGAGTCCGCCGCCGGCAGGGACGTCCGCTGGGGCGAGGTCACGCCGTGTGGAAGTACGACTTCGCGTCGGCCCCTCTCCAGGCCCACGTCAGGCCGTCGTTGAAACACGAACCCAGACGCCGAGGAGTCGCCGGGCCACCCCGCCGCCCCGTGTTGGTCCGGCCACCGAGGCGCGCCTACTGACGAGGTGATGCCGTTGCAGCGCCGGTAACCACAGGGCCGGTGCTCGGACGCCGGTCACGGTGCCGAACGCCTCCGCTGCAGCAACCAGGTACCGCCTGTCACTACTCCCGTCACCGATAAGCCTATTATCAGCGACTTCCTGAGCTCCTCCACCTTGCTGCCGTCGTCCGCAACAACCACCGACAGCGACGCGATGACGGCCGTGATCACCAGCCCGATGGCCAGATTCTTCCTCACCCGCGATTTCAGCAACTGCTTCTCCTTGTCGATGGGTGCGGCGCCGCATCGTCCTCGATGCGGCGCCGCACCGGGTTGTCATCCGTCCGGGTCGGTCAACGGTCGGTCAGTAGTGCATGAGGCCCTGCCGACACTCATCGTCGGCAACCCGCGTCCATCTTCACGAGCGAGGCGTAGGGGCCCACAGGCCGTCTAGCGCGTGGCGGACTGTGATCCGTCTACGGCGGACAGGGAAGGCGGCTCATAGTCGTACAGGTATCCCTGCGCCCGTTCGAAGAACGGGAGGAGTACGCGCATCTTCGCCGCGTTGACCTGTCGCTTCACGGCACCGGGCCGCTTGCTCTCACGGGCGTTGTGCCCGTGCTTGAGCAGCTTGTCGATGCGCGGGCGACGTGCCGCGTCGTAGGCCTTGAGTGCCGCCGGGACGGTCGGGGCGCTGTTCAGTGCCGCCGCGAGTTCCAAAGCGTCCTCGATGCACATCGAGGCGCCGTGTCCGACGCCGACAGGGTGGGCGGCGTCGCCGGCCAGGACCATGCGCCCACTGTGCCACGTCCGGACCGGATCGCAGACGTTCAGGTAGCCGGACGCGACTATCGATGTCGCGGCTCCAACGATGGCCCTCGGCATTGCCTCCGGAAACAGCTCGGTGACGCGCCGTAGCCATTGCGCGGCGTCGATGCCACGTAGGTCGGGCTTGACCGGATCCCCGATCTGAGCCGTCCACCACTGGGTCTGTTCGTCGATGCTGGTGTATACGAAGGCACCGTTGCGCGTGTAGGCGAGGTTCCAGACGCCGGGCTCGAGACCCGTCATGGTGGCGATTCCGGCGACCCCGTAGAGCCCCGCGTACTCTGCGCGCGGCGCGGACGAGTCGATCAGCCCGCGCACGGTTGACCAGACGCCGTCGGCGCCCACGAGCAGCTCCGCGGTGTCGCGCCGGCCGGAGGCGAATTCGGCCACCACGCTGTCCGCTAACTCCGTCCCGCCCACCAGGCGTTCGCCGGTGACGATCTGCGCGCCCGCGTCGAGCGCCGCGCGCCGCAGGATTGCCACGAGCCGTCCGCGCTGGAGCGAGATGCTGCGCATCGAGTCGGCTTCGCGCCGAAGGCGTGGCACGTCGCCCAAGAGGTGGCCGCCCTCCGTGTAGAACCGCATCCGTTCGATGGGGTATCCGGCCGCCTGTACGTCGCGTAGGCAGCCCAGCTTCTCCAGCGCGCGCAGGCCGTTGACCGCCAGGCTGAAGTGGGCGCCGACGTCCTCGGGCGGAACGTCGTACGCCTCGTAGACGGTCACGTCGTGACCGATCTTCTGCAGTGCAAGGGCGATGGCAGGCCCGGCTATCCCGCCACCGATCACGATCGTTCGCACAAACGCCTCCCTGAATTGAGTTTCACTGAATGTTGATTCGGCATCAGTCTGTTCCGATACGCTGGCATCTGTCAACAGCCGATGGAGGACGACATGCCGCAGTCGAGTACCGCCAGTCGAAAAGTCCGGGCGGCCCAGACTCGTGCCGCGCTGCTGGACGCGGCGCGGGGGCTGTTCAACGATCGCGGCTACCTCAATACGAAGATCACCGACATCACCGCCGCGGCCGGACGCTCGACCGGCTCGTTCTACGAACACTTCGCCGGCAAGGACGAGCTGCTCCAGGCGCTCCTCGCCGAAATGGAGGATGCGATCGACGAGCGCATGGTCGGCCTGGAGCACCCCCGCGACCACGACCTGACCGACCGCGACCAGCTGCGCGACCACCTCGGTGTCGCGTGGACGGTGATGCGGCAGAATCGCCCGGTCACGCTCGCACTGTTTCAGGCGATGGTGGCCGACGACCCCGGCACGGGCCGGGCCTGGCGCGACCTGCGCGAGCAGACGGAAACCATTCGGGAGCATCTGGAGTACCTGGTCGAGCGCGGACACCAGCTGCCCGGCGACCCCGAGTTCATCGCGGCGGCGATAGGCGCGATGCTCGTCACCCTCAACTACGCTGTGCTCGCGTCCCCCGGCGGCGAAGACGACCAGCGCGTCATCGACACCCTCACGGATCTGCTGTTGCACGGGCTGGCCGGACCGGCGTCACATTCGGCTGATGAAGCGTAAGGTCGTGTCCTATGTGGTGAGGCGGACGAGTCGTCTGTAGCAGCACAGGGCGGCGGGCGAGTCCAAGAAAGGCCAGGTAGTTGCCGGGATCGCGTTCGCAGCGGAGGCTGAGCCGACGGTATCCGGACAGCCATGACATAGTGCGCTCGATGACCCATCGGCGGCGCCCTTAATCGTTCGCCGGACTCGATGCCCTTGCGGGCGATGCGCACTCCGATGCGCTTACCGCGGAGCCATATGCGCAGGACAGCCCAGTCGTAGGCGTTGTCCGCATGCAGATGCTGGGGCTTGAAGTACCGGCCGCGGTGGGGTTCGTGTCTCGTTTGGCGACCCTCCACCATCGGCTTCAGTCCTTCACTGTCGTGGGTGTTGTCGACCGAGACACCGACCAGGAGGGGCAGTCCGTTCGTGTCCGACAGGACGTGCATTCGGGCGCGGTCTTCGCGGTCAAGGCCGCGCGGTCGCCGCGGTCCATCCCCGTCAGCATCGGATCGGCCAGCAGGTCGAGCACCCGACGGCGGGCCGTGTCCCGGTCCGTGGCCTGCACGGGATCCTCACCGCGGCAACCTTCGGGGCGGACGGTGTAGTTCCAGGCGCCGTGCGTGTCGTGGTACTCGATCGGCAAGCTCTTCAGCTGGGCCTTACTGACAGCGATGCCCAGAGGGTAGCGGCGGGTGTCGAGCTCTGCGTCGACCTGCAGCCCGCTGCGCGTCCAGGTCGCGGCGATGGACTGGACAACGACGTCGTAGCTGGTCAGCGGCGGGCCAGGCGAGCGGTTCGCGCTGACCGCCACGTCCACTTGGACCGTGGACTGGGAGGTCACGGGCGGCGGCGCGGACTCCGGCCAGTTCACCGAGATCCGCACCAGCATCCTCGGTGTCCGGGTCGGGGAGGTTCAGGTCGTCAACTGACTCCCCACGCGGCGCTGTGACCTGCCGTGGTTGGGAGTTCGACTGTGACGACTGCTGTGACCTACCTCCGCCCCGTGACCACTCGCATCACCACCCCCAGCGCCGTCGACACCCCCACCGCCGTCGACACCGCGACCGCCGACGCCGGCGTCGGTGTGATGGACGGGCCGGGTGTGTACATCGTCACCGTCCACATGAACACCGCCCCCCCACAGCTTCGACGGCTACCAGCCCCACCACCCCCTCGCCCTAGCCACCCACTCCGACGGCACGCTGCAGCGGCTTGTCTTCCGCGCCACCGACCGGATCCGCAGCCACGAGGCTGCTGCCGACGCCGCGTTCACCGTCGGTAACCACCAGGGCCCGACCACACCGGCCAGAGCTGGCCTGCCGACATCCGCTCGGTCTCGGTCGGCGACATCATCAAGGTCACCGGCCCCGACCACTGGATCATCCACCTCAGCGTCGACCCGTTCGGCTTCACCCCGGTCCCTGGACCCACCAGCCTGATGCCGCTCGCCGGGACTCGTGCCACCAGCCACCACTGACCCTGCGCGCCCGTCGGCCGCGCCGGGTCCGTGGGCCCACGTGGCCGCTCCCGCCCGGCCCGGCGGGAGGCGCCCGGCGGCCTGACGCCGGCCCGGCCCGGGTCCCCGGCACCCGGGCACCGTGAGCGCCCCGAACCGCCGTCAGCCCGACGGCGGGACCGGGACGGAAGTCGCTGACGGCGACGGCTGAAATGTGAGCCAGAACCGCTATTCCAGCCTCGCCGACGGAGCCGAGCGATGTGCAGTCCCCGATCCGGCGGTGGGCTCAGGAGCCGACGAGTTCGTCGAGCAGAGAAAAGACCAGCGTGTCGAATGGACGTGCGATATCGCTGTAAGTGTTCACCATCATCATCACTGCCGTTCCGTTCTCCCGGTCGAACGCCGCGCAGGTGCTGAAGCCGTAGGTGCCACCGTTGTGCCAGGTCATCGTCCGGCCGTCGGACAGCGCGCCGAAGTGCCAGCCCAGCCCCAGCCGCCGGCCCGTGGCGGGGTCGGTGAAGTGGTGTCGCTGCGTCAGCTCGATGGCGTTCCGCAGCGGCGAGCGTTCCGGGCGCAGCTGGGCATCCAGGTAGCGGAGCATGTCGTCGACGGTGCTGTACATCGAGGTGCCCGCGCCGCTGAGGACACCGTCGCGCCAGTCGGGAACGGCCTCCCCGCCCATATGGCCGGCGGCCTTGCGGGAAGCCATGTCCGGCCGCAGGGCCGTGGTGGTGTCCCACAGGTCCAGCGGTGCGGCCACCCGGCGCTGCAGCATCGAGTCCACGCCGTTGAAGGCCAGCGCCTGGCCGAGCAGCCCGAAGCCCAGGTTGGAGTACGCGTACGCGCTGCCCGGCTCGTTGTCCAAGGGGGTCTGGCGCAGGCCGGCGGCCAGGTCCTCCAACGTGTAGTGCGCGTACGGGTTGTACGGGTCCGCCTCGGCCAGGAGGTTAGCGGGAAGGGTGGGCAGACCGGAGGAGTGGGTCGCCAGGTCGCGCAAGGTGATCCGCCGGGTTTTCCCGCGGGGGACGGTGAACCCGGACGGCAGGCTGAGCGGAGTGTCAAGGCGCACCGTACCCGCACCCACCGCGCGCGCCAGCGCCGTGGCGGTGAGCGTCTTGCCGATCGAGCCAAGCTGGAACACGGTCCTGCCATCGGGGGCGAGACCCTCCTGGCTGGCACCAGCCACATACCGCCGGTCACCGCGGATGACACCGAATACCGCGCTCGGGGCGCCGGCAGCCAGCGCGCGGTCGAGGTAGGGCCGCACCTGCGCGGCCAAGCCCCCTCCGGCCGCCATGGCCTTGGCCGGTAACAGTGCCACACCGGCCGCGGCCGCCGCCGTGCCCAGCAGCCTTCGTCGATCCACGGTCCACTCCTTCGTCGCTCGGTACGGCGTGCGAACGCGCACGCCGAGATTGAGTCAAGCGGCTTCAGCCGCCAACATCAACAGGGTCCCGAACCCAGCAACCTGACCCTACGGCCGGGACCCGCGCCACCAGACGCCGCTGACCCCCCGCTTCGCCGCCAGGGCCGAGGGGCCGCCCCCCCCGCCCGCGTCCGCGCGGCCCGGCGGGTGCACCCGGCGGCCAGACGTCGGCCTGAGGCCCCGGCCCCCGCCCGGACACGGCGACCGCCCGGGACCGCCGTCGTTCATGCGCGGCCCACAAAGCTAGTGTCCTGCGCCAGTAGTTGATCGTTACCTGAGGTTGTCGTCGTGGTGTCGTCGGTGTGAGCCCTGTTCCGGTGAGGCATCCGTCGATGATGTCGCTGCGGTACTGGATCTGGCGGAGGCCGTGTCGGAGCCCCGGCGTACGAGGTGGCTCGGGTCGGTGAAGGCCGTTCCGGTTGCGCTTCGATCGCCCCCCTCAGGGGCGGTTTGGCGTCCAGAGCAGGTCAATGCCTGTCGGGGGCTGTGACACTCGGGTGGCTGCGGGGGATGACCTGACCATCGGGGCGGGAGCCGTCCGCATGCTTTCAGTCGACCAAGGGAGAAGCGTGGCGAACGAGCTGAAGTACGGCGACCAGGTCCACCTGCAGAACGGCTACAACAGCTGGGCGGGTGGTTACCTGGACACCAACGGCCACAGCAGCGACGGCGGTGCGAAGTACGCGGTGTCGACGGCGGACTCGCCCACGCGGGGAGAGGGCACTGGAACCTGGCAGATCCTCTCCGCCGCCGGCAAAGCCGTTGGTGCCGACGTGGTCAGTGGGGACCTGGTTTACCTGCGGAACCTCTACGGCGGTGACGGCGGCTACCTCGACACCAACGGGCACGCGACCGCCGACCAGAAGAACAGCGGCGGCAAGTACAACGTCTCGACGTCCAAGGACCAGGACCGCGCCCCCGGTACGGGCCGCTGGCGTCTTTTCGCCCAGGCGTCCAGTCCCGGTGATCAGCATGTCCGGCCTGGCGACGTGATCCACTTGTGGAACACCTACGGCGACAACGGCGGTTTCCTGGAGACGAACGGAGGCGGACCTGGCGGCGGCAAGTACGACGTGTGCACCAACGCCTACTACAACCGGGCCCAGAACGTCGGCGACTGGAAACTCCACCGCGCGTAAGCCGGCACCGGCGTCGCTCACCACCGTGGCCCGTCCAGCACCTCTGAAGGAGCAGGGCGGGTGCGCGGCCTTCGACCGGGAAGCACCGCCGTCTCTCACCTCTGACACGTCGACGCCGGAGCCCGGCCCAAGCCGCGCACGGGTCGCGCGCGTGGGAGGCGGTGGACTTCGGCGAGCGCCCAATGGTGCTCCTGACAGCGGGCGCCGGCCGGGCCCGAGCGGAGCACCGGGAGCCGGCGGAACCGGGCCGGTACTGTCCGCAAGCCAGGGGCCCAGCGCCTCGAGAACGCCGACCGGCTCGCCATCGTCTTGGAGGACATCGCCACCGACGGCCTGCCCTCGGTGAAGGACTGCACGTCGTGGGAGGGGCTGCGTGAGGCCCGCCTCGCTCGGCTCTGCTCGTCAGTGCCCGGCCGTCGCCTGATGCCACCGCTACAGAGTGCTCTCGCTCAATGACAGCGCCGGCGATCGACCTGCCAACCGACGAGAATGTGGCGGGTGCCCTCCACGGGCACCGCCATCAGCACGTACATCGGAGGGCTCGCGACCTGCCCGTCCCTGATCTCGACGTTGATGGCGTCCACGAACAGGACCGGACAGACACGGTCCAGCGGCCGGCTCTGCTATTCGGCCATGCCGTCCATCACCCTGTCGGTGATGCACCATCTAGTCGACGCCGGTCAGACGCCGCTGCCGCTTCTTGACGATCTGCGGCTCGAAGCTGCCGGACACATCCCGGGGCACCCTGACCTCGACGGGGCCGACGTCGGTCAGCACGGTCTTCACCCGGGTGCCGTTTGCGGCTGTTGCCGTTGTTCTTCCCGGCCGGATCGTGCTTCTCGTGGCCGAGGTGACCGATGATCTCGCCCTCCAGGCCAGACTCCAGCACCCGCTTCGTCAGCATCTGCAGCAGCCTGCCCTCGCCAGTCAGATGCAGTCCCTCCGTACGGGCGCGGTTCACCAGCATTGCGATCAACTGCTCATCCGTCGCCGTACTCGACGGCGCCTGCACCGGCTCTCAGCGGGCTCAGGCTCAACGACGGTGTCGGTCATCTCCGGCGTCTCCTTGATCACAGATCCGCCGTTGATGAGACACTCCCGACGTGAGCAGTTCAGCGCGTATGCAGTTCCCGTCGCCGGGAGCGGTCACTGGGCGGTGTAGCCGCCGTCCACGGGGAGGGCGATGCCGGTGACGTAGCTGGCGCCGTCGCTGCACAGCCACAGGACGGCCTGTGCGATCTCGTCGGCGGTGCCGAGCCGGTCGATGGCCTGCCCCGCTTCGGCCTCGCTGCGGGCGAGTTCTCCGCCTTCGACCATGGCGTCGACCATGGGGGTGCTGATGGTGCCGGGGCAGACGGCGTTGATACGAACACCTCGGGAGCCGTACTCGAGGGCGGCGCTCTTGGTCAGGCCGATCACACCGTGCTTGGTGGCGTGGTAGGCGGCGCGACCAGGGTTGCCGACGAGTCCGCCGAGGGATGAGCAGTTGACGATCGCTCCACTGCCCTGGGTGCGCATGTGGCGCAGCTCGTGCTTCACGCTCGCCCAGATGCCGCGCAAGTTGATGTTCTGGACGCGGTCGAACTGCTCCGCGCTCTCGTCGGCGGCGTCGGTGGGCGGGGGCATGATCCCGGCGTTGTTGTAGGCCATGTCGAGGCGGCCGAAGGTCTCCACGGTGCGGTCGACAGCGGCGGCGACCTGGTCCTCGTCGCTGACGTCGCAGACCAGGGCGAGGGCCTTGTGGCCGTCGTCGGCGAGCTGCTTGGCCGCGGCGTTCACGGCGTCCTCGTTGATGTCGGCGAGCGCGACGGCCGCCCCGGCTTCGGCGAAGGCGCGGGCGGTGGCCAGACCCATGCCGGAGCTGGCGCCGGTGACGAAGGCAACCTGGCCGGTGAAGTCGTAGGTGGGGTTCATGACGGTTGCTCCCAACGAAGTTGCAAAGGCAGGGAAGTTCAGCGCGCGGAGGTCATGGTGGCGTTCGCGGCCTGCTGCTCGCCGGTGCCGGCGCCGGTGGTGTGCTGGGCGACGATGCGGGAGGAGCCGGTCGCGTTGCTGAGGGCGAGGGCGGCCAGCGGCAGCAGGGTGAGCGCGGCGAAGGCGGCGCCGACCAGGGCCGGACCGGTCAGGCCGAGGGAGGAGTCCAGAGCCCGGCCCGCAGCGAGGGAGCCCGCGGCGATGCCGGTGTTGTAGGCGGAGGTGGTCAGTGCCGAGGTGAGGGTGGGGGCGTCGCCGGCGAAGCGCACGGCGAGGGAGGTGACGACCGGGTTGACGGTGAACCCGGTCAGCGCCATCAGGAAGACCAGGATCACGGCGGGCACCGGGCTGTTCGAGGCCGGGATCAGCGCCAGGAGGGTCACGGCGGAGGCAGCGGCTGCGGTGATCGCCGTGGCCACCGGGCGGCGGTCCCCCAGACGGCCGCCGATGGCGGTGCCGCCCAGCGCGCCGATACCAAAGGCGATCAGCACCAGCGGCACGGCCCCGGCCGGGATGCCCGCACGGTCGGTCAGCAGCGGCGTGATGTACGTGTAGGTCGCCAGGACTCCGCCCATGATCAGCACGGCGGCGGCGAGCGCCAGCCACAGCCGACTCTGCCGAAGGGCGCGGACCTCGGCCCGTACCGACACCTCGGCCCGCTGGTCGGTGCGGGGGATGAACCGGCCGACGAAGACGGCTGCCAGGGCGGCGAGGACGGCCAGCGCCCAGAACGGGCCGCGCCAGCCGGTGTACTGGCCGACGAACGAGCCGATCGGAACTCCGACCACGTTGGCCAGCGTGAGGCCGCCCATCATCACGCCGACCGCGCGGGTGGAGCTTGCTGGGCCCGCGGCGGCGGTGGCGATGACGAAGCCGACGGCCCAGAACGCGCCGGTGGCCAGCGCGGTCACGACCCGGGCCGCGAGGACCACGGTGAAGGAGGTACTGAGTGCGGCTACGACGTGGCCGAGGGCGAAGACGGCGAGTGCGCCGATGAGGGTGTGGCGCTGAGGCAGGCGCAGGGTGGCCATGGCCATCGTGGGCCCGCCGACGATCATGCCGACGGCGAACGCGGTGATCAGCAGTCCGGCGTGCGACACGCTCACGTTCAGGTCGGTGGCCATCTCGGGCAGCAGACCGGCGATGACGAACTCGGTGGTGCCCAGCAGGAACGTGCCGGCGGCGAGCACCCAGACGACGAAGGGCAGTCGGCTGGAAGCGGGCCCGGTGGCGGACCTGGTGGCGGAGGACATGCGCATACTTCTTCCCGTACGAGGAGGGGGTGGGCGGGGTCAGGAGGCCGCTTCGATGGTGATCCGTTCGGCCTTGGACAGCTGGTCGGCGTCGGCGTCGATGTGGCCGAGGATCAGCAGGTCGGAGGAGGCAGAAGGGCCGCCCTTGTAAAAGACGGCGAGGTTGCCCCAGGGCGCGTAGTAGGTGAGATCCCCGGTCTTGGCGGCTTGCGGTTCGGGGGCGTCTTCGGTGGTCAGCTTGCGCGGCGGGTCGGCGATCCGCTCGGTTCCGTGGAAGTCCTCCAGGTCCAGGGTGAGCGGGAGCAGGGAGGCCAGGTCGCGGGCGGCGGGGCTGTCGTTCAAGGTCGCGTCGACGGGCCGGCCGTCGAGGGTGACGCGGATGTCCATCGATGTGTTCCTGTTCGAGCCGGAGGGACTGGCGGACGCCGCGGGCTGCTGCGGCGCCGCCGGCGACGTGGAGGAAGCGGGTGCGGTCGAGGGGTTCTGCTGCGACGAGTCGGAGCAGGCGGTCGTGGCCAGCAGAAGAGCGCCGGTGGCGGCGGTGCCGACCACGGCCCGGCGGAGGGGGAAGGTCATGCGTGCCGTCCCCGGTCAGTCGGGCATCGGCTCGGCGTAGTGCCTGAAGCCGTCGCGGTCGGTGTGCAGGGCGTACAGCCGTTCGGCCAGCACCTCGGGGCTGGAGGTGGCGGAGTCGGGGTGGATCGCGCCGGGGACGATGAGCTGGGCGGCGTGGATGTCTTCCGGTGCGAGCGCGGTGTGCAGCATCTCCGCGTACGCGCTCTCGCCGGCGAACGCGATGGAGGTCCCGGCCACGCTGGGCTTCGAACGGACGGCGCTGCCCCCGTTGACGAACAGCAGCGTGCCCCGGCCCAGCTCCCGCATCCCGGGCAGAACCGCGTTCACGCAGGTGACAGGAGCCTTCACCGAGAACGCCAGCGGGGCGTCCAGGTCGGCCGCGGTGGTCTCCAGCACCGGCTTCATGAAGTCGGCCCGCGGCACCGGGCTGTACTGCAGGATCTCCACGGGCCCCAGATCCCCGGCCGCCGCGATCAGGGCCTGGGTCAGCGTGTCGGGGTCGAGGACGTCGGCGGTGTAGCCGCGGGCCTGGATCCCGTCGCTGTCCAGTGCTGCCACCAGATCGTCGAGGCGATCGGCGTCGCGCGCGAGGAGTGCGACGCTGTGGCCCGCCTTGCCGAAGCGGCGAGCTGCGGCCAGGCCCAGACCGGGGCCTGCGCCTACCAGCGCGAACGTGGTCATCGTGAGTCCTTGGGCTGAAAGAGGTGCGGAACGCGGCACGGGGTGGCCGGTCCCGCTCGGGAAGAGGCTCGGGCGGCGGACCGCCACAGCCGGGTGCGGAGCCCCGCCTTCCCGCACCCGAAGGCCGGGTGGAGGAGCACCACGCCTTCCAGGTAACCCCCTCTTCACGCGCACAGCGAGTCACTGGCAAAGGGTGTACTGGCAGTACATCCCTGTGGCGGCGTGCGGGACGTACCGTCGAGGACATGGACAACCGTGAGGAGGTCCGCGAGTTCCTGACCTCGCGGCGCGCAAAGATCACCCCCGACCAGGCCGGACTGCCCCCAGGCTCCCGGCGCCGCGTGCCGGGCCTGCGCCGCAGCGAGGTCGCGGCGCTGGCGGACATGAGCGTGGAGTACTACTCGAAACTGGAGCGCGGCAACCTCGTCGGCGTCTCCCCGTCCGTTCTCGAGGCCCTCGCCCGCGCCCTTCGGCTCGATGATGCCGAGCGCGCCCACCTGGTGAATCTCGCCCAGGCCGCTGACGGCTCCGACGCCCTCACCCGTCCCCGTCGTCGGCGCACGAAGGACCAGTGGAAGCCGCACCGCAGCCTCCAATGGGCTCTGGACGCAATCACCGCCGGGCCCGCGTTCGTCCGCAACGGTCGCATGGACGTCCTCGCCTCCAACCAGCTCTTCCGCGCCTTCTACACCGACCTCTACGCCACGGTCGGCAACCAGCAGAACCTGGCCCGCTTCACCTTCCTCGACCCCGCCGCCCGCCGCTTCTACCCGGACTGGGACGCCTTCGCCGACGTCACCGTCGCCATCGTGCGGGCGGAAGCCGGCCGCAACGCGCACGACAAGGACCTGCACGACCTGGTCGGGGAGCTGTGCACCCGCAGTGACGCCTTCCGCACCCGGTGGGGCGCGCACAACGTCCGCCACCACGGAACCGGCACCAAGCACTTCCACCACCATGCCGTCGGCGACCTCACCCTCGCCTTCGAGGGCCTGGAGATGGCCGCCGCCCCCGGTCTCACCCTCACCATCTACACCGCCGAACCCGGCTCACCCTCCGAGGAGGGACTGCACCTGCTCGCCACCTGGGCCGCCACCCAGGAAGCCGACACGGACACCGAACGGTCGATGACCAGCTGAGTGTCCATGACGCCGGACCCTGTGGAGTTCGGCGCCGTCGGCGCATGACTCGTCTGCCCCTGTCAGGGCTGTGTGGCCTTCAGCGCCACGCAGCCCCATCGCAGGGTGGACGTCGCCCTCCGGTTCGCGGTGGAAGAAGAACTCGCCGGATCCTCGGCTCGCAGGCTCTCGGCCAGCCCAATCCGGGTCTGGTAGCCGGCACGGAGGTCGTCGGGGGTGTACGGGCCGTTGACGAACCCCATCTTGGTCGGCACCCAGCCGGGGGCCACCGCGTTGACACGAAGCGCGTTGACGTTCAGCTTCTCCGTGTTCGACACGCCGTACTCCCCGGCGTTGTGGCCGATGACGTCGAACGCCCCCAGCTTGTTGATCCGGGCGGCGAGCCTGCGCGTCTCGTCCAGGTTCTTCGGGTCCCTGGTGACCACGGCCTCCAGCCCCGACCGGTCCCGCGTACGTCCGCCGCCCGCTGGTCATTGCGTGCGTGGGCGACGACCCGGTGTCCTCGCGCCAGGAGATGGGCGACGGTGAGCTGGCCCAGACCACCGGTGGAGCCGGCGGCCAGAATCCGCTTGGCGTCCTTCGCGGGAAGGCGGCGGATGTTCTCCCCGGATGCAGCACAGCTCGTCGGCGACTTCCTAACCACGAGATGACTCGTTGACACCCAACTTAGTCGCCGCGGGTCAGCATCCTGCGCCCGACTATCTTCGCTGTCAAAGGACACCCGGCCGAGGAGGACAGCGGGACAGGATGCCCGCGAGCAGGGGCTGGTCGAGCAGGTGAGGGCGAGGACGCAGGCAACTCACGGACGAGCAGTGGAAGTTGATCGAGCCGTTCCTGCCGGTAGGCGAGTACGGCCCGTACCCCGAGTGGCTGCGGGAGCAGTTCGAGGGGGTGATCTGGAGGTTCAGGACCAGCGCGCGGGGAGGAGATGCCGGCCGAGTTCGGGCCGTGGCCGACCGTCTATGGACGCTTCCGGGTCTGGCGGAATGCCGCTGTCTTCACCGCCCTGCTGGAGGGCCTGATCGCTGAGGCGGCCCGCGCGGGCAGGGTGGACTCGTCCCTAGCTAGGCGGGCACGTGCACGGAGATGATCGTGGGTCCGCTGGCGACGGGGGCACGGAAACACCGTTTGAGGACGTGGAAGACGTCATCGGGCTGCACCCTCTTGCGGATGGTCTGACGCGTGCACTTGCCTGGACGCCCCACGTCGGGCTCGTGCAGTCCGCGGTCCCGATTCCGTTGCCCGGCGTCAGGGCCGTGTCAACGGCTTGCTCGCCGGACAGTTTCTCCAGCTTCCGGGCGGTGGCCTGGGTGGGAGCGGCGATGATGCGTGGACGGTGGGCGAGACGGCGATGCCGGTCGTGACGGAGATGGCCCAGAGGGTGGGGCTGCCGGCGCGAGGTGCAGGAAGCGCAGCGCGGAGGCGAGGGTGTGAGGGCGGGGGCTGGTTGTCGCGGCGGGCGTTGGACGATTCCCAGACCCTGCGTAAGACCTCGGGGTCGGCGCCGCAGGCGCGGGCGATCGAGCAGGCGTGCCTCCAGGAGGGGAAGCGTTCGCCGGACATGACGCGGGAGAGGAAGCTGGGGGAGAGCTCGGTGCTGCCGGCCCGCGTGCGCAGGCTGAGGCCGGAGGCGCGCTGGAGGCTGCTGAGGACGGTGGCCAGGTCGCGGCCGCCGGTGGCGGGCAGCGCGCAGGGCACCGGGGCCGGTGCGGGGGTGGGGGATGAGTGGCTGCCTGTGCTGTCCTCGCCGGCCCCACGGCACCGTCCGGGGCCGTGGGGTCGGCGGTGCCGGCCGCGGGAGCCGGGTCCTGCCGAGGCCGGGCCTGCCAGCGTGGGTCGCGGCACGGCGGGCACCTAGCGGTGGCCGGTGCGGCGGGCGGGCAGGGAGAACTTCTTGCGCGCGGGGTCCCCGGTCATGCCCAGCAGGGCGCCGATCTGGTCCCGGGTGGCCCCGCGCAGCTTGGTTCTGGCCCATGTGGGGGTTGAGCTTCTCGGCGAGGAGCTGCAGGCGCCACCATCTGCTGAAGCGGCTCGGACACGGGCCCGTCCGCCGCGATGAGACGGGCTGGTACCCGCGCGACGGACGCTCGATCCACCTCAACGCGGTCTCGCAGCGGCAAAACACGGTCACCGTCCACTACCGCAGCCCTTGACAGACCTGATGGGGAATCAGTGACGCCGGGAACGGCACGGAGCCGTGTCAGTGCCGTGCCGTAGGTTGCCGGGTATCAGGCGTTCCCGGCGACGAGGGGATGAGGGTGCGCAGGCCAGTTGAGGGCGAAGTCCACGTTCACTACGGCCAGATCTACGTCCAGAGTGATCCGGACGGCTTCGGCCCGGACCTCGCGGAGTCTTTTGCCGGGCAGAGTGCCGGGCTGTGCGGGGCCGCGGTACCGGGCGCGCTGTGGTTGTCGACCGGGCTGCACACGGGCAGCGTCGGCTTCACCGTCGAGGTGCACGACCAGGCCCCACCGCTGGATCCGGCGTGGGAGGACGTCGTGGAGACGTCCTTCCGCCCCGTCTCGGCCGGCAGCGCTCTCGTGCAGTGGGCGGGGGAGGCCTCCTGGGACCTCGACCTGGAGGAGACGGACTACCGGGTGCGCTACTGCGCCCGGGGCATGGACGAGGCGCATCGCCAGGACACCCGGCTGGACGATGAGCCGCAACTGGACTGCTATCTGCTGCAGTTCTGGCCTGCTCCGCCCGCACCGGACCGTGTCCTGAAACAGGCCTCGGCGACTGCCGCGTACTGGCACAACTACGCCCGTCGGCAGTCCACTCCGCCCACACCGGCCGAACGTGCCGAAGCCGAACGCCAGGCCCGCCTCGCGCAGGAACAAAACGAAGAAGAACGTCGGCTCGCCCACGAGCGGTGGCAGTGGGGCGGACGATCGCCGAGCCAGGCCCTGCGCGAGGTCGGTGGCAACGTGCGCGGTCTGCGCGCCTTCGATCCGGCCCTCGTCCACGCCATCGACGCCGCCGGCCCCGAAATCCAGCGGGCAGCGGCGCTGCTGGCCGCGCGCCGCGCCTGTGAGGCGGCTGGGCTCACCGGCCTCGACTGGATCGTCGCAGGGCTCACCGCCTTGGCCGAGGGCCGCCCGCTGCCGCCGCCCCTCGACGACCCGGCCCAGGTGTGGCGGGCTCTGGAAGCGGACCCGCGGGTCCCCGACAGGACCGTCGGCCAGGCCGTTCCGCCCGAGCGGCCCCCCTTCCAGCCACCCGCCCGCAGCGACGCGCACAGGCCGATGCCCAAGCCCACCGCGCTCCCGCGGATCACAGGTCCCGCGGCCGCCCTGGTGAAGTCGCCGGACCGTGCCGCACCACCGGCACCGCGGTCCGGGGGAGTGATGCCGTACACGATGAGGGTCACGTTCGGCGAGCCGGACTTGTCCCTGCGGATGTCCCAGCCCCACATGGCCCTGACCGCGCTGCTCGGCGCCGCCGAAGCCGACCCGCTTCAGGCGGCCCTGGACGCGGTGTACGCGGCCGTGACCGCCTACGGCGAGGACTACCGGACCCTCCTGCAAGAGATCCGGTCCGCCTGCCGGGAGCTGCGAAGGGACCCCGATTGCGGCCCCGTGCCACCGGCTCTATGACCTTGGGACAGCCGCACCGCACCGGGCCGGTACGGGGGAGTTCGCGCCGGCCGGAGCCCAGGACGTACGGCACGCTCACAGGGGATGAGGCAGGTGTCGAGCTCCCGGCTGGGGTGGGTGCCCCTGTGGCCGGATGTGCCTCAGGGCATCGCGCAGTGCCTCCTCCAGGACCTCGTCGCGGTTTCGCTCGCTCACCGAGTCGAGGGGCAGGGGATCGGCGACGAAGCTGCCCCTGCCCTGCACGACATGGACCAGGTCCTCGGCGCGCAGCACGTGCAGGGCAGCCCGCGCCGTCATGCCGGCGATGGCGTACTGCTGCTGCAGGCTGCGCACCGCGGGCACCCGCTCATCCGGTTTCAGCCGGTCGGACAGGATCTGCCGTCGCGCAGGTCCGCCGTGCTCATCGGTCCTCCTCGGCAGGGTTGCGGCGTGGCCGGTTCGGTTCCCGGCCGATCTGCGCGAGGACCTGTCCGATCTCCGTCTCGCCCGCCAGGCGTCCGTGCAGGTACGCCTAGCGCAGGAACGCGTCGGGCGTGCGCGGCTGGGCCCGGCGGAACCGCATCATTTGAGCGAGCTGTTCATCGCGGAGCTGCGGCGTCTTCAGTGGGAACGGATCGCCCAGCTCATGGCCAGGGAGGAGGTGGCCGCGTACGTGCCCTCTCACGACTTCGTGCGGTCTGCTACGAAGAGCAGCGTCTGCAGCGGCTGATGCGCGATGTAGTTCAGGCCGAGCGGTCGGGGATCGCGGCTCCTGTGATCTGCCGGTATCGCGTCTACCGGATCGTGGCCCAGCCCACCTCCGACGGCCCCCTTCCCGGCCTGTAGTCACCTACCGTGCACCTGATGGCCGCAACACTCGACGACGCGGCAGCGAAAGCCCGGTCGGTCCGCGGGAGGGACGGCGGCCTCTGCGAGCACGGCCGATACCGTATCGCTTCCGTCGAACAAGCCCTTCCCGAGCCGGGAGAACTGTGTTGACCCAGCTCCCAGAACGCCGGGCAGAGCCGTGGACACCGGTGCATGAAGCGGTGGGGGCGAGTGACCACGAGACGCTCGCCGTGCTCCTGGGGCTTCGGGTCGGTGTTCCCTGCAGCGATCCAGGCACGGATGTCCTTCTGCGGGGCCTGGCCGCTTTTGTGGACGCCTCGTCGTATCCGCTTGTTGGTCAGCTCGGCGAACCACCGCTCGACCAGGGTTGAGCCAGGACGATCCGGTGGGTGCTGTTGCTTCGAGCGGTTCGAAGTGTGCGTCGACACCTGTGTTGTCGGTACGGTCCCCGTCGCGTATGGAGTCGCGGCCCTGAAATCCGCGCCCCGAGTCATACAGGTGGGCGTCCTGGGCGAAGGAGGCGGCGAAGGCTTCACTGTCGCCGCGGTTCGTGGCGTTGATGAACGCGCCGACAGCGGCTGGGACGTCGACTGCGGCCATGGCGATCCGTCTCAGGTGGGCGGACGGGAATGGCCCTGCCGGGTGGCACGGGGCGACCTCGTGGTGCTCGTGGCCCGGCAGGGGTGACGGATCGCGCGCTTACTCGGGCCAGGCGGAGTTCTCGATGACGTCCACGAAGTCGGTGCGTCGGAAGCCGGGAACGAAGTGTTCCAGTACGTCCGCGTTCACCGTGCCGAAGGTGGTGTCCGGACGGTGCTTGAAGCCGTCCGTGAACGCCTGGAGGATCTGCTTCTTGAAGTCGGGGCGGGGATGCGCGGCGGTGACCGCATCGATCTGTGCCTGGGTGATGTTGGCCAGATTCAGACCAAGCACATCCGTCTCGACACCGGCCGTGGTGGCCGCGACTTCGGGCGCCATCTTGTACGGCACCTCCGGCGTGGTGTGCAGGGCGATGGCCGTCCACACGGTGTCCGCGTCGGCCTCGGCGATACCGTGGGTGAGCAGGAACGCCCGCGCCTGGTCGGCGCCGTCCATCTCGAAGCGCTGGTCGTCGCTGCGGTAGGGCGGCACCAGACCGGTGTCGTGGAAGAGCGCGGCGACGTACAGCAGCTCTCGGTCGGGACGGATGCCCAGAGTGACAGCCTGAAGACTGCCGAAGAGGTAGACCCGGCGCGAGTGGTGGAAGAGCAAGGGCGGGGTCGTGTCGCGAATGAGGTCGGTGGCCTCGCGCGCCAGCTTGCTGTCGGGGATCTCGATGCCGGCGATTTCTTCTGCCATGACTGCCTCCCGGAGGGTGTTCGTCGTGTGTCCTTCCACTCTGCGTGCAACGGATCGCCGACGTCCGGTACTGGATGGCCATCAGTGCGTCGAAAGCGGCCATGAATCTGTGTGGCCGTCTCAGTCGGTGGTGGCTGGCGCGCGACCGACCGGTGAGGTGGTGGAGAAACGGTGCTGGTACCGGGTGGGAGAGATGCCGAGATGACGTGCGAAAGACCGGTGCAGGCTCTCGTAGCTGGAGAAGCCCGACAGGGCGGCGGCCGCTGTGGCGTTGTGTCCGGAGCGTCGAGCAGGGCCTTGGCCGTGTCGAAGCCAATCAGCTCCACATAGGTCATACGCGAGGGCCGCGAGGCCGAGCCCACGGCGGGGATCACCGACGCGCAGTCGGTGCGTGCCGCCGCGATGGTGCCGACCGCCTCACGCGGCTACGACGGCGGAAAGAAGGTGCCGGGCCGCAAGCGGCACACTGTGACCGACACCCTCGGTCGGCTCCTGGTCGTCGCGGTCACTGCCGCGAACATCGGCGACCGGGACGCCGCGGCGGACCTGCTGGCCCGGCTGCGCCGCCTGCACCGCGATATCACCCTCGTCTGGGCCGCAGGCGGCTACACCGGCTCCCTCGTCGGCTGGTGCCGGAACAAACTCGCCCTGACGTTGGAGATCGTCAAGAGCACCGACGACATGACAGGGTTCGTGGTGCTGCCGAGGCGGTGGGTGGCAGAGCGCACGTTCGCCTGGTTGATGAACTTCCGCCGTCTGGCCCGAAACTACGAGACCCTGCCCGCCACCAGCGAGGCGCTGACCCTGTGGTCGATGGTCACGCGGATGAGCCGGTGTCTGGCACGGCCACGGGCCGCCGGCCGGCACTGAAGACCCCCGACGCATCCAGGGCGAGCCACCCGCGCTCCGCCAGGCGCCGGGCTTTCGACCGCAACCCCTCGACCTTCGCCGGCGTCGCCCCCAGGCCCAGCTCCACCGCGATCTCCTTGGCTCGAAGCGGCGGCCCGTGACCCATAGAGCGCTGCTGTTCCAGCACGCCCACAATCCGCTGACAGTCCGGCGCCAAAGCCGTCACCCGCAGCCCTTCCCGCCGGGGCAGCACCGTCGAGCCCGGCACCGGCGCGAGCGACGGCACAGCCTCCTCCCCCGCCTCGGTCGTGGTCACGGCAGTGGACCCGGCCGCAGAGACTGCCAGGGCCTCGATCAGTTCCTCCCGCGCGATCACCCGCCGGTCCAGCACGCTCGGCTGGCAAACCCCAGCCGAGCGACCAAGTCAGGGAAGCGACGAGCACCTGATTCAGGGAATGGCTACCAGTGCCACGTAATGCCGCCGTCGGCGGCGGTCTCCTCGCGGACCGTCTCGGCGTGATGCTTCCAGACTGGCATCTCTCGCTCGGCAGTCACGCGGAGCCAGTCCGTGAAGGATGCGCAACTGCGGACGGGAGTGTCTGCGTGCTCGCCTTCGGAGTACGACCAGACCTCGGGATCGGGGCCGGAGCCTCGCATGAAGTCGAACTGATAGCCCTGGTGCATGGAGAAGACGCGGTCGGTGACCTCGAAGTGGAAGGGTGATTCGTTCTCTTCGAGAAGCTCGCGGGCAGCCGTCCCCAGGCCAAGAATGCGAGGGTGGTAAACGTCCGTCCCCTGCATGAAGCGCCCCGCACCACCGCCGATCAGGGAAAGGAACTCTCGGTAGGCATCTGCCAACGGAGCCTGTTGATCACGCTCTACCGCCAGGACGGCCTCGGCCGGCAGACCATGAAGCTGATCGAGGCGGGCTGTGGTGCCGTCGGTGATCGCGTCGACTACAGCCCGGACCCGCTGCTCCGGCGGCAGCAGGCCAGGTTCATTCCATGCCGTCGGCAACGGCATCGCCGGGCTCTCGTCTTGGTGCCGCTTCCACGACATCTCGCACCCCCGCTCTGTCTGTGATCGAGAGCTTACGTGTATTCCGATCCGGCCCAGGGTGGGTTGACGTCGTTTCAGGTTCACTCGTTCGGCCATTGCCTGGTCGGCGTAGTGCTTTTCTTCGAGCTCGATGGGGCTGAGGTAGCCGAGCCGCTTGTGGATGCGGCGGGGATTGCAGAAGCCGTCGATGTGCTCGAAGAGCGCGAGATTCGCCTCGGCCCGGGTTGCAAGACGCGGCCGCGGATCCACTCGGTCTTGATCAGCATCCACAGGTTCTCCGCCAGGGCATTGTCGAAAGAGTCGCCGACCGAGCCCATGGACGCTTGTAACCCTGCTCTGACCAGGCACGTTGTGAGCTTGATGGATGTGTATGGGGCGAGTTCAACCGGTCGTTGCAACACCGGGCTGCAGTAGTGAGCGTAGCTGCTCCTCGAAGACCTCGGTCGGGGTCTTCCAGCCGAGGATCTTGCGGGGTCGGTTATTGATCGCCAGGGAGCGACCCGCCGCACCCCGGCGCCTCACCCCGGCCCGCGTCCGCCGGGGGCTTCGCAACGTAGGCGCGACCACGGACCGTCCGGTGGCCGCACCGAAACCCTCCAAGCCGGGTCCGGGACGGCCTCCCGGCTCGAAGAACAAGCACCGGGCCACACGCCACGACGTCGGCAAGACGGTCAAACGCGCCGGGTCTGTCAAGGAACACCAAGCGCGCCGAGGATAACCGCCAAGCTAAGGCGTTCGAGGTGACGGTGTCTCACCTGTAACCGCGTCGCGGCAGGCGGTCGCCAGGTTGGCGCGGGCGATGGCCGTGCGGGGATGGTCAGGGCCCAGGACCTGTTCACGGTCGGTGAGTGTCCTTTCGAACAGGGGGAGGGCGCGTTCCAGGTCCCCCGCCGCCTGGTAGGCGAGGGCAAGGCTACTGCGGTAGAGGATGGTGCGGGGGTGGCGAGGGCCGAGGACCTCCTCGCTGGCTGCGAGGGTCTGTTCATGAAGGGGGAGGGCGCGTTCCGGATCCCCGGCTTCCTGGTAGGCGTCGGCGAGGTTGCTGAGAGAGTTGAGGGTCTCGGGATGACGCGGCCCGAAGGACCGCTCGCAGACGGTGAGGTTCCGTTCGTGGAGCGGGACGGCGCGGAGCGGCTCCCCGGCCGCCTGGTAGGCCAGGGCCAGGCTATTCCGGGCGACGAGCGTCTGTGCGTGTTCAGGCCCCAGGAGCCGTTCGCGGTCCGCGAGGACTTGTTCGTTGAGGGGAATGGCTTGGGCGAGGTCCCCGTTCTCCCGGTAGGCGCCGGCCAGATTGCGCCGTGCGGAGATCGTGTCGGGGTGGTGTGGGCCAAGGACCCGTTCGCGATCGGCGAGATTGCGTTCGTACAGCGCCACCGCGTGTTCCAGGTCCCCGGCCTCCCGGTGGGCCCTGGCCAGGTCGTGGCGGGCGTCGAGGGTGGCGGGGTGAACGCTCCCCAAGTTGCCCAAGCACGACGTGTACGCCCACGTGGTCAGAGCTACGGCCCGGGAGAACTGTCCCTGCCCGCGGAAGAATTGCGCGGCGACCGAGCACAGGTCCGCGACGGCCAGAGAGCCCCGCTCCGGAGCACAGTGCGCGATGAACGCCTCAATGTGCGGTGCCAGGGCTCGACAGCGCGGCCAGATGGCGACGTCCACCACGGGATCCCCCTCGGGGAAGGACTCGACGAGGGTGGCGACGGCCCTGTTCCGGGCATCGGCGATGGCCGTCGGCGAGCGGTGGGGATCGCCGGGCCCGGGGGTACGGGAGAGCGCCTGGACGAGCCGGTGTACGGCGATACTCTCACCCGTGAGTGTGATCATGCTGAAGTCGGCCAGCGCCGCCAGCGCCTCGTCCGCCTCGCCGGGGTTTCGCACCGCGGCGGCGGGGAGTGTACGCGGGATACCGACGGGAGCGAGCCAGGCCAGCATCCGCAGCAGCGGGAGGGCCGCGGCACAGCGGTCTGCGAGGGTGTCGAGGGTCAGGCGCCAGGTACGCGCGACGGTGATGCCGTGCGGGTCACCGTGCCCGTTGACGTCGAGCAGGTGCTCCGCCTGGGCGTGGAAGCGCTCCATATAGGTTGAGTGCGAGATCGCGGTGCGTCGGATGTGGGCACCCGCGTGCTCCAGCGCCAAGGGGAGGTGCCCCAGCACCTCGGCCAGGGTCTCGACGACGGGATCCTCGCTCCCGCTGACACGACGCAACAGCTCGGCTGACGCCCAGGGGGCGAGGACACCGAGATGGAGCGGCGAGACGCCCGTGACCGCATGCCAGCCGTGCGTACGGCGGCTGGTGATGAGGCAGTTGCTGCGCTCCAAGCGGGCCAGAGAACCGGCCAGCTCCTCCGGTCCTGTGGCGTTGTCGAAGATCAGCAGAGCGCCGGGGTGGGTCTCGGCCCAGGCCAGGCCCCACTCGGCGAGCACGGGCGAGGAGAGGGCACCCAGCTCGGTGCCAGGGTTGAGCCGCCGGGTGAGTTGGGCGAAGGACTCGGTTAGGGAGTCCGGGGTCTCGGCATTGATCCACCACACCGCCGGATGGCTGGCGCGGCGTCGGTGGGCCCAGCGCAGCGCGAGCGTGGACTTGCCCACGCCGCCCAGCCCTGACACGGCCTGGGTAACCACCTGGGCGCTTCCCCCGCTGTGCTGCCGCACCGCCTCGTCCAGCAGCTCCAATTCTTCCTCGCGCCCGACGAAGGTGTGGGGCACGGGACGTGGCAGATTGCGCAGACCGGGCCTGGGCGGCACGGACTCCGGTAGCGGGAGCGTCGGAGTGGGCGGGGCGACCGCGTCGCCGGTGTGGATGACACCGAAGTTGTACTGCACGGCGGGGGAGCGCGCGCCCGATGTACTCGGTCCCTCGCCCCCGGGGAGCGGGGGTTGCGGTGCCATTACGGGCGGGTGTCGCCGGTGTGGATGGTGCCGAAGTTGTACTGCACGGCGGGGGAGCGTTCGCCAGACGAGGTTACGGCGACCGTCGCGGGGGCCACGGGGAGTTCCCAGGTGGCGATCTCAGCCGCGAGGGCCGGGGCGTCGTGTAGCAGGCGCTCGATGCGCGTCCGCACCACGGAGGCCATCTCCGCACTCTGAGGGGCCCCGGCAGCGTCGATCACCGCCCGGATGAAGTCCTCCCGTGCGGGACCAGAGTCCCCGTCCTCCTCTCCGTCGCGCCTAGTGAGACGGCGCAGGAGCCTGCGCCCGAACGAGAGCGTCGCATCCGTCGCATGCTCCTCGGCCCGCGTCAGCACCGCGCTGCCGTAGGCGGTGATGGCGGCCAAGACGAAAGGGGTGATCTCCTGCGCGGTCTGTGCTGCTTCATCGAGCATGCAGGCCCTCCCCGGGGCGGCGATCAGATCTCGGACTGACGCTCCTTTGGTTCTACCCGCCGGCCCGAGGCTCCACTCAGCGGCCTTGGCCGCAGGCCGCCGGGGCTGGCACCCGTTGACGGGTCGGCCTTCCCTAAGCCGAACCCGCGTCTTACCGTGAAATCTACGCGACTCGGTCGACGGGGACATGTGCTGAGCGGGTCGCACGCCGGTTTCTCAACTTCCATTGGAGGTTTGGCTCATGAGCGAGGACCAGCAGAAGAAGCTCAAGAAGAAGAAATCCAACAGCAGTATCAAGGACAATAAGTGACCTCTGGTTGTCCTGAACTCTCCGGACGCACGCTGATTGAGCATCGATTCTCTCTGCCGACGTCCTAGACGAACACCTCTCACCGGTCCCGGAGGGTCGGCATCGGTGAGAGCTCGCTTTCGCCACCACGGCGGAGAGGGCCGGCTGGGGTCTCGTCGGCTCTCCGGCGAACGCTCGACGAACCGACCGTGTGGCGGCTGCTGCAGCCGCTGGCCAAGCGGTTTCTCGTCGGCGTGGGCCGCCAGTTCCGAGAGTCCGCCGTGGTGCCGGGTCCGTCAACGGGTGAATTCCGAACACTCCACGCGCCTGCAGTTCGTCACGATCATCGTGGCGCCTTCCGCGTCAAGCGGCTGTGCCGGAGCCTGGCCGTCTCGCGGTCCGGGTTCTACCGGTGGATCACCGGTGCGGACGCGCGGGTCGGGCGGGTCCGGGCGGATGCTGACCTCGCCGAGCGGATCACCGCCATCCACGCCGAGTCCGACGGGACTTACGGCGCCCCGCGGGTCACCGCCGAGCTTCGCGACGCCGGAGGACGCGTCCATCACAAACGCGTCGCACGGGTCGTGCGTGCGCGAGGCATCGTCGGCTTCCCCCTGTGCAAGAAGGACCGCACTGCTATCCCCGAGCCATCGGCGAAGCCGGTTCGCGACCTGCTACGGCGTGACTTCACCGCGAAGACGCCGAACACGAAGTACGTGGGCGACATCACGTATCTCCCCGACGGGAACGGCCAGTTCCTCTACTTGTCGACGGTGTTGGACCTGTGCTCGAAACGCCTGGCGGGCTGGTCGATCGCCGACCACATGTGGACCGGGCTGGTCACCGACGCGATCAAGGCTGCGGCGGCGGCCCGGGGTACCGGCGGCCTGCGCGGAGTGATCTTCCACAGCGACAACGGGGCGCAATACGCCTCGAAGGAGCTCGCCCAGGTCTGCACCGACCTCGGCGTGGTCAGATCGCGCGGCGCGGTGGGCACGAGCGCGGACAACGCCGCCGCCGAGCCGTTCAACGCGACCATGAAACGCGAGACGCTTCAGGGAAGGAAACGCTGGCCAGACTCCCGTGCGGCCGGCCTCGCGGTCTTCCGATGGGCCACCCGCTACAACACCAGGAGGAGGCACTCCAGCATCGGCCAGATCAGCCCGAACGCCTTCGAACAACGATCAGTTACGCTGACTACCGCCGCATGAACCGGTGTCCACGATCTCGGGTCAAGCCCTGGGCAGTAGGAGGCGGGACCATGGCCGCGCTTCCACAGATACCAACGCGCAACAATGGGAAAGGGTAGTCATGAACCTGGCTTTCAAGACCTCGGCAGTAGGAGCAGTCCTCGCCTCCACCGCCGTACTGGCGGCTCCGGGAATCGCATCGGCTGATGAACCCGTGACCCGCTGTGAAGAAGGCCAGATCTGCCTCTACGACGGCCACAACCTCACCGGGGACAACCTGCAGCTCCAGTATCGGGTGGACATCCCCAACGTCGGCTGGGCGTGGAACGACCGAGCCAGCTCGGTGTGGAACCGTGGCGAGGGGTTCGTCTGCATCTACACTGATGCCGACTACCGCGGCTACCACTACACCATCCCGCCGGGTGAGAAGCAGGAACTACTGTTCCTCTACGACAACGCAGTGAGCTCCCTTGAGTACGGCGGCTGCGGGGGCTGAGCCGACCGGCTGACCGAACCCCTCCACCGCCCGCCCCGCCAGGACCGCTGGGAGGCGAGGCTTGCCTCCCTCGCACGCGTGTTTACGCGTGCACCTTGGGCCGGACCGGACCGGGGACCGCCCGGCCGGGGTAGATGACCGACCGCCGCCCGCTGGGCACCGGACCCACTCCCGCCGACAACCCTGGCGAACCGGAGCCGCGTCCGGCCGCCGAACGCCGCGTACTCGGGGGTGGCCCCGCCACCCTGGCATGAAGCAGCTCCCCACCCTGGGTCGACGTGGGGAGCTGCTTCACGTCGGCGGGTCTGCGCCAGTACCCCCACTTGATCACCGTCGCCATCCGGAGGGCAGCGACGATGAGTGGAGACTGTAAATCGCTCGGTGTAACTCCCGATCGTGGAGGATGCATCGATGACCAGTGAGAACGTGTAGGAGCCCGAGGCCGTTGAGCCCGCGAAGGCTGTGTCGGCGAAGGCCGTGGACCATCAGCTGATCGACGTGCTGGTGGGCCGTGCCCAGGCCGAGGGCCTGCAGCTGACCAAACGGTCGCTTCTGTCGACGATCTTGTGATCCGGACGGCTGGCCTCATCAAGCACATAGAGCCTCCATCGAACCCAGAGCGGTTCACCTAGACCTCCTGGCGTCCGTCTTCGCCGCTGTCTGGAGGCTGAGGAGGCGCTGAGCCCGGAGGCCGCCGGAGTGCCCTGCGGGGTCAGATCAGTGCGTTCGTCGAGCAGCACCTCGCCGACCCGGCCATGACTCCCCAGGCGATCGCGGACGCCCACCACATCTCCCTGCGCCACCTTCAGCGACTGCTCGCCAAGAACGATACGTCGCCGGCAGTCTGGATACGCCACCGCCGATTGGAACGCTGCCGCCTCGACCTGGCCAATCCCCAACTGAACGCCCGCCCGATCCAGGCCATCGCCGCCCGCTGTGGCTTCTCCAACCCCACACACTTCAGCTGCCTCTTCCGGACTGCGTACGGGGTATCGCCGCAGAACTACAGGAAACTGCCGTCCAAGTCGTGCGTGAATCGGCAACACTCCTGCGGGGAATGACAAGGACGCATGCTGTTGTCCTCGGCATTCTGAATGTCAACACCCGAACATGGGCACTCGGGCCCGCCGAAAACGACGAAGGAAGGACGCACATGCGCGTTCGTATCTTGCTCACTGGCATAGCTCTGGGGGCCACCGTGCTGGCGGGCGGCGCCGCCACTGCACAGGCGGCTCCGGCGACCTCCGAGACCATCGCGTCATCGACTGCCGCGGCCGCGGGCCGTTGGGTGTATGACGGCAGCTACTCCGAAGCGGCGTGCTACTCGCTGGCGGCCTCCTACGCCGGACCCGCCTACTGCACCCCGAACGGTAGCAAGTATGCGCTCTACATCTGGGTCGAGGACTAACCTCGCCGTTTCACTTGGGTACGCCTGACTTTGGGGCGGAAACGCGAAAGTGCCTTCCTGACCTGGGACGATGAACCTTGCTGAGGGGTTCTGTCGGTCCAGGCGGAGGGCACTTTCTACGTGCAGGGTATCGGGTTGCGTCCCAAGGTCCATGT
>NZ_JAVRFH010000169.1:0-2845 GCF_031845825.1 Streptomyces lancefieldiae | reverse complement strand
CGACGATGAGCCGGCCGTCCGGGGCGAGGAGTTCCAGGGCCCCGCCCAGCACGCGGTCCAGGTACTCGGCGCTCGGGAAGTACTGCACCACCGAGTTGAGCACCACGGTGTCGAACCCGCCCCTGGGCAGCCCGGAAAAGTCGTCGGCGGACTGAGCGCTCAGCCGCACGCGGTCACCGTAGCCGGCCTGCTCGGCCTGTTCCCGGACCCGGTCCACCACGGTGGCCGAGATGTCGGTACCCCAGTACTCGTCGACCTCGCCGACGATCCTCGACAGCAGCAGACCGGCACCCACACCGATCTCCAGGACGCGCCGGGGCGCGAACCGGAGCACCTGTGCCACCGCCGCGTCCCGCCACTCAAGCATCTGTTCGCGCGGAATCGGCGCCGCGTCGTAGGCCGACTTCCACAGCCGGAAGTCCTCGCCCAGTGCCTCGTCGGCGGAATCGGCGTAGATCTCCTCGTGAATCCGGCGCCACTCGTCCACCTGGACGTCGGCGTCGGCCGCGGCTGCGTCCGGATCGGGCACCACGTAACCCACCAAGGTCTTGTCACCCTGCTCGTTCTCGCGCACCACGACCGCCGCCTGTGCCACACCGGGGTGCTCGGTCAGCACATGCTCGATCTCGCCCAGTTCGATCCGCTGCCCGCGGAGCTTGACCTGGAAGTCGGTCCGCCCCACGTACTCGATGTGGCCGTCCTTGTTCCACCGCACCACGTCACCGGTGCGGTACATCCGGGTGCCGGGCTCTCCCTGGGGACAGGCGACGAACCGGTCCGCGGTCAGCGCCGTCTGCCCGAGATAGCCCCTGGCGAGTCCGGCACCGGCCAGGTACAGCTCACCGGTGACGCCGGGCGGCACTGGGCGCAGCGCCTCGTCCAGCACGTAGACCTGAGTGTTCCAGATAGGCGCCCCGATCGGCAGCCGGTCCGAGCCTGGCACGTAACGGCACTCGGTGACCTCGACGGTGGCCTCGGTCGGGCCGTAGAGGTTGTTGGCACTGCATCCCGGCAGCAGTTCCACGAACCGGTTGGCCAGTGCGGCCGGGAACGGCTCCGCCGCAACCTCGATCCAGCGCAGGCTGGTGCACTTCTTGGCCGCCGGCTCGGCGACGAACGCCTCGAGCAGGGAGGGCACGAAGTCCGCGCCGGTCACCTGCTCCCGCTGGATCAGCTCGGCCAGGTACACAGGATCCCGGCGCCCGTCCGGGCGCGCGACGACGACCGCGGCCCCCACCTGGAGGGGCGCGAACAGTTCCGGCACCGAGGCGTCGAAGCTCGCCGAGGTGCTCAGCAGCATCCGGTCCTCGACACCGACGTCGAAGTGCGCCAGTCCCCACTTCAACCGGTTCATGATCGACCGGTGCGACACCTGCACACCCTTGGGGCCACCGGTGGAGCCGGAGGTGTACATCACATACGCGGCGCTGTCCGGCCACAGTTCTCGTTCCGGGTTCGTCTCGGGATACCCCGCCACGTCCGGGAGCGCCTCGTCAAGCACGAGCAGCGGTCGGGCGCTCTCCAGCACCCGGCGCACCCGGTCCTCGGGCAGTTCGGTGTCCAGCGGCAGGTACGACGCACCCGCCTTGACCACCGCGTAGATCGCGACCATCAGGTCGACCGACCGGGGGACGCGCACCGCCACGATGCGTTCGGCCCCGGCCCCCTGCTCGACCAGCCAGTGCGCCAGCCGGTTGGCACGCCGGTTGAACTCCCGGTAGGTCAGCGTCTCCCGCTCGCCGATCACCGCCACACGGTCGGGGTCACGCCTCACCTGCGCCTCGAACGCCTCGGGCAGGGTGACTTCCGCCACCGGACGTGCCGTGTCATTGATCTCCCGCACCAGCCAGTCCCGCTCCTGGGCGGACAGCACGTCGACGGCGCTCACCGACAGCTGCGGGTCGGCGGCCAACTGCTTCAGGACCCGCACGTACCGGGCGGCGATGGCCTCGGCCGTCTCCCGGTCGAACAGTTGCGTGGCGTACGTCAGATCGCCCCGCAGCGCGCCAGCCTCGTCCATGGCCAGGGCGAAGAACAGGTCGAACATGGCGGTCTGCACGAGGTGCTGTTCGAACTCGACTTTCACGTCCGGGAGTTCGAATTCCTGCTTGGCGAAATTCTGCCAAGCGAACATCACCTGGAACAGCGGCTGGTACGCCGCCGAGCGGTCGGGGTTGATCAGCTCGACCAGCAACTCGTACGGCACGTCCTGGTGCTCGTAGGCCGCCAGCGCCTTGTCCCGCACCTGGACAAGCAGGTCAGCGAACGACAGGTCGCCGGAGAGGTTCACCCGGAGCACCTGGGTGTTGACGAAGACCCCGATCAGATCGGCCAGCGCCTCGTCGCTCCGGCCGGCGATCGGGTTGCCGACCGTCACGTCCTCCTCGGCGCCGAGTTTGCGCAGCAGCACCGCCAGCGCGGCCTGCAGGACCATCGGGATGGTCATCCCCCGCTCGTCGGCCAGCCGCTGCAGGCCGGCCGCCACCTCGGGTTCCACCACGAGGTCGACCGTGTCGCCGCCGAGGCGCCTTTCCGGGGGGCGCGGACGGTCGAGCGGAAGGCTCAGCGGCTGCGGCACCCCAGCCAGCTCCGCGCGCCAGTACTCGGCCTGCCGCGCGGCCAGGCTGCCCGGGTCCGTCACGTCGCCGAGCAGTTCGCGCTGCCACAGCGCGTAGTCCTTGTACTGCACGGGCAACGGCTCCCACACCGGCGCACCGCCCTCCCTGCGGGCGGCGTAAGCGGCGGTCAGGTCCCGTACCAGCGGCACGTTCGAGACGCCGTCCGTGGCGATGTGGTGGATGACCAGGACCAGGAGGTGCTCCTCCGGGGAGGTGTGGAACAGGAC
>NZ_JAVRFH010000168.1:0-2901 GCF_031845825.1 Streptomyces lancefieldiae | reverse complement strand
CCCCGCCAGCACCACGGCCCGATGCTCGAACACCGACCGCGACACCACCGACGACCACCCCACATCCACCAACCGCCCAGCCCCCACCACACCCCGAACCCGACCCGCCAACTCACCCACCACACCCACAGAACGACCCGACACCACCACCGGCACCACCGGAAGGACCCCCGCAGCAGCACCCGGTTCCACCGAGTCCCGCACATCCGGCGCCTCCTCCAGCACCACATGCGCGTTCGTCCCGCTCACACCGAACGCGGAGACACCAGCTCGCCGCGCACGCTCGCCCCGCGGCCACGGCTCCCGCTCCGTCAGCAGGGACACCGCCCCCGCCGACCAGTCCACATGCGGAGAGGCCTCATCGACATGCAGCGTCTTCGGCAACACACCGTGCCGCATCGCCATGACCATCTTGATCACACCGGCCACACCCGCAGCAGCCTGCGTATGACCCACGTTCGACTTCAGCGAACCAAGCCACAACGGACGCTCCCCGTCCCGCTGCCCATACGTCGCCAGCAACGCCTGCGCCTCGATCGGATCACCCAGACGCGTCCCCGTCCCATGCGCCTCCACCACATCCACATCACCCACACCCAACCGCGCATCCGCCAACGCCTCCCGGATCACCCGCTGCTGCGACGGACCATTCGGCGCCGTCAACCCATTACTCGCACCGTCCTGATTCACCGCCGAACCACGCACCACCGCCAGCACCCGACGCCCATGACGCACCGCATCCGACAACCGCTCCACCGCCAGCACACCCACGCCCTCAGCCCAGCCCGTACCATCGGCCGACTCCGAGAACGCCTTGCACCGCCCGTCCGACGCCAGCCCCCGCTGCCGCGAGAACTCCACGAACACACCCGGCTCGGCCATGACCGTCACCCCGCCCGCCAGGGCGAGGTCGCACTCACCGCCGCGCAGCGCCCGCACCGCCAGATGCAACGCGACCAGCGACGACGAACACGCCGTGTCCACCGTCACCGCCGGCCCCTCCAGACCCAGCACATACGAGATACGACCCGAAGCGACACTGCCGGACGTCCCCGTCAGCAGATGACCTTCGAACTCCGCGGGCGCCTCGTGCAGCCGGGCCGCATACTCCTGATGGAACATGCCCGCGTAGACGCCGGTCCGTGAGCCGCGCAGCGCATGCGGGTCGATACCCGCCCGCTCCAACGCCTCCCACGACGTCTCCAACAGCAACCGCTGCTGCGGATCCATCGCCACCGCCTCACGCGGCGAGATACCGAAGAACCCCGCGTCGAACTCCCCCGCGTCATGCAGGAACCCCCCCTCCCGCACATACGTACGCCCAGGCACACCCGGCTCCGGATCGAACAACCCCGCCACATCCCAACCCCGATCGGTGGGCATGGGGCCGATGACGTCCCGCTCGTCCGTGAGCAACTGCCACAGCTCCTCGGGAGAGTGCACCTCGCCCGGGTAACGGCAGGCCATTCCGACGATCGCGATCGGCTCTTCGGGAGCGACGGCAGGCCGGGCCGAGCCGGCCTGGTCGCTCGCGGCAACGTGCTGCGGGGACAGGCCCAGCGCCTCGCCGTGCAAGAAGTCCGCCAGCGCCCCGGGGTTCGGGTGGTCGAAGACGACGGTGACGGGGAGGACGGCACCGGTCGCGGTGCTCAGCCGGTTGCGGAGCTCCAGCGCGGTCAGCGAGTCGAACCCAGCGTCTTTGAAGGACCTACGCGGCGGCAGGAGTTCCGTCGTGTCGTGCCGCAGGACGGCAGCCGCCTCGGCTCGGACCAACTCGAGGAGTGTCCGGCGCTGTTCGGGCTCCGGGAGCGAACCGATGCGCTCGGCGAGGGCGGCGGCCGGCTCGGCGGTCCCGGCACCCTCCTGCGCGTCCCTCTCCGACCCCAGCGCACGTCGTGCCTCGGGCAGATCCGCGAAAAGCCGTCCGCGCCGCAGCGCGGCCGTGCGCGGTGCGAACTCAGACCAGTCCACGTCGACGACGGTGCGGCAGGTCGCGCCCTGGTCGAGCGTCCACTGCAGCGCCTCGATGCCGGCGGTGGGCTCAAGCGCGCGGATGCCACGGCGGTTGAGGCTCACCTCTCCGGTGCCCTCGGCCATGCCGCCGCCACCCCAGAGGCCCCAGCTTATGGAGGTCGCCGCAAGTCCGGCGGCACGGCGCTGCTCGGCGAGCGCGTCCAGAGCCGCGTTGGCCATGGCGTACGCGGCCTGGCCGCCGTTACCCCACACACCGGTGACGGAGGCGAAGAGGACGAAAGCGTCCAGGTCCAGGTGTGCGGTGAGCTCGTGCAGGTGAACGGCGGCCGTCGCCTTGGGGCTCAGGACCTCGTCCAGACGTCCGGGGGTGAGCGTGTCGACCGTCCCGTCGTTCAGCACGCCGGCGGTGTGGAAGACGGCGGTCGGCGGATGTGCCCCAAGCAGTGCGGCCAACGCGGCACGATCGGACACGTCGCAGGCTGCGAGCGTGACCTGAACGCCGGACGCCCGCAACTCTTCCGCCAGCGCGTCCGCGCCGGGCGTCCCGGCACCACGGCGACCGGTCAGCACCAGGTGCTCGGCGCCGTTCCGGGCCAGCCAGTGGGCCACCCGGGTCCCGATGGCGCCCATTCCCCCGGTGACGAGCACGGTGCCGCGCGGACGCCATTCCGGCTTCACGCCTTTGGGCTTCCGGTGGCCTGCCTGAACGACGCGCCGTCCGTAGGCGCCCGAGGGCCGCACCGCCAACTGGTCCTCACCGGCGGCGATCCCGGCGGCCAGCGCCCGCACCGCCAGACCCGCCGACCGCGCATCAGCGTCCGCCGGGAGATCGATCAGACCACCCCAGCGATCGGGGATCTCGAGAGCGGCAACCCGCCCGAGCGCCCACAGGTGCGCACCCGCCGTCTCCGGCACCTCACCAGGCAC
>NZ_JAVRFH010000167.1:0-2957 GCF_031845825.1 Streptomyces lancefieldiae | reverse complement strand
CGGATCCCCTCACGAAATGCCCGCCGCTCAGCGGTCAGGCCCCCACCCTCTGGATACCTCACCTCATCGGCATACCGCGGGGATCATGAACCGTCACTACCCGACGACAATCCGAAAACCTCAGTAACTGGCGGGAATCCATCTGCTCTTGTTTCGTTCGAGTGGATTGGCAGCGGTCTTGAGTTTGCGCTTGGTGGCGGCTTGCCCGGGACCGTCGGTTGCTCGCCGGCGGTAGCACATGGCTCGCTTCAGAGCGGCTATCGCCGCCGCACTATGCGAGCCCACGCGGCTGGCCTCGGAGCGTGCGCGACACGCACCCCGGCGGTCGCTCATGGGCAGAATCCGCAAGCTGGTTGACCAAGACCGTTCTTCCCCACGGCCACGCAGGCGCCGCTTCTAGGGCGGCGGCGGAGAAGAGCCGGAGCCGGAGACGACGGGGCTCCCACCTGCGGGTTTCGCCGGTCAGAGCGAGCATGGGCATCCAGGCCAGCAGGTCGAGGGCGATCTCCAACCAGGTCTGGTTCTGCGCGGTGTCGTGCAGGGGAAGGTTGCGCAGGCTGGTGGCTCGGGCGGCCCGGATGCGGTCCTCGGCCCTCGCGCGCTGGCGGTGCCGCAGTTCGAGCGCGGAGATCGGATCGCCGGTGGTGTTGGTGGCGAACGCGGTGAGCCGCAGGCTGTCGGCGTCGGTGAAGCGCAACTGTGCGCCGGGGTGCGGCCGTCCTTGCGGACGATCAGCCGCATCCCCTGCGGCCGGCCGGTGAGGACGTCGCCGGTGAGTTCGGCGGCCCAGGCGCCGTCGCGGATCTCGCCGCCCGGCTCGACGGCCACTGTCCATGCGGTGGGCGGGATCATGAGGACGGCGTGGTGGATGGCGTCGGTGATGGTCATGCCGACGGAGTACGCCGTCCACCGGCCGCGCTGGGCGAGCCAGGCGACGAACTTGTGGGTTCCGCCTCCGGAGTCGGTGCGGATCAGGTCCGGCGTCCGCGTCGGTACTTCTTCGACAGCTGGACCAGGGCGAGTTGGGTGGTGGTGATGTGGTCGGCGGCGGTGTTGCTGCCCACGTTACCCCGCCTGAGCAGGCCGGCCATCGGCTCCCCGCTTCCGTCATCGACGAACCAGCCTGTTCCCGTCCCTGCGAGCAGCACCACCCCGACCGGAGCCGTGGAACCCGGCGCCCACCCGACGCGACAGCCGGGCCATCGGCCTGGCCACCAGCACTCCGAACAACCGAAATGGCCGGCCGAAGAAACCGACGGACCGTCACGAAAGATCGAGGCTAGAGGAGGTCGCCACAGGGCAAGGCCCCGGCGTTCTCGTGGTTCGCCCGGTTTGAACCCTGGCGGATCCCGCCGGGACCTCGCTGTCGTAGCTGGTGGAACGGCCTGCGGGCTATCGGCGATGGCCTCACGAAACGGGCATTCTGCGAGAACGCCGGGGCCCTGCACCACAGGGTGTATCTGCGGCGGTCCCGCAAGGTGATCTTGGTATTCGCTCATGGCAGACGAGGAATCTTCCGCAAGACCTGGAACCAATTTCCCGTCTATGTCAACGTACAACACCTCAGAAGGGAGTGAAGGGAAGCGACTTGTCGGTGGCGAGATCAGGAGAAGCTCTCCGTCGATGTGCGATGCGTTCCTTCCGGACGCTTGCCCTAGTCATCTCTCCTGGAGAGCTTGGCGGCCCGGCTCAACCCGGGACGGCCAGAAAGTAGGGAGAGGTGCAACATAGACGACGATCGCCGGTTGGGCCAACCGGCGATACTTCAGACCATGGGGCGGTTGGTCCGGCTCTGCTTGGCTGGCGGAGCCCGAAGCGACGCACTGAACGATGCCGGTAGGAACATGAGGAGATGGCAAGCGGTTAGTCCCTACTGCAACTGCGGCACTCTGCTGGATGGCGCGGGTCACGGTCGCTTCTGGCTGCCCTCATTCATCCCTGAGTGGCCTCTGCGATGACCTCCATACCCAACTATTTGTCTGAGAATTCCCCTGCCTTGCAGGGTGTTGGCTGGGTCATGCTAGCCGTCATGTCTGCAGTTCGCTTCTTCGTTTCCGGGTAAAGGGATGCGTCTCGGCAGTAAGGCGTTCCGTCCGGAAACTGACGGTCGACGGGTGGGCAGTGAACTGCACAACGCCAGGCCCCCCCTTCTGCGACTGGTGAAAAGAGAGGCGCAGTCGCCACAGTAACTGTTCATCCAACTGGCCTCTGTGAATATGTCGCGAAGACTTTGAGAACAGAAATGCTGAAAAGCCCGGCTGTTAACGAAGGAGATTGAGGTGTCCGAACCGATCAAGAAGCTGCCCCCAAACGCAAAGGGAAAGGTGCGCTACCGCTTCGTGGTGGACGCCGGCACGGACCCGGAGACGGGGAAGCGGAAGCAGCTCCGGCGTACCTTCAACACGCTGAGGGAAGCGAAGGCGGAGTACGCCCGTATCACCAGCAAGCGGCACGAAGGGACATTCGTCCCGCCCAACAAGATCACCGTGAACGAGTGGCTGGATCAGTGGCTCGTGATGAAGGCCGAAGACTTGGAGCCGACCACGGTCTACAACTACCGGGTGACGCTGGATCGTGTACGCGGGAAGCTCGGGAACGTCCGGCTGCAGGAACTCACGGAGGACCATGTGGTGGCGTGGATGCGGTGGGCTCTCCAGGGAGGCCGTGTGCGGGGCGGGAAGGCGGGAACGGGTCTCGGGGTCACCTCGGTTGACATGAGCCTGGCCAGACTGAAAGACGCCCTGAATCGCGCTGTCACACGCGGTCTGGTGACCGTCAACGTAGCCAGCGAGGTGCACATTCCGCTGAAGGCCCGGAAGGCGGAGCGGAAGACTAACCTCGCCGTTTCACTTGGGTACGCCTGACTTTGGGGCGGAAACGCGAAAGTGCCTTCCTGACCTGGGACGATGAACCTTGCTGAGGGGTTCTGTCGGTCCAGGCGGAGGGCACTTTCTACG
>NZ_JAVRFH010000166.1:0-2983 GCF_031845825.1 Streptomyces lancefieldiae | reverse complement strand
CGTCCATGTCCTTCGCGGTCCGCGTCCACCCGACCACTTCGGCGTGCGGAACAGTCAGCGTGCGGCTGACCATGCCGATGGGCTCAGTCAGCTCCCCCCAGCGGTCGGCATCGCTCATCGGCTCGCGGAGCACGGCCCGCGTCGAGTCGGGCAGGGTGACCCGCGGAACCTGCGCGGGCGCAGGCGCGTCGGCCAGGTAGTCCTGCCAGAACTGCCGGTCCTCGGTGTGCTTCCGGGAGCCGCGGTACTGCGCCGCCTCGGTCGCGAACGACTCGGCGTCCCACGGATGCGGCAGCTCCGGGACCTTCTCCCCTCGCGCCAGCGCGGTGTACACCTCGGCGAGACGCCGCGACAGCAGGCCTCCCATACCGAAACCGTCCGAGATGAGGTGGTGGTAGGCGAGCACGACGAGCGAGCGGGCCGGCCCGAGTCTCACCACGCCCAGTCGGAACAGTAGGTCCCGCCCCAGGTCAAACGGTTCGCGCAGCATGTCGGCCAGCGCCTCGCGCGCCGCCTGTTCGGGATCGGCCTCCGAGTCGAAGTCGAGCAGGAACGGCCGCCAGTCCCCCAGGTCTCGGGGCGTCAGCCGCAGCCCGTCGCCTTCGTCCCGAAAGGTGACGCGCAGCACCTCCGCCTCGTCCATCACGTGGAGGAACGCGGACTCCATGACCGCCGGGTCCAGTTCACCGCCCACGTCCCACATGGTCAGCGCGTGGTTCAGCGTGTCGGCGGACACATCCTCCGCCAGCCACAGTCCTTCATGAGCGGACGACGCCCCGAACGAGCGCACACGGATCAACCCCTTGAGGAAACAGGTCCGGAACACGGGGGAATTCGCAGGTCGCCCCCACCCTCACGGACGGAGAATCAGCCGGTCAAGAAACGCGGCGCCCACCGGACGGCCCTCTGCGGAGGCTCCGCGGTGTCCCGTCGGCGGGACAGTTCCCGCGCGCGACGTCCGCGGGGAGCGGTTGCGGTCGGCGGCGCAGGCCTGGTGGTCATGCGACCGGCACCTCCACCGTGCGGAAGCGGTTGATGGCGTCGATGTGCTGCGCACGCTTGGCCTCGTCGCGCACGCCCAGGCCCTCCTCGGGGGCCAGGCACAGTACGCCGACCTTGCCCTGGTGCAGGTTGCGGTGGACGTCGTAGGCGGCCTGGCCGGTGTCCTCCAGGGAGTAGACCTTGGAGAGCGTCGGGTGGATCTTGCCCTTGGCAATCAGGCGGTTGGCCTCCCACGCCTCGCGGTAGTTGGCGAAGTGCGAGCCGATGATGCGTTTCAGCGACATCCACAGGTAGCGGTTGTCGTACTCGTGGTGGTATCCGGAGGTGGACGCGCAGGTGACGATGGTGCCTCCCTTGCGCGTCACGTAGACGCTCGCGCCGAAGGTCTCCCTGCCCGGGTGCTCGAAGACGATGTCCACGTCCTCGCCGCCGGTGAGCTCGCGGATGCGCTTGCCGAACCGCTTCCATTCCTTGGGATCCTGGGTGTGCTCGTCCTTCCAGAATCGGTAGTCGTCCGCGTTGCGGTCGATGATCAGTTCCGCGCCCATCCGGCGGCAGCTCTCCGCTTTCTCCGGCGTGGAGACCACACAGATCGGGGTGGCGCCGCCAGCCAGCGCGAACTGCGTGGCGTAACTGCCCAGTCCGCCGCTCGCGCCCCAGATCAGGACGTTGTCGCCCTGCTTCATCCGGGCGCCGTTGGCGGAGACCATCTGACGGTAGGCGGTGGAGTTGACCAGGCCTGGCGCGGCGGCCTCCTCCCAGGTGAGATGCTCCGGCTTGGGCATCAGCTGGTTGGACTTGACAAGTGCGAGCTCTGCCAGGCCGCCGAAGTTGGTCTCGAAGCCCCAGATCCGCTGCTCCGGGTCGAGCATGGTGTCGTTGTGGCCCTCGGCCGACTCCAGTTCCACGGACAGGCAGTGGGCGACCACGCGGTCGCCGGGCTTCCAGGCGTGCACGCCCGGCCCGGTGCGCAGTACCACACCGGCCAGGTCGGAGCCGACGACGTGGAAGGGCTGGTCGTGGCGGGCGGTGAACGGCGAGAGCCTGGCGTACCGTTCCAGGAACCCGAAGGTCGGCAACGGCTCGAAGATCGACGACCATACGGTGTTGTAGTTCACCGAGGAGGCCATGACGGCGACCAGCGCCTCCCCTGCGCAGGGCAACGGCACCTCGACGTCCTGAATGTGCAGCGACTTGCGAGGGTCCTTGTCGGCCGTGGCCATTCCGTCGAACAGTCCGGTTTCCGCCTTGCGGACCACAGCGCCGCGGTAGCACTCCGGGAGGCGGAGCGCCGCTACGTCCTGCGGCCTCGCGTCCTCGGAGAGAAGAGTACTGAGGATCTCGTCCACGTGAATTCCTGATCGTCTCGAGAAGCTGGGAACGAAGGGTGTGGGGGGCCTGCGGGTGGCGGGTGAGGGATGACAGGGAGCAACGGCACGGGCCCGCCGCGGCGGGAGGCGGTGTCCGGCGCGCGAGCAGGGCGGGGGACAGAGATCAGTGCGGATCGCACCCGGCCATCGAGGACCTGATGTGCTCGGCGACCCGTCTCGGGGACCGGTACCGCAGCACCAGGTTCCCCCTCAGTTTCAGTCCCGTGGAAGCGGCGAGGCTCTTGCTCAGCCGCACCGACAGCAGCGAGTCGAACCCCATGTCCTTGAATTCCTGGTCCGGGTCGACGGCCTCCGCGGAGGAGTGTCCGAGCACCACGGCGACCTTCTGGAGCACGTGGCCGAGCACGAGCGCCTCCGCGTCACCGCCGGAGAGGGTGGAGAGCGCGTCCGGCAGGAGGACGAGGGCGTCCGCCTCGGCCGGCGGCTCCGTCCCGGCCGCCTCCACCGACGCCGGGGTGTGCGAGGAGCTCAGCCAGTACCGCTGCCGTTCGAAAGCGTACGTCGGAAGGTCCACCCGCCGGCGCGTGCCGAACAGGGACGCCCAGTCCACGAAGCCGCCCGCGACGTACAGCTGGGCCGCGGAACCCAGT
>NZ_JAVRFH010000165.1:0-3005 GCF_031845825.1 Streptomyces lancefieldiae | reverse complement strand
GACCCCCGGCTCCGGGTCGTAGATCCCCTCCACGTCCCACCCCCGGTCGTCCGGGAACCCGCCGATCGCGTCCACCCCGCCCGCGACCAGCTCCCACAGATCCTCCGGCGACCGCACCCCACCCGGATAACGGCAGCTCATCGCCACGATGGCGATCGGCTCGTCGGTGGTGGCTCCCACGGTGGCGGGGAGGGACGGCGAGTCCGCGGCACCGTCGACGAGTTCGCCGCCGAGGAAGCGGGCGAGGGCGGCGGGCGAGGGATGGTCGAAGACGAGGGTGGCGGGCAGCCGCAGATGGGTGGCAGCGCCGATCCGGTTGCGCAGTTCCACCGCGGTCAGCGAGTCGAAGCCGCACTCCCGGAAGGCGCGATGCGGTTCGATCGCCTCCGCGCTGCCGTGGCCGAGGACGGACGCGGCCTGGGTCCGGACGAGTGCCAGCAGCCGTTCCTCGCGCGCGTCGGCGGAGAGCGCGGCGAGTTCAGCGCGCAGGGAGTCGGTCGCGCCGGCGCCGGCGATCCCGCGCCGTGCGGCCGGGGCCGGCACGAGGCCGCGGAGGACGGCGGGGACGACGGCGCCCTGGGCCCGCAGGCCGGCCAGCGCGAGACGGACCGGGGCGACCAGCGCATGCGGTTGGGCGAGGGCGGCGTCGAAGAGTGCCACGCCCTCCTCTGCGGTGAGGGCGACCACGCCGTCCCGGGCGATCCGCTCGCGGTCGGCGGCGTCGAGGTGACCGGTCATGCCGCTGGCCCGGTCCCACAGTCCCCAGGCGAGGGCGTGGGCCGGCAGGCCCCGCGCGCGGCGGTGCAGGGCGAGGGCGTCGAGCGCGGCGTTGGCGGCGCTGTAGTTCCCCTGCCCCGGGCTGCCGGTGAGCCCGGCGAAGGAGGAGAAGAGCACGAAGTGCGTGAGCTGCCGGTCGGCGGTCAGCTCGTGCAGGTGCCAGGCGGCGTCGGCCTTGGGCCGGAGTGCGGTCGCCAGGCGCTCGGGGGTGAGCGAGGTGATGGTGGCGTCGTCCAGTACTCCCGCGGCGTGCACCACCGCGGTGACCGGGTGGTCCTCGGGCACGGCGGCCAGGGCGGCGGCGAGCGCCTCCCGGTCGGCGGTGTCGCAGGCGACCGCCGTGACCTCCGCGCCGTCCAGTCCGTCGGCCGCCTGGCCGCTGCGGCTGAGCAGCAGCAGGTGCCGTACGCCGTGGCGGGCGACCAGGTGGCGGGCGACGATGCCGCCGAGGGTGCCGCCGGCGCCGGTGATCACCACCGTGCCTTCCGGGTCCCAGCCCGTGCCCGACAGGCCGTCGCCGGTGCCGCCGTCCGCCTCGGCGGTCCGAGGGGTGGTGGTCTCCGGGGCCGGCGGGCGGGTCCGGACGAGCCGGGGCAGGTGCACGGCTCCGGCGCGCAGAGCCGTCTCGGGTTCGCCGAGCGCGTGGGCGCCGGCCAGTGCCCGCGGGGAGGCGGGGTCGTCGTCCACGTCGGCCAGCAGGAACAGGCCCGGGTGCTCGGCCTGGGCGGCACGCACCAGTCCCTGGACGGCGGCGGCCGCCAGGTCACTGCCGTCGGTGGCGCCCGAGGTGAGGACCAGGAGGGTGGCCCCGGTGGGCCGGTCGTCGGCGAGCCGGCACTGGAGCGCGTCGAGGACGTGGGCGGTGGCGCGGTGCACGGCGGCCGGGTCCGTACCGCCGGGGCAGGGCAGGACGACGACGTCGGCGTCGGCCGCGTCGGCCGGTGACGCCACCCGCACGGCGCCGGTGGCCCCGATGACGGAGGTGACGAGCGTCTCCGCGTGGTCGCCGTCGTCGCCGTGGTCGCCGGGGGCCACCACGGCCCACCGGGCCGCGGCTGCGGGCGGCGGGGCGTCGACGGTGGTCCATGTCAGGTGGAAGAGCGCCTCACGCCGGATGTCGCCGGTGCCGTCGAGACCACCGTCGGCGAGCGGACGCACCGTCAGCGCGTCCACCGAGGCGACCGGGGCGCCACCGGTGTCGGCCAGCTCCAGTGCGACGGTGTCGGGCCCGGTCCGCCGTACGGCGACCCGCAGGGCGGTGGCCTGGGTGGCGTGCAGTTCCACGCCCCGGAAGGAGAAGGGGAGTTCGGCTTGCTGCTCGGCGCGGTCGGCCAGGCCGACCGCGTGCAGGGCGGAGTCCAGCAGTGCCGGGTGGAGGCCGAAGCGTGCGGCCTGATCCCGCACTTCGGTGGGCAGGGCCACCTCCGCCCAGACCTCGTCGCCACGGCGCCAGGCCCTGGTCAGGCCGCGGAACGCCGGACCGTAGGCGAGACCGGCGTCCGCGAGGCGGGGGTAGACCTCCTGGATGTCCAGCGCCTCGGCGCCGGCCGGCGGCCAGTCGGCGAGGCCGGTCGCGCGGCCGGGCCGCGCCGCGCGCAGGCTGCCGGTGGCGTGCCGGGTCCAGGGATCCCCGGGTGTCGCGTCGGCCGGACGGGAGTGGACGCTGAACTCCCGCCGGTCCGCGTGGTCCCCGGTGGGGGCGTGCACGTGCACCTGGAGCGTCACCGCGCCCCGCGCCGGCAGGACCAGCGGGGTGGTGAGGGTGAGTTCCTCCAGGTGGGGCAGGGCCAGCTGGTCGCCGACGCGGATGGCCAGTTCCACGAAGCCGGTGCCGGGGAACAGCGGGGTGCCCTCGATGGCGTGGTCGGCGAGCCAGGGCAGGGTGCCGATGCCGAGTCTGCCGGAGAAGGTGACGCCCTGGTCGTCGGCGAGCTCCACCGCGGCGCCCACCAGCGGGTGCCCGGTGGCCATCAGACCGAGGGAGGCCACGTCCGCGCTCCCGCCGGGGTCGTCCAGCCAGTAGCGCCGGCGCTGGAAGGGGTACGTCGGCAGGTCCGGCACGCCCGTGCCGCCCGCACCGTCGAGAGGGGGTACAACCGCGTTCCAGTCGATGTCGACGCCCGCGGCCCACAACTCCCCCACCGAACGCAGAACCCGACCCCAACCCCCCTCACCCCGACGCAGAGTCCCCACCACCACACCCTCCACACCCACACCCTCCAACACAC
>NZ_JAVRFH010000164.1:0-3059 GCF_031845825.1 Streptomyces lancefieldiae | reverse complement strand
GACCCCCGGCTCCGGGTCGTAGATCCCCTCCACGTCCCACCCCCGGTCGTCCGGGAACCCGCCGATCGCGTCCACCCCGCCCGCGACCAGCTCCCACAGATCCTCCGGCGACCGCACCCCACCCGGAAAACGGCAGCTCATACCAACGATCACGACGGGGTCGTCCGCCGTGTCGCTCTTCCGCACGGGCACGGAGACGGCGGTGGGGGCCGGCTCCGGCCCGCCCGGGGCCAGCTTCTGGTGGAGCAGTTCCGCGATGGCCGCCGGCGTGGGGTGGTCGAAGACGAGGGTGGCCGGGAGCTTGAGCCCGGTCGTCCGGCTGAGCCGGTTGCGCAGTTCCACGGCGGCGAGCGAGTCGAGACCCAACTCCTTGAGCGGGCGCCCCGGCTTGATCAACTCGGTGCCGCCGTGGCCGAGGACCGAGGCGATCTGGCCGCGTACCGACTCCAGCAGGTGTTCCCGCTGCTCCGCCTCGGTCATCGCGGCGAAGGCCGTGTCCAGGGCGCGTGCCGGCGCGGTCCCGCCCGCGACGGCGGTCCGCCGGGCGGGAGCCGGGGCCAGGGCCGCCAGGATCCGGGGCAGTTCGGCACCGCGGGCGCGCAGCGCCACGGCGTCCAGCCGCATCGGCAGCAGGAACGCGTCCGGGGAGCGGAGCGCCGCGTCGAACAGGGCCAGGCCCTGCTCCTCCGTCAGCCCGAGGTCGCCGGAGCGTGCCATACGGGCCAGGTCCGCTTCGCCCAGGTGACCGGTCAGGCCGCTGCGCTGCTTCCACAGACCCCAGGCGAGGGAGTGGGCCGGCAGGCCCTGGGCCCTCCGGTGGGCGGCGAGGCCGTCCAGGAAGGTGTTCGCGGCGGCGTAGTTGCCCTGTCCGGGGCCGTCGACCGTGCCGGCCATCGAGGAGTAGAGCACGAAGGCGGCGAGCGGAAGGTCCCGCGTCAGCTCGTGCAGATGCCAGGCGGCGTCGGCCTTGGGGCGCAGGACGGAGGTCATCCGCTCGGCGGTGAGCGAGGGGAGGGTCCCGTCGTCCAGGACGCCGGCGGTGTGCACCACCGCGGTGAGCGGGTGGTCGGCGGGTATCGCCGCCAGCACCCTGCTCAGCGCCTCCCGGTCGGAGGCGTCGGCCGCGGTGAGCACCACCTCGGCGCCGAGCGCGGTGAGTTCGTCGCGCAGTGCGGTGGCACCGGGCGCCTCCTCTCCCCGGCGGCTGAGCAGCACCAGCCGCCGTACACCGTGGCCGGTTACCAGGTGCCGGGCGACCAGTGCGCCGAGCACCCCGGTGCCGCCGGTGACCAGCGCGGTGCCCTCGGGGTCCAGCGGCCGGTGGGTGCCGGCGGGCGGCGGGGTGGCGCGTACGACCCGGGGTGCGATCAGCCGCCCGTCACGCAACGCCAGTTGGGGCTCGCCGGCGTCCATGGCGCCGAGCAGGTCGGCGGTCAGCCGGTCGGCGGACGGCAGCGGGCCGTCGTCGAGGTCCAGCAGGGTGAACCGGCCGGGCTCCTCCGCCTGGACGGACCTCAGCAGGCCCCACGCGGCGGCCGCGGCGAGGTCGGTGACGTCGTCCTCGTCCCGGGCGGCGACCGCACCCCGGGTGACGACCAGCAGCCGTCCGGCGGCGTGCCGTTCGTCGAGGGACCAGCGCTGGACCTGCGCCAGCAGGGAGGGCAGGAGCCGGTGCACCGCGTCCCTCGGCGACCGTGTCCGGTCACCGCGGACGGCGAGCAGCCCGAGCACCGCCCCTTCTCCCACGGCGTCGGCGGGCCGTGCACCCAGGACCTCGGCGAGGCCGAACGGGTCGGTGCCGTACTCCCCGTCGCCCACCTGGATCCATTCCTCGGCGGCGGTGGCGGGTACGGCCGGGACGGCGCGCTGCGGCGGCTGCCACTCCAGGGTGAACAGGGCACCCGACACGTCACCGCCCGTCAGTTCCCGGCTCGGTACGACACGGATCCGGAGGGAGTCGACGGAGGCGGCCGGCGCCCCGGTGGTGTCGGCCAGCTCCAGCGCGAGGGCGTCCGTGCCGACCCGCCGGAGCCGCACCCGTACGGTCGCGGCCTCGGCGGCGTGCAGGGTGACGCCGTTCCAGGCGAACGGGATGCCCACCTGCCCGGGCGGTGGCGGGACGACCAGTCCGGCGATGTCCGCCGCCTGCACGGCGGCGTCCAGGACCGCCGGATGGAGCCCGAACCCGGTGGTGGCCGTCTCCTCGGGCAGGGAGACCTCCGCGTAGACCTCCTCCGGCGCACCGGAGGCGCCGGGGACGCTCCAGACCGCGCGGACCCCCTGGAAGACGGGGCCGTAGTGGTAGCCCTGGGCCGCGAGGGCGTCGTAGGCGCCGGTGACCTCGACCGCCCGGGCGCCGGGCGGGGGCCAGGCGGTGAGGGGGGCCGGCGGTGGCGGGGCCGCCGCGGTGAGCCGCCCGGAGGCGTGTGTGGTCCAGGGCTCGTCCGGGAGGGCGTGCTCCGGGCGGGAGTAGACGGTGAGTGTGCGGAAGCCGTCGGCGTCCGCCTCGCGGACCACGACCTGGAGTGCCACGCCGGTGTCGGCGGGCAGCGTCAGGGGTGCGAGGAGGGTGAGTTCGTCGAGGCTTTGGGCGCCGACCTGGTCGCCGGCCCGGACGGCCAGTTCCACGAAGCCGGTGCCGGGGAACAGCGGGGTGCCCTCGATGGCGTGGTCGGCGAGCCAGGGGTGGCTGCGCAGGTCGAGTCGCCCGGTGAAGGCGACGGCGTCGCCCTCGGCGAGCGGGACGGCGGCGCCCAGCAGGGGGTGGCCGGTGGCGGTGAGGCCGACAGAGGCCACGTCGCCGCTCCTGCCCGGAGCGGGGTCCAGCCAGTAGCGCGCGCGTTGGAAGGGGTACGTGGGCAGGTCCGGTGCGGCCGTCGGGGTCGCGGCCCGCGCGGTTGTCCCGTCCCGGTCCCCTGCGGAGATCACCGCCTTCCAGTCGATGTCGACGCCCGCGGCCCACAACTCCCCCACCGAACGCAGAACCCGACCCCAACCCCCCTCACCCCGACGCAGAGTCCCCACCACCACACCCTCCACACCCACACCCTCCAACACAC
>NZ_JAVRFH010000163.1:0-3142 GCF_031845825.1 Streptomyces lancefieldiae | reverse complement strand
CAAGTCGGTGAACGCCGCCGTCTTCGAGCAGATCCGCCTGTCCCCCTCCCCCGCCCACGGTCGCGCCGACGAGGCCTTGCAGCAGCAGCTGGCCGCCGGCAAGGCCACCGCGGTGCGCTGCGGCCGCGGCGGGCGCCTCGTGCAGGCCCTCGGCCGCGGTGGCTCCGTCGACTTTCCCCCCGCTCCCGCCATGTACGCCGACCGGCACGGGCGGCTGACACTGCAGGCCCCCCGGCTCACCCAACTGCCCCCGGACGACGCGTGGTTCCACGCCCCCACCGAAGTTGTCGCTCTGCTGCTGTTCCCACAGCTCGCCGTCCTCCTCGACGGCGCCGACGCCGACGTGATGAGCGGGCTGCGCCGACTGGTGGCCTGAACCCGGCGGACAAGATCTCAGGCGCCTGCCCCGAGGGTGAGGTGGGCAGGCGCCTCCCGCCGAGGTTCACCCGTGTCCAGGTACTCGGCCAGCGGCCGCGCCCCGGCCGCCGCTCGCGGGAAAAGTTCCGCCAGCTGTGTCACACGCCGTCTGATCCCGACACCTCTATAGGCGTTGGAGATCCCCGAAGGAGGCCAAAGTGACCACAGTGACCGGGCCCAGGTCCGCGCAGCCTGTCGACGTTCCGGCGCCCATACGACGGGTCCGGGAGGTCGCTGTCTTCCGTAACCGCTTCGGCACCCTGTTCAACGACGATGTGGTCGCACCGTCGGGCACCGCCGGCCAGTACCTGCGGTGGCAATGGAACCAGGACGGCGTCGTCGTTGTTCCGGTCGGCTCGGCTGGGTACGCCCTCGTGCCCTCCTATCGCTACCCCGTCCATGCCGCGTCTATCGAGTTCCCGCGGGGCGGCGTCGAGGGCGACGAGGAACTCGCCGTGGCCGCCGCTCGCGAGCTGCGCGAGGAGACAGGCCTGATCTGCGAGGCGCCGCGCCGGCTCGGCCTCATTCATGCCGACACCGGCATCATCGCCTCCTCGATCCATGTCTTCGTCGCGCCGGTGGACACCACGGAGACGCAGTCGGCCCGCCCGGAGGCCATGGAGTCCGTCAGCGAGCCCGTCTGGATCGCACCCGCGGAGCTGCCCCGCTGGCTGGCCGATGGCCGGATCACCTGCGGCGTGACGCTGGCGGCGCTCGCCCTGGTCCAGTCCCGGTACCCCACGCTGCCCGCAGGCCATCCCGAGGCCATCGCCGCATAGGTGCCGTCCTGCCCGGGCGGATCATCCCGCCCACGCCCTCAGCCCCCAGTAGGAGCGGGCACCCACTCACCGTCCAAGGGATTCCCATGAAGCCAGTTTCTGAGGTCGTTGTCTCCGCAGCACGTGGCAAGGCGGCACGTGTGCGCCGGCTGCTGTGGCGTGGGGCCAGCGCTGGAGGGGCACCCGCCGAGATGACCACGGCGCGCGCCATCGGGCGGGCCGTGCTCTTCACGCTGCTCGCTGTCAGCCTCGTCGGCACGCTGATGACGACGATCTACCTGCCGGCGCCATGGGGCCGCCTGCTGGTTCTGCCCGCCGCAGTCGGCGCCTTCTGCGCGGGTGTCGCCGCGTGCCTCTACGCGTTCCTCGCCTCGTTCGCCGTCGTCGACGCGGCACACCGGCGCGCCTCGGCGTCCGGTGCCGCGGTGAAGCGCAGCGCGTCACGCCGCGGGAAGGACCAGACATCGGCAGCTGCGAAGTGACGTCCGCGCAATGCTGCCTGCCTGCAAATACTCGAACAATCAAAGCGGACAAACCATTACAAAACGATCTTGACGGGCTTGGGGTTGGGTGTCAGATTCGGGTTGATCACCGCTCAGATTCACGGCGGAGCGGTGGTTGTCGAAGGCTGTGCTGTTGCGGGCGGAGGGGGTGTCAGATGCGCTCAATTGCGTCGATGTCGGCCGCGGCGATGGGGAGCGCGCGGACTCCCCGGACCGTGTTCGTGCGGGAAGGACGTGACGGTGGCCGGTCGCGGAGTGACCGACTTTGCTCCGGCCGCGCTGCTGAGCGAACGCACAGGCGTGAATCTGTCGCGGGAGGAGTTGGCCCGGTCCGCGTCACAGTACGAGCCGTGCCTGAGCGCTGCCCATGTCAGCCTGTACGAAGTCGGAGCGCGCGTGCCGCAGTTGAGCACGCTCGTTGCGTTGGCCAGGGCGCTCGGTGTGGAGATTCGGTCATTGCTGGTGCCGGTCGAGACCGAGGACCTGGCCCGGCTGAGAGTGGAGGGCGGCGTCCGGCAGCGCGATCTTGCGAGGTCGCTCGGTCTGCCGCAGGCCCGCTGGTCAAGGATCGAACGGGGCGTCCTCATACCGGAGCCGGCGCTCCTGCGCGAGCTGGCCGAGTTCCTCGGCAGACCCTTCGACGTGGTGGCCCGCTCGGCTCTCCACACCCGGCGCCGCGCCCTGAGGGCGTCTGCGCGGCCCAAGAGCTGCGGAACACGAGCGGCGAGAGAAATGACCATGCCGGGGCGCAGGTTGGCCGCGTACGCTCCTTAGTTCGCATGGGCCCCGCCGGCTGACCCGGGCCTCTCCGGGGGCCGGACGGTGTACTTCCACGACCACGATTGAGGGGGATATGTCAATGGCACTGTCCAAGGCCGGCGTCACGAAGGCCGCGAAGATCCGCACGGCGGCCGCGTTGGGTCTGGGCGCCGCTGTGCTCCTGGCCGGCTGCGGTACCGGCTCCGACTCCCCGGCCGCCAAGAAGACGTCCGCTGCACCCGCCACCAGCACGTCTCCTTCCGCTGATCTGGAACAGCAGGCCCGGGAACAGGTGTTGGCGGCCTACCGCGGCATGTGGGCCGAACAGGTCAAGATCTACGCCAGCGGGTCGTTCAAGGGCTCGCAGCTGGAGAAGTACGCCGCCGACAAGGCCTTGGCGAAGGTGCGCGCCGCGGCCTTCTACTACCAGAACAACGACCTGGTGGTGAAGGGCGAGCCGAAGCTGAAGGACGACCCGAAGGTCACGCTCAGCCTCGGCGGCTCGTCGAAGAGCGCGGTGATCGTCGACTGCGTCGACAGCACGAACTTCGTGCCCGAGAACCGCAAGACGGGCAAGAAGTCCGAGCTCGACAGCACCAGCCGGCGCAAGGTGCAGACGTCCAAGGCCCAGTACGGCAGCGGCAGGTGGATGATCACCGACTCCACGATCGACAAGGGGTCGAC
>NZ_JAVRFH010000162.1:0-3173 GCF_031845825.1 Streptomyces lancefieldiae | reverse complement strand
GCCTACGGCCGCATCTGTGCCCGCACCGCTGGCCACCTGCCGGACCTTCACCTGGGCCGAGCTTCTGACGGCGCGTGGATCGCCTGGCTGACGAGCGATGGGCTCGAAGAGCAGGCCCAGGGCCGTCGCGCAGCTGGCCAAAAGGGCCAAAGTGCGTTTCAACGTTCCTCCTCGTGCTCGTGCGAAGCGAACCGGAGAGATCACGGGGAGCCGTATGGGAGCGCTCCCAGAAGTGCGTCGGCCTGAGAACGTACACCGGTCCGTCGATCGCGTACAGGGATCGGACCGTCGAACGGTTTCGACTTCCGGGCGGGCCGATCCACCCCGGTGGCGCGAGCGGATGCGCGCGGTGCGGTGCGGTCGGTCCTCGGTCCGGCAGGGACGGCCGGTGAGCCGAGGTTTCCGTGCGCCGCGATGACGGACCGGAGACGCTCACGGATTCGATCAGGTCTGCGATCCGCTTCTCGACGCGGTCGCGTCCGGCGGTCAGCCGGGCGAGGAGTTCGGGGTGGCCGGACCGCCGACGACGCGCGGCACGAGCGCGACGACGATCCCGCTGGACAGGCCGGTGGCGTACGACTGCCGGACGACCCGCACCTGTCAGACGGCGGCCTGTGCGTCCGAGTGGGCGCCCCACTCGGACGGCGACGGCTGGGAGAAGGGTAAGGGTCCGGTCGGCTTGCCCGCCGGCACCTGTTACGTTTGCGGCCGTTGTGAAGGCGCGAAGAGAGAACGGGTGTTGTTGTGCGCAAGGCGCGATGGACAGTGGTCGCGACGCTTGCCGTGGTCGTGGTGGCCGCCGGCTGCAGCAGCGAGAGCACGGACGAGAAGACGGCAGACACCACGGCAAGTGCCACCGCCGGCCCGGCGGAGACGTCGGCCGGCGCCCAGGCCCCTGGGCACACGCTCCTCGAGCGGGCGGCCGGCACCTGGAAGTACATCGCCACCCCCGGTGACACCACACTGGACACCCTCGTCATCAAGGACGGCAAAGCCACGGCCCGGGGCTCCAAGCTCTCGTGCACGGGCACCTTCGTACCGGTGAAGGAGAACGGTGAGGAATCCGCGACCATCACCTACTCCTGCCAGGACGGCAAGGACGGTGGGCGTGGCCTCGGCCACCTGAAGGTGAAGCCGGACGGCTCCTCGCTCGGGATCGACTTCGACGGACCCGCCGGCGGCTGGGGCGGCCCGGTCGACAGCTACCGCCGAGCCTGACCGCCTGGCGCGATGCCTCCACCAGGTGAGGCATGCCGCAGCACAGTCAGGACTGTCATGGGTCCTCCGTAAGTTGTTAGGCGGCCCGGGAGGGCCGGGTGTGGCTGATGGGTTCTTGTCTTCAGTGGCTCAGCAGGAGTGGCCGCCCGGCTCTCCGGGGCGCCCTGGCTGCTGATTGAGATGTGCGCGCCTTGTGCGGTCGCTGATTACGGAGATGACAGCGGGGTGTTCCTCGGGCCGACGGCATGCCGGATGATCCGAGGAGGGCGAGTGAACGAGCGGAAGACCCAGGTATGGGCCGGTGTCGATGCCGGCAAGGGCCACCACTGGGCGGCGGTGGTCGACGAGACCGGCGCAACCTTGTGGTCGAAGAAGGTCGACAACGACGAGTCGGCGATCCTGACCGCGCTCGGCGAGATCCTGGACCTGGCCGACGAAGTCCACTGGGCGGTCGACATCTCCGGCACTTCCTCCGCACTGCTGCTGGCCCTGCTCGCGGCCCATGGCCAGCAGGCCGTCTACGTGCCTGGCCGCACGGTCAACCGCATGTCGGGCGCCTACCGGGGCGAAGCCAAGACCGATGCCCGTGACGCCTACGTCATCGCCGAGACCGCCCGCCACCGCAACGACTTCATCGCCATCGACGTGCCCGCCCAGCTGGCCGCCGACCTCGCGCTGCTGACCTCCCACCGCACCGACTTGGTGGCCGACCGCGTGCGGATGATCAACCGCCTGCGCGACGTGCTGACCGGCGTCTTCCCCGCACTGGAGCGGGCCTTCGACTACTCGGCCCACAAGGGCTCGCTGGTCCTGCTGACGGGCTACCAGACCCCGGCGGCGATCCGCCGCCGCGGCCGCGCGAGGCTGACAGCCTGGCTGGCCAACCGCGGCGTGCGTGGAGCCGACACTGTCGCCGCGACCGCACTGGAAGCAGCCCAAGCCCAGCAGACCGCGCTGCCCGGCGAGGACGTCGCCGCACAGATCGTGGCCGACCTGGCCGGGCAGATCCTGGCCCTGGATGACCGGCTGAAGCGGATCGACAAGCAGATCCGGGAGACGTTCCGCAGTCATCCGCAGGCAAAGATCATCGAGTCGCTGCCCGGCATGGGCCCGATACTCGGAGCCGAGTTCGTTGTGGCCGCCGGCGACCTGTCGGCCTACGCCGACGCCGGCCACCTGGCATCGGCGGCCGGGCTGGTGCCCGTCCCGCGTGACTCCGGTCGCCGGACCGGCAACCTCCACCGGCCCAAGCGCTACAGCCGCCGCCTGCGCAGGGTGTTCTACATGTCCGCGCAGACGAGTATGACCCGCGAAGGGCCGAACCGGGACTTCTACCTGAAGAAGCGCGGCGAGGGCTGCAAGCACGTCCAGGCCGTCATCGCCCTGGCCCGCCGACGAGCGAGCGTGTTGTGGGCCCTGCTGCGTGACAACCGGGTGTTCACCTCCACCCCGCCGGCCACGCAAGCGGCTTGACTTCGTCATTGAGACTCCTGCCGGGCCGGGCGCGGGTGGGCCGTTGAGCGGCGGTGTCGCAGCGTGCCGCCGGCTGCGGTACGGAGGAAGGTGACGGGTGCGGGGGGCCCGCACCCTGCCCCCCGGAGAGGCGCGGGCGGGCCACCGCACGCCAAGGCTGTGGCTCGGGCTTGTTCGGCGGGGTCGGGGAGGGGGCAGCGAGGTCTGCGCTACACCACTCCGTCTCCGGCGCCCGCACCTGCTCGCCAGTGAAGAACACGGTCGAGCGCTGCCCGGCCTGCGGGTCCCCATGTCGGTTTGCCGTCGGGAAGGCCTCGGTCTCCGTTCTGGCCCATCAGCATGAGGAACAGGCTTTTCAGACGTGCCCCGGTGACCAGCGCGCGTCGAGCGTGTGAGTCGGGCACGCAGCTGCATCCCGGTTCGGCGCTGCCCGCGGGACCGGGAGTCTAAGGGCTGGTCACCTTGTGCGAGTGGTCATTGAC
>NZ_JAVRFH010000161.1:0-3179 GCF_031845825.1 Streptomyces lancefieldiae | reverse complement strand
CTCTTGCTCTAGTGGTAGGGGAAGGTCAGGGTGTCGAACACGGTCCGGCCGGTGCACAGCGCCAGCAGCCGTTCAACGCCCAGGCCGAAGGTGAAGACGTCCGCCGGGTCGTAGTCGATGTCGGCGAAGAAGTCGACCGGCCCTTCGTCGGCCGGCACGCTGTGCAACTGGGTGCGCAAGGCGATGTTGGTCTTCACCATCGGCCGGTAGTCGTCGGCGGTCCGCAGCTTCACCCCGCCGTCGCAGAGCTCCACACCGGCCGCTATCAGGGAGAACCGCTGGGCCCGCCCATGGGCGTCGACGCGGGAGTTGTGCCGCAGCTCGTAGGGGAAGCCGTGCAGCACGACGGGGGTTGTGACGGCAGCCTCCACGGCGTGCTTGACGAACTCCTCCATCACCGCCCAGTGCGAGTCGCCGGCCGGCAGGCCGTGGTCCTTGAGCCAGGCCTGCGCCGCCGCGACGAGCTCGGCTCCCTCCGGGGCGCGACTGACGCCGAGCGCCTCGGCGATCGCGTCATCGACCGGCCGGCGGGGGATGACGGAGAAGTCGATCCCGCCCGGAGTCTGCAGCGACGCGAACGCGGCCTGGACGGTGTGCTGGACCAGCTCGGTCACCAGCCCGATGCCGTCCTCCAGGCAGATGTCCCGGGCGGCGGTCTGCAGCATGGTGAACTCGATCGCGTGGGTCTCATCCGCCCGCTCGGCCCGGATGGCCTTGCCCAGGTCGTACACGCGGTCCACGCTCATCACCAGGCGCCGCAGGTGCTCCTCCGCCGAGTGCTTGAGGTGGTACGCGTCGCCGGTGAGCGGGTGGCTGGTGGAGAACTGCGGGATCGGTGCGCTCTCCCGGGCCGCGCACAGGACGGGGGCGGCCACCTCCGTGTATCCGGTCTCGTGCAGCCACGCGCGCATGGCGCGCATCAGGACCGCCTTCGTCAGCAGCAGGTCCCTCTCGGCAGGGTGCTGCTTGAGCAGGGTCCCGTACAGGCGCCGTTGGTCCGGAGTGATCGTCACCTCTCGTCACCTCCCTGCGCGGTCCACGGCGAGGTGATGGTCAGGCCGCAGGCGGCGCCGGAGTCCACGAGGGCTTCCGCGCCGACGGGCAGAGTGTGCTTGAGCGGGGTGTGCCCGAAGGGCAGTCCGAAGGCGATGGGGAAGTCGTACTCGGCGCACAGGTCCATGACCATCTCGTGCGCCGAGACGCCGCCGGACGGCTCGCAGCTGACCAGCTCGCCGACGACCATGCCGGCGATCTGGTCGAGGACACCGCGGTCGCGGAAGTGCGTCAGGGCCTGGTCCAGCTGCTCGACCGGTTTGAAGGCGTCCTCCCACGCCAGCACGGCGCCGTTCCAGTCCGGCTCCCACACGGTGCCCAGCAGGCAGCGCAGGGAGGACAGGCAGCCGGCGACCAGGTGCCCCCGGGCAGTGCCGGTGCGCGCCCAGGTCAGCGGGGCGTCGATGCGCGCGGCCGCGGCGTCGCCGGCCAGGACCGCGGCGAAGTGGTCTCCCGTCGCGGTGGGCGGCTCCTCGGCGCCGAAGTCCCACAGCACGGCGGGGCCGTGGAAGGTGATCAGGCCGGTTCGGGCGGTAATGGCATTGAGCAGCAGGCTCGGGTCGCTCACTCCCACGATCGGCTTGGGGTGCTGGGCGATCAGCTCGTAGTCGAGGCCGCGCAGCAGCCGGTTGGCGCTCTTGCCGCCACCGGCGCACACCACCGCGTCGATGCCGGGGTCGGTGAGGAAGGCGTGGAAGTCGTCCACGAGCTGCGTCTCGCTGCCGGCGCGGTAGCCGTCGCGGCTCGCGGCGTGCGGGGCGATGACGGGCTCGTAGCCGCGGCTGCGCAGACGGTCCAGACCCCGGTCGAAGACGTCGGGGTGGGCGGCCGGTTCGGGAGCGGAGACGGTGACGACGCCGACGCGGCCGCCCTTGGAGAGGGGCGCGGGCAGGAGACGGGCGGACAAGATGCTCTCCTAACAGAGACGAACCACCCCAGTGCGCGGGGTAGCCGGATGAGTGCTGAGGGTGACGGTAGGGGGTGTCAGCGGGCGGGGGCCAGCCGCATGCGGGTCGCCTCCCGGGCGCGGGCAGCGGTCTCCTCGCTGGTCCAGGGCGTCAGGGAGGTGTAGTAGTCGAACCTCGACCAGCCCTCCAGGGAGTCGGGCGGTTCGAAGCCCAGCGCGACCGCCTTGTCCCACAGCTCTCCCACGCCCGGATAAGGGGCGAACAGGTGCACGCGGGTCTCCGGCACGGGGTCGAGCTGGCGCAGCTCCTCGATCAGGGTGTAGGTGTCCTCCACCTCACCGTCGGTCTCCCCCGGGAAGCCGACGATGAAGGTGTAGGAGCCGAGGATCTTGTGCGCGGCGATGTCGGCGGCGACGTCGAGGATCTTCTCCCGCGTGATCTCCTTCTTGACCACCTCCTCCAGCACGCGGTCGTTGCCCGATTCCACGCCCATCAGCAGCCGCGAGCAGCCGCTTGCCGCGATCCGCTCCAGCAGCGGAAGACCCTTCTTGCGGGCCTTGAGGATGTCGTTCGGATTGATGCTGGCCGCCCACCGCAGATCCAGCCCGCGGTCGACCAGCCCGTCACAGAAGCCCATCGCACGCTGCAGGTTCACGAAGAAGTCGGCGTCGTAGAACTTGACGCCGTTGATCGCGAACCGCTGCTTGAGGTCGGCGATGTCGTCGAGGAGTGGGCCGGCGAGCATCGCCGAGTACTTGCGCTTGTAGATCTTCTCGTAGCAGAAGTCGCACTTGTAGACGCAGCCCTGGGAGCTCACGTAGTTCAGCGTCCGGGGGGCCACCGTGGGGTCGTCGCGGATGTAATCGGCGACGTTCAGCAGCGACCACGGGTACGCGCCGAGGTTCTGGGTGCGGGGCGGGTTCGGCCTGCCCTCGAAGACGGTGGCGCCGTCGTCGATCCGCAGGCCCGGGACCAGTCGGCGGGGCACGCGGCCCAGGAGCGACTGAACGTAGTCCAGCATCGAGTTCTGCCCGGGCCCGGTCAGGACTGCGTCCACGAGCGGGTCGGCGGCAGTCTGCTCGGAGAGCACGTTGACGTGCGGGCCGCCGAAGACGACCGGCGGGCAGTAGGCCCGCTTCTTGGCCGCGCGGACGAGGTCCAGGGCGTGGCCGATCTGGCCGCCGCCGGTCATGATGCTCACCCCGATGCACACCGCAT
>NZ_JAVRFH010000160.1:0-3197 GCF_031845825.1 Streptomyces lancefieldiae | reverse complement strand
GTATACGCCCGGGGCCGCGCTGACGGTTGCCGACTGCCCTCGCAGCGAGCACACCCACAACACCGTCCTCGACGAGCAGCAGCGCCCCACAGCGGAGGTCGGCGGCCTGTACACGTACGAGGCGATCGCCGCCGACACCGTGCTGCGCGCCGAGGTCCGTGTGCCGCGCGGTCTGCTGCCGCAGGGCTGGGAACGCCGCCTGGAGGGGGAATGGCGGCTTGGACGCGCCCGCAAGGACGGCTACGGACTCACGGACGTGACCGCCCACCGCGTCACCATGCCCCCGGCACCCGTGCCCCGGCCCGTGCCGCAGGGCAGGCTGCGGGTGTGGCTGCTTTCCCCGGCTCTGGTCACCGACAGCAGGCTGCGCCCCAGCACCGACCCGGCGGACCTCGCCGCAGTGCTCGGACGGGCGCTGGGGGCCGAGCTGCGCCCCGTACCCGAGGAGCGGGCGGTCGAACCGCAGCGGTCCGACCCCTGGCACAGCCGCTGGGGATTGCCGCGCGCCAGCCTGCTCGGGCTGAGGGCCGGAAGCTGCCTGACCTTCACCATCAGGGCCGGCACCGTCACTGCCGAGGCCGTGCACCGGGTCGAGCTCTCCGGCATCGGGCTGCGCCGTGCGGAGGGCTTCGGCCAGCTCCATATCGAGGACCCGCTTCTGGACGTGCCGAAGGTGGAAGTCGAGGCCCCCGCACCCGAGACCGCCCCGGCCGCTCCGGGCGCCGAGCTCACGGCCGAGGACGACACGGTCCTGGCGGTCGTCGAGGAAGGCGCCTGGCGTGCCGCGATCCGCCGCCACTGCGAGGCTCTCGCCGCCGAACCGAAAGGGCGTACGGGCGTCCTGGGCGCGGGCCACGGCTCCGTGCCCGCCACCCAGTTCGGCGCGCTGCTCACTCTCGTCGCCGACCTCGACGGGCCCGGCGGTGTACGGGTGGGGCACTGGCTCGCACGGCTGAAGCAGATGCGCGGAGTGGAACGCAAGAAACCCTGGCCGCCCGCCGTGACCGAAGCGGTCGAACAGCTCCTGACCACCCCCGGCCGCGTCTGGGACCTTCTCGCTCTTCCCGAGGGAGAACTGACCGCCCGCAGAGACCAGGCGGCGCTCGGGGAACGTACGGCCGCCCTGCGCGAGCGGATGTGGGGCGAGGCCGTCCGCACCCTGGTGGAGGACTGCCTCACCGCCCACCGCCGTGCCACCGAGGACAAGGAGGGGCCCGCGTGACCCGGCCGACGACCCATCGGCTGCGGGTACGCGGCTGGCTCCAGGCCCTCGCCCCGCTCCACGTGGGCGGGGCCGGAGGCGACCCCAACGGCGCTCTCTCGGTTGCCGTCGACGGTCTGGGCCGCCCCGACGTTCCCGGTACGAGCCTCGCCGGCGCCCTGCGGACCCTCCTCCACCCAGTGTCAGGGCCGGAGGGCGGGCCCCGCGGCGAGCGGGCCAACAGCCTGTGGGGCTATGCCGAACCTGGCAGCCAGGAAGGCACGGTCAGCCGCTTCGTCGTCCACGACGGCCTCCTCGCCACCACCACCGACCTCAACGACGACGCGCAGGCCGCCGTACCCCTGCCGACCGCCCGCCTGGAGCGGCGTCACTCCGTGGGCATCGACCGCCACACCGGCACGGCCGCCCCCGGCATCCTCCACAGCCGCACCGTCGTACCCCAAGGCACCTTCCTGCGCCTGGAGTTGGGCCTCGGCTCCACCGCAGCACAGCTGGCCGACGACCGGGCGGTCGTACGGGGCCTCCTGGCGCTCCTGCGTGAGGGACGGCTGCGGATCGGAGCCGCCAGGACCCGTGGCCTGGGACGGCTGGCCCTAGTCGAGGACCACACCGACGTCCATGAACAGGACCTCTCCACCCCGAACGGTCTCTTCCAGGCCCTGACCGCCCCGGGAGGCGGCACCCCCTGGCCCCGCACCGACTGGGCGAAGGAGAAGGTACCGGCCGACGGGCTGCTGCGCGTCCACGTCGACTGGAGCCCGGCCGCCCCCGTCATGGTGCGCTCCGGCACCGACGGGTTCACCGTGGACGCCGTCCCCCTCGCCACGGCCGCCGCACCCGACCGGATCGCGCTCGCCCTGCCGGGCTCCGCCCTCAAGGGCGCCTTGCGCTCCCACGCCGAACGGATCGAACGCACCGCCCGCGCTCTGGACTCCCCCACCGCCGAACCCGGAGCCAGCGTCCCCGACCGCGCTGCGGCCTTCCGCCAGCAGCTCGACCAACTCCCCGCGATCCGACTGCTGTTCGGCACAGCACCCGACACCGGACCGGGCGGCATCGGCGCGCTGACCGTCGACGACTGCACCACCGAACAGGCCATCCCTGCCGCCGACTGGCAGCGGGTCTACGACCCACCTGACGAGGACGGCAGCACCGCGCACCTGACGGCGCTGCGACCGTACGGACTGGAACGCGCTGATCACGTAGCCGTCGACCGCTGGACCGGAGGCTCCGCAGACGGGCGCCTCTACAGCGTCCTGGAACCCCACGGCCTGACCTGGCGGCCCCTCACCCTCACCGTCGACCTCGACCGCCTCGCCCTGCGCGACGCCGACCACCAGGCCGCAGCCCAGGCCCTGTTCCTGTTCCTCCTGCGTGACCTGGAAGCCGGCCGTATCTCCCTCGGCTATGCCACCAACCGGGGCCTCGGCGACATCACCGTCCACCGCATCACCCTCACCCTTCCCACCGAACCAGACCCCGTGGAACTCGCCGACTTCCTCACCGGCCCCCGCGCCAAGGACCTCACCCACGCCTGGCGCGCCTACCTCGACGGAACGCTGTGATGACCACGCTCCACGCCCGCGCCGCCCAGGGCGTCACCCTGGCCGAAGCCCTCACCGCCACTGCCTTCCCTACCGCCGTCGCCCTGCTCTCCGCCCCGCACGCTCACACCGTCGCCCACGTCACCGAGGGCCGCTGCCGGACCCGCCAGGCCGACCCGTATGACCTGTCCACCGTCTTCGAAGCCCGCGTCTTCGACGGCGAACGGGAACTGCGCTGGCTGTGCGACAGCGGCGACCGCGGACGCGCGGTCCTCCTCACCGAGGACGAGACCCTCCTTCCCGACGCCTTCCCCGAACCCGTCGCCCCCCTACCCGCCACGGCCGTCCTCGCGGCCCACTACCTGTTGTGGGGCCGCCCCGCAGGCGGCGACGAGGGGTGGACGGTCCTGCACACCCCCCGGATCGGCTCC
>NZ_JAVRFH010000015.1:0-171853 GCF_031845825.1 Streptomyces lancefieldiae | reverse complement strand
GGGCGGCACCCGCGCGGTCGGCATCCGCGCGCCGCACACGCGCCACGGCCGCCCCGGGGCGGCCGTCCTTGCCCCCTTGCTGTCCCGGTCTGTCCCGGCCCGTCCTGCCTCGGCCCGTCCTGCGTCGGCCTGTTCCGCCCCGGCCTGCCCCGGCCCGGCGCGGAGGTCGGGCGTGGAGCCGTCGTGGGTGACCGCTACGGCGTCGCCGGCACCGCTTCCAGCCGTACCGCGCACACCTTGAACTCCGGCATCCGCGAGGTCGGGTCCAGCGCCGGGTTGGTCAGGGTGTTGGCGCGGCCCTCACCCGGCCAGTGGAAGGGCATGAACACGGTGTCGGGACGGATGCCGGCGGTGATGCGGGCCGGTGCCACGGCCCGGCCCCGCCGGGAGACGACGGCCACTGGATCGCCCTCGGCCGCCCCCAGCCGCGCCGCCAGCCGCGGGTGCAGCTCCACGAAGGGGCCGGGCGCGGCGGCGTTCAGCTCGTCCACGCGCCGGGTCTGCGCGCCGGACTGGTACTGCGCCACGACCCGCCCGGTGGTCAGCAGCACCGGGTACTCGTCGTCGGGCTCCTCGGCGCTCGGCCGGTGTGAGACGGGCACGAACCGCGCCCGGCCGTCCTCGGTGGCGAACCGGTCCAGGAACAGGCGCCGGGTGCCCGGATGCGGCTTCGCACCGGCCGCGTCCCCAGCCGGCGCCGGGCACGGCCAGAACACCCCCTGCTCCTCGGCCAGCCGCCGGTAACTGATCCCCGAGTAGTCCGCGGGCCCGCCCGCGCTCGCCCGGCGCAGCTCCTCGAAGACCTCCTCGGGCTCGGTCGGGAAGCCCTTCTCCACCCCGAGCCGGTCGGCCAGCTCGTGCAGCACCTCCAGATCGCTGCGTACCCCGTCCGGCGGGGTGATCGCGCGCCGCCGCAGCAGCACCCGCCCCTCCAGGCTGGTCGTGGTGCCCGTCTCCTCCGCCCACTGCGTCACCGGCAGCACGACGTCCGCCAGCGCCGCCGTCTCGGAGAGCACCACGTCGCACACGGCCAGGAAGTCCAGCGACCGCAGCCGTCCCTCGACGTGCGCCGCGCGCGGTGCCGACACCACCGGGTTGGAGCCCATCACCAGCAGCGACCTGATGTCCGTGCCCAGCGCGTCCAGCAGCTCGTAAGCGCTGCGCCCCGGCCCCGGCAGCGAGTCCGGGGCCACGCCCCACACCTCGGCGACGTGCCGCCGCGCCGCCGGGTCCGTCAGCTTGCGGTAGCCCGGCAACTGGTCGGCCTTCTGCCCGTGCTCGCGCCCGCCCTGCCCGTTGCCCTGCCCGGTCAGGCAGCCGTACCCCGACAGGGGCCGCCCGGCCCGCCCGGTCGCCAGGCACAGGTTGATCCAGGCGCCCACCGTGTCGGTGCCCTTGGCCTGCTGCTCGGGCCCGCGCGCGGTGAGCACCATCGCGGCCTCGGGCTCGCAGAACAGCCGCACGGCCTCCCGCAGCTCGGGAACGGACACCCCCGTGATCCGTTCCACGTACTCCGGCCAGTGCGCCATCGCCGCGGCCCGCGCGTCCTCCCAGCCGGCCGTGCGCTCCTCGACGTACTCCTCGTCGACCCGCCCCTCGGCGACGACCAGGTGCAGCATCCCCAGCGCCAGCGCCAGGTCGGTGCCCGGCCGGGGCGCCAGGTGCAGGTCGGCCTGCTCGGCGGTCTTCGTGCGGCGCGGGTCCACGACGATCAGCGTGCCGCCGTTCTCGCGCAGCTCGGTGAAGTACCGCAGGGACGGCGGCATCGTCTCCGCCGGGTTCGACCCGACGAGGATCACGCATCCCGTCCTCGGGATGTCCTCCAGCGGGAACGGCAGCCCCCGGTCGAGACCGAACGCCTTCGTGCCGGCCGCCGCGGCCGACGACATGCAGAACCGCCCGTTGTAGTCGATCTGCGAGGTCCCCAGCACCACCCGGGCGAACTTGCCCAGCGTGTACGCCTTCTCGTTGGTCAGCCCGCCCCCGCCGAACACGCCGAGGGCGTCCGCACCGTGCTCGTCCCGGATCCGGGCGAGGTTCCGGGCGATCCGGCCCAGCGCCTCGTCCCACGGGGCCGGCACCAGCGCGCCGTCACCGTCACGCACCAACGGGGAGGTCAGGCGCACGCTCGAGGAGAGCACCGCCGGCGCCGTACGCCCCTTGCCGCACAGGGCCCCCCGGTTCACCGGGAAGTCCGCGCGCTCGCTCACCTCGACACTCCCGTCGGCGGCGGGCGTCAGATTCATCCCGCACTGCAGGGCGCAGTACGGGCAGTGCGTGGGCGTCGCGGTGTTCTGCATGCCGCCCAGCCTGCGGCGCCCGTGTTACGCGACCGGGCGGCGGTTTGTTACGCCACCGGGACGGTGACCTCCCCGCCGCCCTCCGGCCATGGTGAGGGGCGCTTCACCGCTCTCCGGCCAGGGCCCGCGCCACCCCCGTCTCCTTCGGCCCGAGGAAGGTGGGATCCGGCTCGAACACCGCGTCCAGCGCCGCCTTGCCCGCCGCGAGGATCTCCCGCGCACCCCCGTAGTACCAGGTCGCGTCGTGTACGGCATCGACCCCGACGCCGTACGACACCACACCCGCCTCCTGGCACAGCGCCACCGCCCGCCGGATGTGGAAGCCCTGGCTGATCAGCACCGCCCGGTCCACGCCGAAGATCTTCTTCGCCCGGACGCAGGAGTCCCAGGTGTCGAAGCCCGCGTAGTCGCTGACGATCCGCCCGTCGGGCACGCCGTGCCGCACGAGGTACGCGCGCATGGCGTCCGGCTCGTCGTACTCCGCACGGCTGTTGTCGCCGGTCACGAGCACCACCTCGATCCGCCCCGCGCGGTACAGGTCGGCCGCCGCGTCCAGCCGGTGGGCCAGGTACGGAGACGGCTCGCCGTCCCACAGCCCGGCGCCGAAGACGACCGCGACCTCGGTACGGGGCACGTCGGCCGTGGTGCGCAGCCGGTCGCCGGTGACCAGGTGCATCCACGTCGCGGGCAGCAGGGCCAGCACGCAGACGGCCATGACCCCCTGGACCAGCCTCCGCCATCCGCTACGGGTGCGCGGCAGGCGCGGTCTGCGAAGTCTCGGGCGGCGCATCGGACGGTTCCCTCCCCGGTCGGTTCCTGCCTCCAGGGACGTCCGGGCGGGCCGTCCGGTTCGCCGCCCGCTCACAGGCGGGGCCCGGCGCCGTGTGAACCGACGGAAAACGCCTGTGACACCCACGCAACGGGGAGGCAACGTCCCGCCTCCACCATCGCTGCATGACGGCGATGACAGCGTTGGGCAGCAGGACGAGCAGGAACCCGAGCAGGACGCGCACGGGGAACCCCGGCGGCGCACCCGCCCTGGTCGTCGTCGCCCACGGCAGCCGCGACCCGCGTGCGCTGCGCACCGTACGCGCCCTCCTCGACCGGGTCGGCGCCCTGCGCCCCGCCCTGCCGGTGCACCTCGGGCACATCGAACTGAACGCACCCCTGCTCCCGGACACGCTGGCCGCGCTCGGCGACGGAGCGGCCGTCCTCGTCCCCCTCCTCCTCAGCCGCGGCCACCACGTCGAACGGGACATCCCCGACATGGCGGCGGCCTCCCCGGCCCGGACCCGCGTGGCCGCGCCGCTCGGCCCGCACCCCCTGCTCGTGGACGCCCTCCACGACCGCCTCACCGAGGCCGGCTGGCCCTCCCACGCCCCCCGCGACAGCGCCGTCGTCCTCGCCTCCGCGGGCTCCCGCGCCCCGGCCTCCCGCGCGGACACGGCCCGCACGGCAGAGCTCCTCACCGCCCGCCTGGGCGTCCCGGTCGTCCCCGCGTACGCCTCGGCGGCGGCCCCGACGGTGCCGGACGCGATCCGCGCCCTGACCGCCCGGGGGCACCGCCGCATCGCCGTCGCCTCGAACTTCACGGCCCCGGGCCGCTTCGCGACGGAGTGCGCGGCGGCGGCCCCGTGGATCGCGTCCGCCCCCCTGGGCACCCACCCGGCCATGGCCCGCCTGCTCCTGCACCGCTACGACCAGGCACTTGTGACAGGCGGCGAGGACAACGCACCTGAAGGGGCGCGGGGAACTGCGCGACCGGCCACAACCGAACCCGCACTCGCCCGATAACCGAAGCAGGCAGACGCACGGGCCCCCAACTGTCACACCTTCCGCATACTGTTCACGACATGGAAGGCATCACACCCCCACCCCCGTACGACCCCGCGTCAGTGGCCCGCTTCGCCCCGGAACCGGACAAACGCCCCGGCCGCACCGCCTTCCAACGCGACCGCGCCCGCATCCTGCACTCCGCGGCCCTGCGCCGCCTCGCCGGCAAGACCCAGGTCGTCGCGCCGGGGGAGCGCAACCCCGTCTGGGACGCCAGCCCCCGCACCCGCCTCACCCACTCGCTGGAATGCGCCCAGGTCGGCCGCGAACTCGGCGCCGCCCTCGGCTGCGACCCCGACCTCGTCGAGGCCGCCTGCCTCTCCCACGACCTGGGCCACCCGCCCTTCGGCCACAACGGCGAACAGGCGCTCAACACGTTCGCCGAGGACTGCGGCGGCTTCGAGGGCAACGCCCAGTCGCTGAGGCTCCTCACCCGCATCGAACCCAAGCGGTTCACCGAGGAGGGCTCCGTCGGCCTCAACCTCACCCGCGCCACCCTCGACGCCGCCACCAAGTACCCCTGGCCCCGCGGCGCCCACCCCACCGACCCGGCCTCGCCCAAGTTCGGCGTGTACGACGACGACCGGCCCGTCTTCGAATGGCTGCGCAAGGACGCCCCCGGCGCCCGCGCCTGCTTCGAGGCCCAGGTCATGGACTGGGCCGACGACGTGGCGTACTCCGTGCACGACGTCGAGGACGGCCTGCACGCCGGCCACATCGACCCGAACTGCCTGCTCGCCGACCCCGAGCGCGAGGCCGTCTTCGAGGTCGCCGTCGGCCGCTACGTCCCCGCCGGCACCGACCACGCCGAACTCGCCGCCGCCCTCGACCGCCTCCTCGCCCAGGACTGGTGGCCGCACGGCTACGACGGCTCGGCCGTCGCCCAGGCCCGGCTGAAGGACGCCACCAGCCAGCTCATCGGCCGCTTCTGCCTCGCCGCCGAGACCGCCACCCGGGACGCGTACGGGGCCGGCCGGCTCACCCGGTACACCGCCGAGCTGGTCGTCCCCCGCGAGGCCCGCATGGAATGCGCCGTCCTCAAGGCGGTCGCCGTCCGGTACGTCATGCAGCGCACCGAGCAGGAGCGGCTCCGCGCCGACCAGCGCGTCGTCGTCGCCGAACTGGCCGAGGCGCTCACCGCCCGCGCCCCCGAGGGCCTCGACCCCCAGTTCCGCTCCCTGTTCGACCGGGCCGCCGACGACCGGGCCCGCAAACGGGTGATCGTCGACCAGATCGCCTCCCTCACCGATGTCTCGGCCCGCTCGCTTCACGCCCGTCTGACGGGGCATCCATGAGACTGGCGGGACAGGTGTGACCAGAAAGGCCAGGCGGCGCCCGAAACACGGCCCTCCTTGGCCTGATCGGGCCACTCCCTCTTCCCGCACCTTGCCGCGTGCGGGACGCTCGCATGTGGCGGCACCCCGACGAGGAGGCAGACAAGTGGTCGACGCGGATCAGACATTCGTCATCGTCGGAGGCGGCCTGGCCGGCGCGAAGGCGGCCGAGACGCTCCGTACGGAGGGCTTCACCGGCCGGGTGATCCTCATCTGCGACGAGCGCGACCACCCCTACGAGCGCCCGCCGCTGTCCAAGGGCTACCTCCTCGGCAAGGAGGAACGCGACAGCGTCTTCGTGCACGAGCCCGCCTGGTACGCGCGGCACGACATCGAGCTGCACCTCGGCCAGACCGTCGTCGCCGTCGACCGCGCCGCCAAGACCGTCCACTACGGCGACGACGGCACCCGCGCCCGCTACGACAAGCTGCTCCTCGCGACCGGCGCCGAGCCCCGCCGCCTCGACGTCCCCGGCACCGACCTCGCGGGCGTCCACCACCTGCGCCGCCTCGCCCACGCCGAGCGCCTCAAGGGCGTCCTCGCCTCCCTCGGCCGGGACAACGGCCACCTCGTGATCGCCGGCGCCGGCTGGATCGGCCTGGAGGTCGCGGCGGCGGCCCGCGAGTACGGCGCGGAGGTCACCGTCGTCGAGCAGGGCCCGACCCCGCTGCACGGCGTCCTCGGCCCCGAGCTGGGCGCCGTCTTCGCCGAACTGCACGAGGCGCACGGCGTCCGCTTCCGCTTCGGCGTGACACTGACCGAGATCGTCGGCCAGGACGGCATGGTGCTGGCCGCCCGCACCGACGACGGCGAGGAGCACCCCGCGCACGACGTGCTCGCCGCGATCGGCGCGGCCCCGCGCACCGCGCTCGCCCAGGCCGCGGGCCTGGAGATCGCCGACCGCGCCCACGGCGGCGGCATCGTCGTCGACGCGAACCTGCGCACCTCCGACCCCGACATCCACGCCGCCGGCGACGTGGCCTCCTTCCACCACGCCCTTTTCGACACCCGGCTCCGCGTCGAGCACTGGGCCAACGCCCTGAACGGCGGCCCGGCCGCCGCCCGCGCGATGCTCGGCCGGGAGCTCGTCCACGACCGCGTGCCCTACTTCTTCACCGACCAGTACGACCTGGGCATGGAGTACTCCGGCTGGGCGCCGGCGGGATCGTACGACCAGGTGGTGATCCGCGGTGACGCCGCCAAGCGCGAGTTCATCGCCTTCTGGGTGAAGGACGGCCGGGTGCTGGCCGGGATGAACGTGAACGTGTGGGACGTCACAGAGCCCATCCAGCAGCTGATCCGCTCGAAGGCCCAGGTGGACACGGAGGCGCTGGCGAACCCGCACGTCTCCCTCGAAAGCCTCGTCCCGTAGGCGGCGGTCCCGCCCGCACCGCTTCCGGCGGGCCGGGCTCCCGGCCGGTCACCGCGCCGGGGGATGCCGGCGCCGCCCCGTAGAATCGCCATGTGGCAGGACGGATCAACGACGAGGACGTGAAGGCGGTACGGGACGCGGTCCCGATCGACGCCGTCGTCTCGGAGTACCTCCAGCTGCGCAACGCGGGCGGCGGCAACCTGAAGGGGCTGTGCCCGTTCCACGACGAGAAGTCCCCGTCCTTCCAGGTCAGCCCGAGCAAGGGGTTCTTCCACTGCTTCGGCTGCCAGGAGGGCGGCGACACCATCACGTTCGTGATGAAGATCGACCACCTCACCTTCTCCGAGGCGGTCGAGCGCCTGGCCGGCCAGGCCGGCATCACCCTGCGCTACGAGGAGGGCGGGTACAACCCGACCCACCAGCGCGGCGAACGCATCCGCCTCGTCGAGGCCCACAAGATCGCCGCCCAGTGGTACGCCGAGCAGCTCGCGACCGGCCCCGAGGCCGACACCGGCCGCGCCTTCCTCGCCGAGCGCGGCTTCGACCAGGCCGCGGCGGAGCACTTCGGCGTCGGCTACAGCCCCCAGGGCTGGGACCACCTCACCCGCTACCTGCGCGGCAAGGGCTTCAGCGACAAGGAACTGCTCCTGTCCGGCCTCGCCCAGGAGGGCCGCCGCGGCCCCATCGACCGCTTCCGCGGCCGGCTGATGTGGCCCATCCGCGACATCGGCGGCGACGTCGTCGGCTTCGGCGCCCGCAAGCTCTACGAGGCGGACAACGGCCCGAAGTACCTGAACACCCCGGACACGGCGATCTACAAGAAGTCCCAGGTCCTGTACGGCATCGACCTCGCGAAGAAGGACATCGCCAAGGCCTCCCGCGCGGTGGTCGTCGAGGGCTACACCGACGTCATGGCCTGCCATCTCGCCGGTGTGACCACCGCGATCGCGACCTGCGGCACGGCCTTCGGCGGCGACCACATCAAGATCCTGCGCCGGCTGCTGATGGACAACGGCTCGGCCCGCGTGATCTTCACATTCGACGGCGACGCGGCCGGCCAGAAGGCGGCCCTGCGCGCCTTCGAGGACGACCAGAAGTTCGCCGCCGAGACCTACATCGCCATCGCCCCCGACGGCATGGACCCCTGCGACCTGCGCCTGGCCAAGGGCGACGACGCGGTCGCGGACCTGGTCCAGCCGCGCACCCCGCTCTTCGAGTTCGCGCTCCGCCAGATCGTGAGCCGCTACGACCTGGACACCCCGGCCGGCCGCGCGGCGGCGCTGGACGAGGCCGCACCGGTCGTCGCCCGCATCAAGAACAGCGGCGCCCAGCACGAGGTCGCCGTGCAGCTCGCCGGCATGCTCGGCATCCTCGACACGCAGTTCGTGGTCAAGCGCATCGCCCAGCTGGCCCGCTGGGCCCGCGACCGCGGAGGCAAGGGCCCCGCCCCCGACCGGCAGCAGCGCGGCGGCGGTGCCCCGCAGCAGTACGCCGCCCCCGACCGGGCGGCCCCCAGGGGCCCGGCGCTGAACCTGCGCAACCCCGTCTTCGCCACCGAACGCGAGTTGCTCAAGCTCGCCCTCCAGCGCCCGGAGCTGGTCTCCCCGGCCTTCGACGCGTACGGCGTCGACGAGTTCACCGCCCCGCCCTACGCCGCCGTACGCCAGGCGATCCTGGAGGCGGGCGGCGCCGAGGTCGGCGTCCAGGACCCGCAGGACTACCTGGTCCGGGTGCGCGAGGCCGCCCCGGACGACGCCGTCCGCGCCATGGTCACCGAGCTCGCGGTCGAGGCGATCATGCGCCGTGCCGTCGACGAGATGTACGCGGGCGAGGTGCTGGTCAGGGTGCGGCGCCGTGCCGTCGAGCGCCGCGTCCGTGACGTCAACGGCCGGCTGGCGCGCCTGGCCGGTCACGGCGACCCGGCCGAGCTGGCCGCCGTGCAGAACGAGCTGTGGGTCCTCCAGCAGTACGACCAGACCCTGCGCGTCCACGGCGCCGCGGCCCTCTGACACCGCCCCCGGGTATCCGTCCGGTCACGGACCGGACGCAAAAAGTCACCGCACGCCCCTCGTGGCGGCGTTGTGTCGTACCCCACACTGGGTGCGGTGCCTGAGTCCTCGGAGCGCGGCCGATCCGTCCCGAACGGATCCTGATCCCCGCGGTTCCGTTCAACACGTACGGGACGGACAGCGGCGAGCGAGCCGACTCCGCTCCCGAAGTACCGCTGCCGCCCCCCGCCGGCAGCGTCCATCCTGGAGGTCGCCCCCCGTGCAGACCCAGACCCTCGCCCAGACCGACGCGCGTACCGACGCACGTACCGACGGCGCGGAGCCGGACGCCGAGAGCACGGTCCTCGTCGCGATGCCCCCGCGGCACCGTGCCGTGCACCACCCCGGGAACCGGCCGGACGAGCCGTCCGCGGCGGACGCCGACGCCCCCGAGCCCACCGCCCCTGAGCCCACCGGCCCCGAGCCCACCGCCCCGGATCCCGTCGCCCCCGAGCCCGCCGACCCGTCGCCCACCCGCACGGAGACCGGCGGGCCCTCCTCCGACCTGTTCCGCCAGTACCTGCGGGAGATCGGCAGGATCCCGCTGCTCACGGCGGCCGAGGAGGTGGATCTCGCCCGCCGGGTGGAGGCCGGGCTGTTCGCCGAGGAGCGGCTGCGGCTCGCCACCGACCTGGACAGCCGGCTCGCCCTGGACCTCGACCGGCTCGTCGTCATGGGCCGCGTCGCCAAACGCCGCCTGATCGAGGCGAACCTGCGGCTCGTGGTGTCGGTGGCGAAACGCTACGTCGGACGCGGACTGACCATGCTCGACCTGGTCCAGGAGGGGAACCTCGGCCTGATCCGGGCCGTGGAGAAGTTCGACTACGCCCGCGGCTACAAGTTCTCCACCTACGCCACCTGGTGGATCCGCCAGGCCATGTCCCGGGCCCTGGCCGACCAGGCGCGCACCATCCGCGTCCCGGTCCACGTCGTGGAGCTGATCAACCGGGTCGTCCGCGTCCAGCGCCGCATGCTCCAGGAACGCGGCTACGAGCCGACCCCGCAGGAGGTCGCCGCCCACCTGGACCTGGCCCCCGAACGGGTCGGTGAGGTACTGCGCCTCGCCCAGGAGCCCGTCTCCCTGCACGCCCCGGTCGGCGAGGAGGACGACGTCGCCCTCGGCGACCTGATAGAGGACGGCGACGCCACCAGCCCCGTCGAGTCGGCCGCGTTCCTGCTGCTGCGCGAGCACCTGGAGGCGGTCCTGTCCACCCTCGGCGAACGCGAGCGCAAGGTCGTCCAGCTCCGCTACGGCCTGGTCGACGGCCGCCCGCGCACCCTGGAGGAGATCGGCGGCATCTTCGGGGTGACCCGGGAGCGGATCCGCCAGATCGAGTCCAAGACCCTCGGCAAGCTCCGCGACCACGCCTACGCGGACCAGCTCCGCGGCTACCTCGACTGAGCCCGGGTCAGGTGCCCGGGTCCGTCGCCGCCCGCCGCTTTTGGGCGTCGACACCGGCGCCGACCGCCACGCCGAACCCGAGCCCGAGCGCGAGGCCCAGGCCCAGGTTGCCGCTCAGCTGCCCGAGGCCGATGCCGAGGGCGACCCCGATCGGCAACCACAGCGCCAGCCCCGAGCCCGGCAGCTCCCTGGCGCCGTCGTCCCCGGCCCCGGCCGGCGCCGCGTCCGCCTCCGGCCGCCCCGGGTCCTGCCCTTCCTGCCCCGGGCCCTGGCCCGGGACTTGCCCCAGGTCCTGCCCCGGGTCCTGGCCCGTGTTCTGCCCCGGGTCCTTGCCGTCGTCCGTCATCGCGTCCCGCTCCCCCTTGCGTTCGTGGCCGCCGGTCAGTCGAGCTCGGCGACCGCCTGCGAGAACTGCGCCGCGTACAGGCGCGCGTACCCGCCCCCGGCCGCCAGCAGTTCGCTGTGCGTGCCCTGCTCGATGATGGACCCGTTCTCCATCACCAGGATCGTGTCCGCGTCCCGGATCGTCGACAGCCGGTGCGCGATCACGAACGACGTCCGCCCGTGCGCCAGCTTGGCCATCGCCTTCTGGATCAGCACCTCGGTCCGCGTGTCCACGGACGACGTCGCCTCGTCGAGGACCAGGATCACCGGGTCGGACAGGAAGGCCCGCGCGATGGTGATGAGCTGCTTCTCACCGGCGCTCACCCCCGTGCCCTCGTCGTCGATCACCGTGTCGTAGCCGTCGGGCAGCGTCCGCACGAACCGGTCGGCGTGCGCGGCCCGCGCCGCATCCTCGATCTCCCCGCGGGTGACCTCGCGGGATGCCCCGTACGCGATGTTCTCCGCGATCGTGCCGCCGAACAGCCAGGTGTCCTGGAGCACCATGCCGATGCCGGACCGCAGCTCGTCGCGGGACATCTTCGCTATGTCGACGCCGTCCAGGGTGATCCGGCCGCCGGAGACCTCGTAGAACCGCATCAGCAGATTGACGAGCGTCGTCTTGCCGGCACCCGTCGGACCGACGATGGCGACCGTGTGGCCCGGCTCCACCTTCAGCGACAGGTCCTCGATCAGCGGCTTCTCCGGGTCGTAGCGGAACGACACGTGCTCCAGCTCCACCCGCCCGCGCAGGTCCTCGGGCCGGGCACCCGGGATCGGGTCCGCCGACTGCTCCTTGGCGTCCAGCAGCTCGAAGACCCGCTCCGCCGACGCCACACCCGACTGCACCAGGTTCGCCATCGACGCCACCTGCGTCAGCGGCATCGAGAACTGCCGGGAGTACTGGATGAACGCCTGCACGTCACCGATGGACAGCGAGCCCGACGCCACCCGCAGACCACCCACCACCGCGACCAGCACGTAGTTCAGGTTCGACACGAACATCATCAGCGGCTGCATGATCCCGCTGTTGAACTGGGCCTTGAACCCGGCCTCGTACAGCGCCTCGTTCTGCTCGGCGAACTGCTGCGCCGACTCCTCCTGGCGCCCGAACACCTTCACCAGCGCGTGCCCGGTGTACATCTCCTCGATGTGCGCGTTCAGCTGCCCGGTCGAGCGCCACTGCTGCACGAACTGCGGCTGCGACCGCTTGCCGACCCGCGTGGCCACCACGAAGGACAGCGGCACCGTCACCAGCGCGACCAGCGCGAGGATCCAGGAGACGTAGAACATCATCGCCAGCACGCCGATGATGGTGAGCAGCGAGTTGATCAGCTGGCCCATCGACTGCTGGAGCGTCTGCCCGATGTTGTCGATGTCGTTCGTCGCCCGGCTCAGCACCTCACCGCGCTGCCGCTTGTCGAAGTACGACAGCGGCAGCCGGGACAGCTTCGTCTGCACGTCCTCGCGCATCCGGAACATCGTCCGGTTGACCGCCCGGTTCACCAGCCGCGTCGCCACCGCCATCAGCAGCCCCGCCACGGAGAACACCGCGAGCGCCAGCAGCAGCACGTGCCCCACGGCGGTGAAGTCGATGCCCTCGCCCGGCGTGAAGTCCGTGCTGCGCAGCATGTCGGCGACATCGCCGTCACCGCGCTCCCGCATGGACGCGAGGACCTGCTCCTTCGTGGCCCCGGACGGCATGTCCCGCCCCACGATGCCCGCGAAGACCAGGTCGGTGGCCTTGCCGAGGATCTTCGGCCCGATCACGTTGAGGCCGACGCTGACGACCACGCAGGCCACCAGCACGTAGATCGTCACCCGCTCCGGCCGGAACCGGGCGACGAGCCGTTTGCCCGACGCCTTGAAGTCCATCGAACGCTGGTCGGGGGCGCCGGCCCCGGCCATCATGCGACCGCCAGGCCCTGCCATCAGGCAGCCTCCGCTTCCGTCAGCTGGGAGAGCACGATCTCCCGGTAGGTCTCGTTGTCCGCCATCAGCTCGTGGTGCCGGCCCACGCCGACCACCCGCCCCTCGTCCAGCACGATGATCCGGTCGGCGTCCCGGATGGTCGCCACCCGCTGCGCCACGATCACCACGGTCGCCTCGGCCGTCTCCCGGGCCAGCGCGGCGCGCAGCGCGGCGTCGGTGGCGTAGTCGAGCGCCGAGAAGGAGTCGTCGAAGAGGTAGATCTCCGGGCGCTGCACCAGCGTCCGGGCGATCGACAGCCGCTGCCGCTGGCCGCCCGACACATTGGTCCCGCCCTGCGCGATCGGCGCGTCGAGCCCGCCCTCCAGCCGCTCCACGAACTCCTTGGCCTGCGCCACCTCCAGCGCGTGCCACAGTTCCTCGTCCGTGGCGTCCGGACTGCCGTAGCGCAGGTTGGTCGCGACCGTGCCCGCGAAGAGGTACGGCTTCTGCGGCACCAGGCTCACGACCCGCGCCAGCAGCTTCGGGTCGACGGTCCGTACGTCCACCCCGTCGACGAGCACCTCCCCGTCGGTGGCGTCGAACAGCCGGGGCACCAGCCCGAGCAGCGTGGACTTGCCGCTGCCGGTCGAGCCGATGACGGCGGTCGTCTCGCCGGGCCGCGCCACCAGCTCGATGTTCCTCAGCACCGGCTCCTCGGCCCCCGGATACCGGAACCCGGCGCCCCGGAGCTCCAGATGCCCGTGCCGGCGCAGCTCGGTGACCGGCGCCACCGGAGGCACCACACTGCTCTCGGTCTCCAGGACCTCCTGGATCCGCTCCGCGCACACCTCCGCGCGCGGCACCATCATGAACATGAAGGTGGCCATCATCACGGACATGACGATCTGCATGAGGTAGGCCAGGAACGCGGTCAGATCGCCGATCTGCATCCCGCCGCTCTCGATCCGGTGGGCACCGAACCACACCACGGCGATCGACGACAGGTTCACCACCGTCATGACCACCGGGAACATCAGCGCGAGCAGGTTGCCGGTGCCCAGCGCCACCTCCGTGAGATCCGAGTTGGCCTTGCGGAACCGCTGCTGCTCGTACTCGTCCCGGACGAAGGCGCGGATGACGCGGTTGCCGGTGATCTGCTCGCGCAGCACCCGGTTCACCGTGTCCAGCCGGTCCTGCATGGCCCGGAACAGCGGGCGCAGCCGCCGTACGATCAGCATGACGCAGACCGCCAGCAGCGGCACGACCGCGACCAGCACGCCGGACAGCGGCACGTCCAGACCCAGCGCCAGCACGATGCCGCCGACGCACATGATGGGCGCCGAGACCATCAGCGTGAACGTCATCAGCGCCAGCATCTGGACCTGCTGCACGTCGTTCGTCGTCCGGGTGATCAGCGAGGGCGCGCCGAACGTGCCGACCTCGCGCGCCGAGAAGGACTGCACCCGGTCGAAGACGGCACCCCGTACGTCCCGGCCGAGCGCGGAGGCCGTGCGTGCGCCGTAGTAGACGGCGCCGATGTTGCACACCACCTGGGCCAGGGAGATGCCGACCATCAGGGCGCCGTAGCCCAGGATGTAGCCGGAGTCCCCCTGCACGACACCGTTGTCGATGATGTCCGCGTTCAGGGTCGGCAGGTAGAGGGTGGCGCAGGTCTGCACGAACTGCAGTGCCACCAGCAGGGCGATGGGTTTGTGGTAGGGCCTGAGACAGGCCCGCAGGAGTCGTATGAGCACGCTGGGTCTCTCGGAGTCGGCGGCAGGGGCGGGTGGTTGCCCCTGGCCCCCATCGTCGAACACTCCACCCGTGTTACCTCAACCGATTAACCCGTCAGGGCCGTCCTTCCGGCCCTGCGGGCGGCACGCGGCCCCTCACGTGCGCAGCGCCCCCGGATGCGTCTGCTCCCGCACCGACACGAACTGCTGCCGCACCGCCTGCCCCACCGCCAGTTCCTCGCCCGGCTCCAGCACCTGCGCGACCGCGCCCTGCCAGACGGGCGGGGTGCGCGGGTCCAGCGTGCCCTGGGAGGCGCCCAGCGCCCACGCCGCCTGCCGGGCGGAGCCGATCGCCGCGTAGTCCGCCGGCTGCGGTACGACGACCTGCGTCCCGAACAGGGCGGGCGCCGCCGCCCGCACGGCCGGCAACTCTGCCGCCGCGCCCAGCAGGAAGACCCGCCGTACGTCCACGCCCCGGCCGCGCAGCACGTCGAGGGCGTCGGCGAGACCGCACAGCATGCCCTCGAACGCGGCCCGCGCCAGGTGCTCCGGCTTCATCGACTCGCGCCTGAGCCCGGCGAGCGTCCCGGCGGTGTGGGGGAGGTTCGGCGTGCGCTCGCCCTCCAGGTAGGGCAGCAGCACCAGTCCGTGCGCGCCCGGCGTCGACTTCATCGCCAGTTCGGACAGGCTCTCCAGGTCCGGCACGCCGAGCAGTTCCGCGGCGCCGCGCAGGGTCCGTACGGCGTTCAGGGTGGTGACGACCGGCAGGTGCATGCCGGTGGCGTCCGCCAGGGCGGTGATCATCCCGGACTGGTCGACGAGCGGCTCGGTGTGCACGGCCATCACGGACCCGGAGGCGCCCAGTGACACCACCGCGTCGCCCAGTCCGATCCCGAGCCCGAAGGCCGCGGCCATCGTCTCGCCGGTCCCGGCGGAGATCAGCAGCCCCTCCGGCGTCGTACCCGCCGCTTCCGCCGGGCCGATGACCTCCGGCAGCATCACCTGGTGCCCGAGCGCCAGCTCGACCAGGTCGGGCCGGTAACCGCCGGTCGCCGCCGACCAGTAGCCGGTCCCGGACGCCCCGCCCCGGTCGGTGGTCCTCCTGGCCGGCCGGCCGAGGAGCTGCCACACCAGCCAGTCGTGCGCCTGGAGCAGTACGGCGGTCCGGGCGGCGGCCTCGGGCTCGGTCCTCGCCAGCCACCGCAGCTTGGCCACCGGCTGCGCGGCCTGCGGCACCGAGCCCACGGCCTGCGCCCACGCCTCACGCCCGCCGAGCGCGTCGATCAGGTCGGCCGCCGCGACCTGGGAGCGCTTGTCGCCGCCCACCATGGCCGGGCGCACGGAGTTGCCCTGCGCGTCCAGCGGCACCACCGAGTTCGCCTGCGCCGAGACGCCGATGGCCTGCACGCCCTCGAGCAGCCCGCCGCCGGCGGCCTCCCCGAGGGACAGCAGCCAGGCCTGCGGGTCGACGTCCGAGGGACGGCCCCCGCCTTCGGGGCTCTCCACCGGATGCGGTGCGTAGCCCTGCCGCAGCACGGCACCCGTGTCCGAGTCGCAGACGACGATACGAGTGAAATCGGGCGAACTGTCCAGCCCGGCGACTATCCCCATGCCCGAAATTCTGCCGTACCGGAAGAGGTGTCCGTACCCGGTGGGGGCACGGGCGTCAGGTGTTGCTGGTGCCCCAGGCGTCCGGACCGCTGCCGTTCGCGCCGCGTTCGCGCAGCGAGCGGACCCGCTGGGCCACCGAGTCGGGCATCCGGTCGCCGACCTTGTCGCTCACCACGTGGAAGGCCTTGTCGGCGAAGTGCCTGCCCTGCTGTGCCGCCGACTCCGCGGTGTTGCGGACGGCCGGGTTCTGCGCGACCTGCCGCGCGGACTTCCGCAACTGCTCGTAACGCTCGCGCCCGGCCTTCGCGCCCAGCACGTAACCCACCGCGAGTCCGACGACGAACGTGAGCCGGTAACGCATGGCGGCCACCCTTCCCTTGCCCTGGCTTTCCGGTGTCGGGGGGTACTGATTGGCGAAGCACCCCCCTGCTTGCGCTAATGTATGTGTCGCAGCGAGCGCACGCCCCCTGGGGGATACCCCGGAAGGCACGTTCGATGCGACGAGACTTTCCTCCGTAGCTCAATTGGCAGAGCAGCCGGCTGTTAACCGGCAGGTTACTGGTTCGAGTCCAGTCGGGGGAGCTCGGTCCTCCGTAGCTCAATTGGCAGAGCAGCCGGCTGTTAACCGGCAGGTTACTGGTTCGAGTCCAGTCGGGGGAGCATGGTGAACGAGGACCCCACCGGGGTCCTTTTTCATGTCCGGTCTCCTGCCCCCGGGAACGTCCGGCGGACCCCTGCCGGGCCCCTGCCGGAGACCTGGCCCACTCCTGGCGAGTCCCGGGAACCGCACGGCACGCTGCGGAGTCCTCAAGGTCATGAGGGCAGCCGTGGAAGCCGACCATCCGAGGCAGGAGATCGTATGAGCGGCTATGCTGCGGCAGACGGCGCGCACACATGTACGCGACACGCCGCTATGGGGCGGTAGCTCAGCCGGTTAGAGCAGCGGACTCATAATCCGTCGGCCGTGGGTTCGAGTCCCACCCGCCCCACTCCTGCCCTCCCGGGCAAAATCGTTCTGACCTGCGTCGGAGCGTTCGGCGTCGGACTCGGTTACCGGGTCCGTGGCCGATTCTCTCCGCGGGGTGGTCACAGAGTGGTCACGCGTGCCGGAAGTTCGCCCAGCCGGAGCCTTCCGGGCCCGGGGGATGAGCGCCGCCGCCCGCTCCGCGCCCTTACGGGCCTGCGTTCGTACTTGCACCGGTTCCACCACGCCGCCGAGCAGTGGCGTCGGCACGGTGACCGGCGCCCCGCGTGGACTGCGCCGCCGCCACCTCGCCGCACGCCCACGCCGGCCTGCAGCCACCGGGACCATGCATCGCCTGGCCGTGCGGTCCGCGGGGTCAGGAGGGCTTGAGGTCGGTGCGCGGGTTGATGGCCCAGTGGTTGCTTCGCAGGACTCGGTCCGCGAACGTGACGTCTTGTTCGGTGATGAAGAGGAAGCCGAGGGATCGGCAGATGCCGTTCGAGGCTCCGTTGCTCGTTGCCGGAAACGCGTGCACGACACCCCAGCGATCCTCGTCCCGAGCCTGTTCGAGAAGGGTTCGGGCCGCGCGCTTGCCCAGGCCGCAGCCCTGGAACTGCGGCAGGATCATCCATCCGATCTCTGAGACGGGCCCTTCGTCAGTGTCATGGGACCAGATGGTCACCGACCCGGCCACCACGTCGGGAGTGTCCGGGTCGGGAATGATCATCCTGATCCAGGAAGGCATCGGCGGCCGCCTCCATGGTGTCGCGACGCACCTTGTCGGCCATGCGATCACGCGGCAGTGGGCCGCCGAGATCGGCCATCATGACGGGGTCGCACCGCATCCGGACGTACGCGTCGACGTCGTCCGGTGTGACGTTGCGCAACTGCACGGGGCCCTCCTTGCCGTTGTGCTCGGTACGGTCACATGATGCGAGGCGGCGGTCAACACCGCACGCCGTTTCGCCACGCGGCCTCGGGGTCGAAGCAGGCAGGGTGGTCCGCGAAGCAGGCCGCTTCCGCGACGAATTCGGGCCTCTCCTGTCCGTGTGGACCAAGACGCCGCGCCCTGTCGGTCCGGGCCGGTACCGTGCCGGCATGACTGAGGACGAGGACTATCTCGACAAGAGCCCGTCAGCCGCTCAGATGGGCAAGGCGGCTGAGTACCTGGTCGCGGCATCCTGCATCCTCGCCACCCAGGGTGAGTTGAACGTCTCGACGGCCCAGGTCGACAACCAGGGGGTGGATCTGGTCTTCCACCGGCAGGGGAGCCCGGTGACCCTGGCCGTACAGGTGAAATCGCGCATGTCCACGACCTCGGTTGTTCAGAAGGGCCGGTATCTGGCCGACGTCCGGTCTCAGACGTTCCGGGCTCGCGATGACCTGGACATGCTCTTCGTGGCGGTAGATGTCGAGCGCAGGGCGATCATGACCGCCTGGCTGATACCGAGCGGCGTGTTCGGCGAGATGGTGAGTGAGCCCAACGGCAAGGGGAAGTACCGGTTCGCCGCCTCCCTGAAACCGGACTCCAAGGATCGCTGGTCGCCGTACCGGCTGACAGGTCCGGAGCTGGCACAGCGGATCCTGGCCCGGCTCTCGGAGGTGGAGAAGGCCGCGCCACGCTGAATCGCTCCCGTCCTCGCCCGGCCACCTGCGGGTTTCGTGCCAAGAAGGAGCCCGGCGGGCAGCTCGGCTGCGTACCCGCCGGTAACCCTTCGCCCCCCTCATGATCCGCCGGCCCTGAGTTCGAGCGGCCTCGTCGCTACGGGCCGTCCGTGTCCTCCGCGGTGTCCTCGTCGTCGCGCTCCCCCTCCGCCTGGGAGGGAGTGGTGTGCGGCGGGTCCTGGCGCTCCGGGGTGCCCGGCTCGTCGTCGCGTTCGCCCTCGGCCTGGGACGGGGTCTGCTCGCTCATCGTGATGCCTCCTGAAGCCGGACGGGTTTCGCGCCGAGTACCCCCGCCGGACGGCGCGGCACACCACCGCCGGAGGGATCAGCCGGTCCTCCGACGCCGGCGGGCCCGGCTCTCAGCGGCCGATCCGGGCCAGCGCCGTGCGCAGGGCCGCACGCACCTCCGGCGGCGGGGCCGGGCCGTCGTTCTCGGCGCCGGAGGTGACCGCCGCGGCGACCGCGCGCAGCTTGGTGTTGGACAGCTGGGAGGCCTCCCGCAGGATGTGCCACGCCTCGTCCGGTGTGCAGGCGTGCAGGGCCATCAGCACGCCCCGCGCCTGGTCGATGACCGGGCGGGAGGCGAGGGCGTGGCGGAGCTGCTCCACCTCCTCCTGGAGGACGTGCAGCCGCTCGGCGGGGGCCGCGGCGCGTTCGGGCGCGGGTGGCGGTTCCGGGCGGTGGGCCGTGACGCGCAGGGGGTCGGTGGGGTCCAGGCCGGCCAGCTCCAGGACCCGGAGCGGCTGGCCGTGCCAGTTCGTCGCCGTGGCCGACACCGCCCGCCGGTGGCTGTAGCCGTCCAGCAGGTCCAGGAACCGCAGCCCCGCCCTGTCCATGAACACCACGTCGCGCATGTCCAGGTCGACCCGGGCGAGGCCGTCGGCCGGCAGTGCGGCCAGGGCCTCGGCCAGGATGTCCGCGCACCCGTGGACGAGCTCTCCCCGCGGGACGAGCAGCGCCCGGCCCGCGTCCACTCGGCCGTCGATGACCAGGATGGCCGGCCTTCCCGCCGGACGTGGTGGTGCCGCTGGGGTCATGTCACCCGCCTTGTCCGTCCTTCGTTCGGTCCCTGACAGACGTTCCGCAACGTTCCGCAACGTCCCGCAGCCCGCCCGCCCGTCGGCCCCCGGTGGCCGGCTGCGCTGTCGGTGCGCCTGCCCGTCGGACGGTGGACTACACCCGGGAAAGAGGAATGACCGGTCCATGGGTGGGTAATGGCGCTGACCGGTCGTGTGCCGCCCGAGCACCCGGCCGCTCCGTGCCGCCCCGGCACGCGCGCTCACAGCGGTGACCGCCACACGACCGTCGTCCCCTCGCCGGACCGCCCACTCCCGCCCTCGCCGTTCCCCTGCCTCTCGCCGTCGTCGAAGACCGTCAGCAGTACGGCGTCCCGGCCGTCCGGCAGGGCGGCGTTCGCGTCCACGGCGACCTCGACCCGAAAGACGCCCGGCCGGCGGGCCGCGGCGGTCAGGGCGTGGCGCAGGGCGGTGACGAGGCGGTCCGCGACCCGGTCCGGTACGCGGGTGTCGACGGCGCCCGTGAAATGCGTGGACGGCGGGAAACCGAGCAGGGCGGCGGCGGACGCGGTCTCGCGCAGCACCCGGCCGCGCAGGCCGGTCGGCGGACCGGCCGGCGGCTGCTGCAGCGCGACGATCGCCGTACGGACCTCCTGGACCGTGGACCGCAGCTCGTCCACCGCTCGGCCGAGGAGGTCGCCGACGCCGTCCGCGCCGGGGCGGCGCTGTGTGGACTCCAGCATCATGCCGGTGGCGAACAGCCGCTGCACCACCAGGTCGTGCAGGTCACGGGCGATGCGGTCACGGTCCTCGTAGACCGCGAGGCGCTCCCGGCCGCGCCGGGCGTCGGCGAGGACGAGGGCGAGCGCGGCCTGGGAGGCGAACTGGGTCGCGAGCAGCCGTTCGACGGCCGTGTACGGGCGGTCGCCGCGGCGGCGGGGCAGGGCGAGGGTGCCGATCAGCCGGCCGCTCGCCCGCAGGGGCAGCATCATGCTCGGCCCGAACCGGTGCCGTACGTGCGTCGTCATGCGCGGGTCGGTCGCCGAGTCCGCGAGGAACACCGGCTCGCCGCCCAGGAGCTGCTCCAGGACGGGGCTGCCCGGCGCGATGGCCGTGCCGACGATGCCGGCCGGGTCGTCGGGTGTCGAGGCGGTCACGATCTCCATGCCGCCCTCGGGGGTCGGCTGCAGGATGACGCCCGCCGCGGCGTCGGCCAGCAGCCGGGCCCGTTCGGCGACCGTCGTCAGCGCGTCGTCGGCGCTGTCCTCGGTGAGCAGCGCGGTGGTGACGGCTGCCGCGCCCTCGATCCAGCGCTCGCGCTGCCGGGCCGTCTCGTACAGCCGGGCGTTGCCGATCGCGATGCCGGCCTGCGTGGCCAGCACCCGCAGCAGCTGCTCGTCCTCGGCCGTGAACGGGCCCCCGCCGGGCCGCCCGGTCAGGCGGAGTTCGCCGAACTCCTCGTCCCGTACGTGGATCGGCATCCGCAGCAGGTGCGCCGTCCCCGGTGCGCCGTTCCCGCCCGGGGTGCGGATCTCCGTGAGGCCGTCCCGGTCGGGGTCGGCGGTGACCAGGGTCACCGAGGCGGCGCCGGTCAGCTCGGCGGCGCCGTCGACGACGCGCCGCAGGGTGCCGCGCAGACCGAGGTCGGCGCCGACTCCCAGGACGGCGTCGAGGAGGCGGGTCAGTCGGGGCGGGAGGGGCGCGGGCTGCGCGGTCATGCGCTCGTTCCCGGTGCGGCGGGAGGGGCAGGGCGGGGTCAGTCGGACGACGTCGGGTGCAGGGCCAGCGGCTCGATCCGGCCCTCCAGCATGATGCCGAGGCCCTGGACCGCGCACACGTCGGGCCGCTCCGCGATGTGCACCGGCATGCCGGTGGCCTGACGCAGCATCTGGTCGAAACCGGGCAGCAGCGCGCTCCCGCCGACCATCATGATCCCGCGGTCGGCGAGGTCCGCGACCAGGTCCGGCGGGCAGACCCGCAGCACCTTGCCGATGCCGTCGAGCACGGCCGTCAGCGGTGTCTGGATGGCGTTGCGCACGGCGGCGGTGTCCACGTGGACGCTGCGGGCGAGCCCGGTCGCCACGTCCCGCCCGTGGATCTCCGTCGACGCCGGTCCCTGCGAGGTCAGCCCGTTGCCGGACAGGGCGATCTGCAGCGGCCGCACGGACTGGCTGGGCAGCAGCAGCTCGTGCTGGTGTCGCAGGTGCTGGACGATCGCGTGGTCCACGGCCTCACCGCCGACCGGGATCCGCTCCGCGCACACGATGGAGCCGAGGGAGAGCACCGCGACCTGGGTGGCGTGCGCCCCGCAGACCATGACCATGGTCGCCTCGGGCTGCTCCACGGGCAGTCCGCAGCCGACCGCCGCGGCGATCAGCGTGTCGACGAGTTCCACGCGGCGCGCGCCGAGCCCGACCAGCGTCTCGATCGCCGCCCGCCGCGCCAGCGGATCGGCGTCGTGCGGGGTGCAGGCGGCGGCGCGCAGCCGGGGCTTGCGGCGCAGGTTGCGGCGGATCTTGTCACCGAGCAGGTGCCGCAGCATGCGCTGGGCCATCTCGATGTCGACGACCGTGCCGCCGGAGACGGGCCGCACGACGCGGATGTAACCGGGGGTGCGCCCCGTCATCCTCTCCGCGAACTCGCCGACCGCGATGAGCGCCCCGGTGCGGGTGTTGACCGCGGCGGCGGACGGCTGGTCCACGACGAGTCCGGCACCCTTCACGTACACGCGGGTCCGCGCCGCGCCCAGATCGACGGCGAAGTGGCAGCGGCGCAGCTGCTCCAGACTGGCGGTACTGGCGGTCATGCAGATCCTCCCGAGAGCGCGGACCGTGCGGGCCGCCCGGTGGCCGGCCTCTCAGGCATCGTGCGCCCGGGCCGGAGCGGTCGCCTTCCGGAGGGGGCCGGGCGGGGGGCCGCTGAACGGGGGGGACGGTCAGCGGTTCTCGGCGGCGGTGAGCAGGGCACGCAGATCCGGTACGAGGAGTGCGTCGCCGTCCGCCGCCCGCAGTTCCCGCCGGACTCGTTCGCCCCGCCAGTAGCCGATGAACGGCAGACCGACCGCGCGCGCTGCGGACTGTTCGGCGACGCAGGAACCGATCAGCACGCACGCGTCGGCGGGGGCGCCGAGCCGCTCCAGGGCTCGGTGGAGGACGTCCGGGTCGGGCATGAGGCGGCTGAGATCGGCGTCCCGGCCGTGGACTCCGCCCGTGAGACGGCCCAGCAGGTTCCGCCGCCGCAGATACGCGGCGACCGGGGCCGGCGCCCGGTCGGTCACCACGGCGGTGGGCACCTTGCGGGTGTCCAGCGCCAGGACCAGCCGGGCGGCCAGGGGGGTCGCCCGCGCGGTGCGCGCCGCGCGCTCCTCGTGCCGTTCGAGCCTCAGGCGCACGTCCTGGGCGAGCCGGTGTCCGGCGAGCGCCCGGATGAGGTCGAGGGTGCCGGCGTACCCCTCCGACGCGGCCCGGGGCAGCGGTACCCCGGCCAGTGCGTCCTCGGGATCGCGCCCCTCCACGACGAGGCGCGCGATGTCCAGCAGCACCTCCCGTTCCGCGGCGGGCCGGTACAGCCGGGCCACCACGTCGTCGAAGCCGAGGAGCACGCACCGGGCGCCGGCGATCAGGTCCGCGGGTGAGACCGCCGCGCGGCGGACCCGGGCACGGGTGCCGGCCAGGGCCGGGGCCGGGGCAGGGGCCGGGGCGGGGTCCGGGGCACGGTCGGGCCGCGGGCCGAAGGACCATCGGACGTCGTAGCCGGGCACGTCCACCCGCTCGAGGTCGAAGGTACGGCCCTCCCGGACCGCGGCGAGGGGGCCCTCGGTCAGCTCGGCGATCACCGCGCGCAGGTCGGTTCGCCGCCCGGCCACGGCCTCGACCGGGTCCGCCACGCGCCACACCGCGTCCACCCCCGGCAGCCCGGTGGCGAGGACGTGCTCGGACAGGTCGACCTCGAAGTACTGCCAGGCCGCACGGGTGCGGTCGGGCGCCGACCGCACCCGGGGGGAATCCGGCAGGGCGAGGTCGCCGCCGGGCAGCCGTAGGACCACGGCCCGGGACGCGTCACGGGGGACGGGCACCCAGCCGCCGGCCGGCATGGGGAAGGGCCCGCGCACCGCTCCACCGGCCGGCGCCGCCGCCTCGGGGCCCCCGGCACCGACGACCAGCCGGTACCAGCCGGTGGCGTCGGCCAGCGGCCGGAAGGCGTCCGGCGCGAGGGTGGGGCCGTCCTGCCTCTCCTCGTACACCACGTCGCGGTAGAGGGAGTCCGAGAGGGCGACGACCGCCTGTGCGCCGGAGGCGTCCAGGGCCGCGTCGACCGACCCGGCGTCGGCGCGGAAGACCTGCTCCTCGCTGCCGTCGGGCCGGAACTCCGCCTGCCAGAAGTCCACCCGCAGCCGCAGGCCGCCCACGCGCGCCAGCCGCCCGGGCAGTCCCTCCACGGTAGCCCGCAGGAGGCGGGCGGCCTCCACCCGCGGCCCCAGCAGCACGAGGACGCCGTCCGGATCGTCCAGGAGCCGGTACGCGTCACCGTCGAGCCCACTGTCCGTCAGCAGGTCCGTGACCACGCCGCGAAGGGCGGCGGGGGCCTCGTCGCCCCGGGCGCCGTCGGCGAACGCGTAGCGGACGCAGTCGCGGAAGTCGGTGTCGAAGCCGGCATCGGCCTCGGCGGCCTCGGCGGCCTCCGCCTCCTCCGCGGCCTCCGCGGCCGCGTCCGCCGCGACCTCCGCGAGGATCTCCGCCCTCTCCAGGGCCGTCTCGTGGTCGAGGTCGTCGGCCGACTCGGCCGACCGGTCCGGCTCCTCCGGCTCCCCCAGCAGGGGCGTCCAGAGGGCGTCTTCCGTGGGGAAGGGGCCCTCCGGAAGTTCGTCCGGCGCCAACACGCCGCCGCCGGCCCCGTCCGCGTCCTGATCCGCGTACTCCCGCCACGGGCCGTGGACCGCCGGTTCGTGCTCCTCGCGCAGTTCCCGGCCCAGCGCCGCCAGAGCCGGGCTCCGCCCCCCGGACAGCTCGTACTCCTCGTACACCTCCAGGGCCTCCTCGCCCCGTCCCTGGCCGCGCAGCGCGATCAGGTACAGGCGGCGGAAGTCCTCCCGGTGCGGGTGGGCGCGCAGCAGGCCGGCCAGGTCGGTGGACACGTGGGCGTACCGGCCGAGGGCCAGGTCGATCTCGGCGCGCTTGGTGTACAGGGCGAGGCGCAGCCGCTGCAGGCGGGTGCGGGCGGTGCGGGCGGCCGGGCCGGGCACGTTCGCCAGCGGCTCCGCCCCGCGCCACAGCGCCAGTGCCTCGGCGACCCGGTCGCGTGCGTCGGCGAGCGATCCCTCCAGCCGGGCCATGTCGGCACGCCGCACCAGGTAGTCGCAGTGCACCACGTCCACGTAGTCCGCGCTGGTGTGCACCGCGTAGCCGTGGGCCGGCGTCGCCAGCACGCCCGGGCCCAGCACGGCCGCCAGCCGGTTCGCGAGGCGGGCCAGCTCGGCGCGCGGGTTCCCCGGCTCGTCGCCCGGGTCCCACAGCCCCCACCGCAGCTCGTCGTGCGTCACCGTGCGGCCGTGCTTGAGCAGGAGCACGGCGAGCAGCGCGCGGACGTCCGGCTCGAGGTCGGGGGTGCCGTCGGGCAGGTCGACCCGCAGCGGGCCGAGGACGCGGTACCGGCGCCGCCGGTACACCTCCCGCGCCCGCGTCGACAGCACCGGATGCGTGAGCGTCTCCCGGCCCCGGGCCTGTGTCGAGGGCGAGGCGGACATCAGCTGGTCGAAGGCGTGCGCGTACTGCATCCGCAGACTGCCCGGCAGATGACCGAGGTGGCGGGAGTCGACCGGGACCGTCACGTGCGACGTGCCCGACGTCAGCCGCAGCAACACCTCGCACAGGGCCCGCAGGTCCCCGGAACGGCCGGCCGGCCCGAGCGTCCGGCCCGGTTCGAAGAGACTGAGCCGGACCGTCCCGTCCGGCAGGAGCACCACCCGGGACGTCTCCAGCGCGCCGTGCGTGACGCCCACCTCGTGCACGGCGGCGAGCGCGCGGGCCAACTGGGCCCCGATCGACACGGTCAACGGCGCCGGAAGCCGGTGACCGTACGACCGCGCGAGGGTGTTCAGCGCGATGCCGTCGAGGTGCTCCATGACGACGTACGGGATGTCGCCGTCGATGCCGACGTCGTGGACGGCCACCACGTTGCGGTGGCTGATCCCCTGCAGGAGCCGCGCGGCGCGCAGGAACGCCTCGCGCCGCGCGCGGTCGGTGAGCGTCTCGTGCAGCCGGATCGTCACCGTCCGGCCCTCGGCCCCGTCCTCCGCCAGCCACAGCCTGCCGGTCGGGGCGAGTCGTCGCAGCGGCCGGTAGCGACCTGCCAGTCCCGGCGGCAGGGGCGACGCGACCGGCGCCCGCGCCACGGCGCCCAGCTGCCGCGCGCTCTCCTGGCTGATCGTGGCGACCACCTCGGTCCGCACGGCCCGCTCGGTGCCGTCCGGGGAGGGGACCAGCGCGCGGAACTCGCCGGGCCCGCGCCCCGCGCGTTCGTCGATCAGGCAGCCGGCCCGCAGCAGGAGCTCGCGGGTGCGGCTGCGGGCGGTGCGGGGCAGGCCGCGCAGCAGGAGGTCGCGTACGCCGGGACGGAAGGCGTAGGAGCCGGCCGGCCCGGGGAGGGACGTGAGCATCCCGCTGAGGATCACCTCGGCCAGGTGCTGGGGGCGCGGACGCGGCTCGACGGCGGCCTGCACGAGGCGCATGACCGGCAGGTCCGGACGCCCGAGGGCGAGATGGCCGGCCAGCCGGAACGCCTCCGGGGACGCCGTCGCGCGAAAGCGCAGCACCAGTTCCTCGGCGGACAGCGCGGCGAGGTCGGTACGGTCGTCGGCGTCCGCGGGCAGCGGGCGGTGCAGCGGGGCCGCGGCGCCGGGGTGCTCGGTGCCGCCCGGGCTCGCGACCAGCGACGCCCAGTTGGCCAGCCACCGCGGGTCCGGCTCCAGCACCGGGACGGGCACGGCCCCTTCGGGCCCGAACGGGACGGTGGTGTCGTACGGGCGGAAGGTGAGCGTCGCGTCGGCGGCGGCGCGGTGCGGCGCCGACAGCCGCCCGGGGACCGGGGGCAGGGCGGTGTCCCGCCACAGGTGCTCGGGCAGGGGCTGGACGACGGCCAGCGGCATCTGGCGCGCCCAGCGGCGCAGGGTGCGGTACCAGAGGGTGCCGGCCGGGCCCTGGCGCCACTGCGGGCCCATGCAGTCGCTGATCAGGAGGGTGACCGTACGGCCGTCGGCGGGCGCGTGGGCGCCGCCGCCCCCCACCGTGCCGTCCGGCTCGGCCCGGTGCAGGGCGACCGTGCGGAAGACGCCCGACTGGGCCAGCACCGTGTGCAGTTCGCGCACGAAGGGCCGCCAGACGGGCATCGTGGGCCCGGCGTCGTGCACCAGGTTCAGACGCAGCCAGCGCTCCCGCGCCGGGCGCATGACCGGAAGCCACCAGCGCGGGTCGGCGCCGAGGCGGGCGATGCGGTCGGCGGTCGCCCGCTCGTCCACCACCCGGCCGAGCGGCGCGTCGGTACGGCGCTGCAGGGGGCGCAGGGCGCGTTGCAGTGCCAGGGGGTGGCGCAGCATCGGCGGGGCGGGGGCCAGCAGGGACCGGTGGGGTTCGGTCGCCGCCGCCCCGGGGGAGGGGGCCGGGGACGGCAGGCGCAGCGGGGTGCGGGCCGCCCCGGGAGCGGGGCGCGGCCTGTCGCGCCGGTCCCGTCCGTCCCGGTCCCCCTGCGGCCGGCGCGGGTCCCGCCGCTCTTCCCGGTCCCGCCGCTCCTGCTGCTCCGCCGCCCGCCCGGGGTCCACGGAAGGCGGCGGCCCGTCGGCGTCCGTCCGCGTCGGCCCGTCGGGCTCGTCCGGTGCCGCGGCGTCCCCGACGGGCTCCATCTGCCCGGCCAGCCACAGGAGTTCCGCCAGCTCCAGCGGGGTCGGGCGCACGTCGGAGGCCGCCCGGGCCAGGATCTCGGCCAGGCGGGGCAGGGGAGCCGGCGAGCCGGGGTGGTCAGAAGGCATCCGGCTGCGGGGCCTGGCCCAGGTACGGCATCAACTGCTCGGCCAGTTCGTCGAGGGAGTCGGTGCCGAGACCGGAGGCACGGGCCAGGTAGATCGCGTTCAGGAGCTGGTCGGTGGCCAGGTCACCGCTGCCCACCCGGGACAGGAACCGGTCGATCAGCCGCCGCGCGTACGCGTCGGGCTCGCCCAGGTGGGCGCGGACGATCCCGGCGAGATGGCCGTCGTCCGGCTGCCGCAGGCGCAGCGCGACGCAGCGGCGCAGGAAGGCGGGCGGGAACTCGCGCTCGCCGTTGCTGGTGAGGACGACGAAGGGGAAGGCCTTGCAGCGGACCCGGCCGCGCTCCACCGGCACCCGCTGATCGGTGCCGTCGACCATCACCTCCGCACGCCGGTCCGGGGTGTCCCGGGAGGCGCGCACCAGTTCGGGGATCTCGTACTGGCCCTCCTCCAGGACGTTCAGCAGGTCGTTCGGCAGGTCCAGGTCGCTCTTGTCGATCTCGTCGATGAGCAGGGCGCGGGGGCGGGCGTAGGGGAGGAGAGCGGTGCCGAGCGGGCCGAGGCGCAGGTGGTTCTCGATGCCCGTGCCCGCCGCCGGGCCGTCGTGTTGTTCGGCGGCGTGGCGCGCCGCGTACAGCCGGGAGAGCGGGTCGTACGTGTAGAGGCCGTCGTGGAGCGTGCTGCGGCTGGTGATGTTCCACCGGAGGACCGGGCCGAGCCGCAGTTCGCGGGCGACCGCGTAGGCGAGGGACGACTTGCCGGTGCCGGGCGGGCCGGTGACCAGCAGCGGGCGCCGCAGGTACAGGGCCGCGTTGACCAACTGCACCGTGTGCTCCGTGGCCTGGTAGGTCGCGGCGCGGTGGGTGCGGTCGGGCGAGGTGGCGGAGGCGTCGGCGGCCTCGTCCGGCGGGTCGAGCACGGGGCCGCCGTCGAAGGCCCGCCAGGGCGGGGGAGGGGGCAGCCTGGTGATGCCGTCGTGCGGGGTCGGGGCGCCGGTGTAGACGGGCCACAGGGGCATGGGTTCTTCTCTCCGGACGGTCGGTGCGGCGGGCGGCTCAGCCGACGGGCGAGTGCAGACAGGCGGCGGGGTCGGTGAAGCAGCGGGGGTCGTCCCACAGGAGCTGGACCTCCCTCGCCCAGTGCTCCTCGGGGACGTCGGCGGCGTCCGCGGTCTCGCGCAGCTCCATGACGAGACGGGGGAGTTCGGACGGCGGGACACCGGCCACGGACACGGCGAGCTCGTCGAGGAACGCCGTGCCGGAGCAGGGGCCGTCGTGTTCGCCGCCCGGGCACCCCCGGCGCGGCCACAGCAGCACGGGCACGGGGACGTTGAGCCCCACCTCGAAGTGCTCCCGTACGGCTCCGGGCGGGGCGGCGTAGCCGGCGAGCTCCGCGTCGTCCCGCAGCCGCTTGCGCAGGCCGGCCGGCCGCTCCCGGGTGCCGCAGTCGACGCGGTGCAGCGTCGCGCCCGGACTGACACCGAGCTTGCGCCACTTCTTGCGCAGCTGGTGGCGGAGCCGTCCGCTGCGGTGGCGGTAGTGGTCGGTCACGACGAGGGGGTAGGCGCAGCCGAGCGGCGTGGGGTCGTCCTCGCCGCACTCCCAGTGCGCCACCGGTTCGTTCAGCCACTCCCGCGGCAGTACGAAGGTGAGCAGCTCGTCGGCGCCCGGATCGAGCTGCGCGAACGCCTCGTCGAGGCGCTCCTGCACGAAGGAGCGCACCGAGCCGCGCGCCAGCCGGCGCGCGGCCACCGGGCGGCGCTGTCCGTCGCGGTAGGCGGACACCTCGACGGTGACCTGGTCGGCGCCGGCGCCGCTGTGGTCGATCTCGACGACGATCGGCGACCATGTCGCGGGGTGCGGCGGCGGGGCGTGCAGCAGCCGCTCCAGCCGGTCGGCGAACCGGGCCACGGCGGCCGGGTCCGGCACCTCCCACTGCACGTACGCGGCGGCCTCCCACAGCGAGGCGAACCCCTGTTCCGGCGGCGGCGGGTCGAAGGCGTCCGTGGCGGAGACGTACAGCCGGTTCGGATCGCACCTCAGGCCGGTCTCCTCGGCCCGGCGCACCAGCGCGTACAGGCGCCTGCGGGTGTCCGCCCGGTGGCCCTGCGTCGGCACCAGCGCGCCGAGTTCCGGCCAGTAGCGGGCCATGACCTCGACGGGCAGCATCCTGCCGACGCGTACGTCCCGGGCGCCCGCGACCGAGGAGACCATGCCGGTCACCGTGCCGTCGGCCAGCGTCACCGCCGCGCCGCTGAACCCGGCCGCCAGCGGCTGCCCGTGCGCCGTGAGCGCCTCCAGCTGGGCCCACTCGTCCGCGATGAGCGGGCCGGGCAGGGCGCGGTAGGAGGCGAGCGTGCCCTCGTCGTACTTCTTCGGGAAGCCGTAGATGACCAGCTCGGGCGCGCCCTGCGCGGCGCCGGGCGGGGCGAAGACGGCCGGGGCGAGGGGCACCTCGCACTCCAGCTCCAGTACGGCCAGGTCGCCGCGGTCGTCGGCGCCGGCCCGCCAGCCGCCGTGGACGGCGACCGTGGCTCTCAGCTCGCCCAGGTCCCGGCGGCCCGGGAAGCTCGCCGTGATCGTCGCGCTGTCGCACCACCTGACCACGTGGGCGCAGGTGAGCAACCGGCGTGCGGAGACCAGGAATCCGGCGCCGACCTCGTTGCCGCACTCGATGCGGGCATGCCATGCGCCTCTCATGAGCGGAGGGCGGCTTCGGGGCCCTGCGGACGCGTCGTGGACGACTGGGGCGACCAGCTCAGTTTCACCACCAGATGGCCTTCCGCCGAGCCCTTCGCGATGATGGCACCCGCCTCCGCGCTGAGCTTGACCCCGAACTCCAGCTCCACCGAGTCGGGTTTGAGGGCGCCGTCCCGGAAGACGCGCAACGCCGACTCGGCCGCGGACCGCACGCCCTCCAGGGCGCCCTCGAAGGTGCCGGCCGCCTGGGCCGGGCCGTCCCCGCGCGAGACCAGCCGGGCGCCGTCCTCGTCGTCCAGGCCCTCCACGACCACCTGGGCGCCGTCTTCCGTCTTGAACTCGACCAACCCGTCCATGAGCCGCTCGCTCCCCGTGCTCGGTGCCTCTGCGGAAAGCCATTGTGACGGACGGTACTTGGCCGTGTCCCGCGTTCCACCACCGGCACGTTGCGCCACTGGCGGAAACCCGCCAGGGCGTCAATCCGCCAGGCTCAGCCAACTCCGGTGCCGCACAAGCCCCGTGAGACTCCTCGTAGCACTCGTCTCAGCACTCCAAGACGACCTGAAGAGAGGCGTGCATGAGCACAGGACCAGTCAGACGCGGGGCGACCCTCCTGTCGGCGGGGCTCGTGATCGCGCTGCTGCCGGCCGGAACGGCGGCGGCGGCGCAGGAACCGCCCAAGGACCCTCCGGCCCGCACCCCGGCGGCGGCCGCGGCCCGTACCGTCACCCTCGTCACCGGCGACCGGGTGACCGTCACCGACCTGGGCGGGGGGAAGAGAACCGTCACGGTCGAGCGGCCCGAGGGGGCGGCCGGAGCCGTGCGCACCCAGAGCTCCGGCGGCCGGACCACCGTCGTACCGGACGAGGCACTGCCGTACCTGCGCGCCGGCACCCTCGACGAACGGCTCTTCGACGTCGACGCGTTGCTGAAGCAGGGGCTCGCGGACACCGAGACCGGCGAGCTGCCGCTGATCGTGACCTACGGCAAGGGCGTGCGGGCGGCCACCCCGAAGGGGACCGAGCGGACGCGGGCGCTGCCCAGCGTGCGCGGGGCCGCCGTCGAGGCCGACAAGGGCCGCGAGTTCTGGCGCGAGTTCACCCGGCGCGGCGCCGGCATCGACGGTGTGTGGCTCGACGGGCGGGTCACCGCCGCCATGGCCGAGTCCAACGCGCAGATCGGCACGCCCGAGGCCTGGCAGACCGGGCTGACCGGCGAGGGCGTCACCGTGGCGGTGCTGGACAGCGGCGTGGACGCCGGCCACCCCGACCTCGCCGGGCGGGTGGCGGAGAGCCGGAGCTTCATCCCGGGCGAGGAGGTCGCCGACCGGCACGGGCACGGCACCCACGTCGCCTCCACCGTGGGCGGCAGCGGCGCCGCCTCCGACGGCAAGGAGAAGGGCGTCGCGCCCGGCGCCCGGCTCGCCGTCGGCAAGGTCCTCAACGACCAGGGCACGGGCAGCGAGTCCGAGATCATCGCCGGCATGGAGTGGGCCGCGCGGGACGTGGGCGCCGACGTCGTCTCCATGAGCCTCGGCTCGTCCGAGCCCAGCGACGGCACCGACCCGATGGCCGAGGCCGTCAACACCCTGTCCCGCGAGACCGGCGCCCTGTTCGTCATCGCCGCCGGCAACTCCGGTGCCCCGTCCTCCATCGGCTCGCCCGGCGCCGCCGACGCGGCCCTGACCATCGGCGCCGTCGACTCCTCGGACCAGGCGGCCTACTTCACCAGCGCCGGACCCCGCTACCGGGACAACGCGCTCAAGCCCGACCTGTCCGCCCCGGGCGTCGGCATCCTCGCCGCCCGGTCCCGGCTCAGCGAGGGCAGTGGCGACTACACCTCCATGGACGGTACGTCGATGGCGACGCCGCACGTCGCCGGGGTGGCCGCCCTGCTCGCCCAGAAGCACCCCGACTGGACCGGCGCGCAGCTCAAGGACGCGCTGATGTCCACGTCGAAGCGGCTCGACGCCTCCGCGTACCAGTTGGGTACGGGACGGGTCAGCGTGCCCGAGGCCATCGGTGCCGAGGTCACCGCCACGGGCAGCGCCGACCTTGGCTTCCACTCCTGGCCCTACGACGGCAACAAGCCGGTCACCAGGACCGTCACCTACACCAACTCCTCGGAGAGTCCCGTCGAGTTGAGCCTGTCCGTGCAGGGCGCGCCCGACGGCGTCGCCACCCTCGCCGACACCACCCTCACCGTCCCCGCGCACGGCACGGCCTCGACGACCGTCACCGGCGACGGGACCAAGGCGCCGGTCGGCAACAGCAGCGGGCAGATCGTGGCCTCGGCCGGCGGTGCTCCCGTCGCGCACACGGCGTTCGGGCTGGTCAAGGAGGAGGAGCGGTACACGCTCACCGTGCACGTCAAGGACCGGGCGGGCGCTCCCGCCGACGCCGCCCTGCTGCTGCAGCGGCTGGCCGGGGGCTTCGACCCGGCGCAGGCGTACGTCGGTGACTCCGGCACGCTGGAGCTGCGGCTGCCGCCCGGCTCGTACAGCCTGGCCTCCTACCTCGACGTGCGCGGCAGCCACGGCGCCGACTCGCTCGGGCTCGGCTTCCTCGCGGCGCCCGAGGTCGTCCTCGACGGGGACCGCGAGATCACCCTCGACGGCCGGAAGCTGCGCGAGATCAGCGCGGACGTCGACCGGCGTACCGAGACCCGGCAGCTGCTCATGGAGTACGACCGCAGCGCGAACGGCTCCGACCTGTTCAGCGCGGTCCAGGTGCCCCTGAAGTACGACAGCGTCTTCGCCGCGCCCACCGAGAAGGTCACCCAGGGCGCATTCGAGTACCGCACCGTGTGGCGGCTCGGCAAGCCGCTGCTGGAGGTCAAGGGGGTCTCGGACGCCGTGGTCCAGCCGGGCGGCACCCTGACCGAGGGCCGCAGCCGGCTGCCGCTGGTCGACGTCGGTGACGGCCCGTTCACCGGTGTCGGGGGCAAGGCGGTCCTCGCCCGGCTCACCGACGACGCCGACCCGGCCGCCCTGGCCCGGGCCGCGCAGGACGCGGGGGCGAAGGCCCTGTTCGTGACCGACGACGCGCCCGGCCGGCTGACGGCGTGGTGGGGCACGGACGACAACGCCGACCGGCCGATCCAGATCGCCACGGTCTCCGCCGCCGACGCGGCCCGGCTGCGTGCGGCCGGCCGGGTCGACATGACCGGCACCCGCAACACGCCGTACGTGTACGACCTGTCGGAGGGACACGCCGGCGCGGTTCCCGACCGGGACCTGACCTACGAGCCCGGCAACCGTGAACTCGCCGCCGTGCACACCAAGTACCACGGTGCCGAACCGGCGAGCGGGGGCGAGTTCCGGTACTCGATCACCGACACCTTCCCCATAGGCCTCGGCTTCAAGGAGCGGATCGACTACCCCGTCGAGCGGACCGAGTACGTGTCGACCGGCCCCGGTCAGCTGTGGCAAGAGTCCGTGGACTCCGCCGGCGGCGCGCTGGAGGAACGCGGCGGACTGGTCCGGTACGAGGGCGGCTCGCGCCCCGAGCTCAACTGGTTCAAGCCCGTCTGGCACCCCTACCTCGGCACCGGGCTCGGCTGGGGACAGCAGCGCACGGGCAACCAGCTCCGGTTCAACGCCCCCGGCTGGGGCGACTCCGGCCCCGACCACACCGGCTTCGGCGACGTGTGGAGCGAGGACAGCGGGATGTCGCAGACGACGTCGGTGTACCTGGACGGCGAACTGGTCGACCAGGGGCCGAGTTCCGCCGCCTACGTCTGGGACGCGCCGGCCGACGAGCGCACGTACCGGCTCGTCACCGACACCGCGCTCGACCCGGGGCGCTGGAAGCACGGGACGAAGGGCCACGCCGAGTGGACCTTCCGCTCGGCCGCCACACCGGACGACCGACGGACCTTCCTGCCCCTGATCAACCTCTCCTTCGACGTCGACACCGACCTCGCGGGCGAGGTGCGCGGCGGGAAGAAGCTGCGGGTCGGGCTCGGCGCGGAGTACGTGGCGGGCGCCCCGGACACCGGGACGCTCGGCGGCGGCAAGCTGGAGGTGTCGTACGACGACGGGAAGTCCTGGCAGCAGGTCGGGCTGCGCGGTGGCGGTGACGGGGCGGCGTCCTGGTACGGCACGCTGAGCGTGCCGCGCGACGCCGGGCACGTCTCGCTGCGGGCCTCGGCACGCGACGACCGGGGCGGCTCGGTCACGCAGGAGATCGTGCGGGCCGTGACCGTGCGGTGACACGCGGACGGCGCCGCCTCCCTGGGACGGGGAGGCGGCGCCGTCGTGTCTCTCGGACCGTCAGACCAGCCAGCCGACGAAGTGGACGAGGCCGGCGAGGATGTCGGTGAGAAGGTTCATGATCGTGCAGCTCCTTGCGCTGTGCATGTGTGGGACCTGTTGTGGGACTGGTGCGTCGACCACGGTCTGCAGCCCGTCGCCCGCACGCCGTAAGTCTCGTTGGTCCCGGTGGTCACATCCGCTCTCCTGAGCGACGATCACCTGTTCCAGGGAACACCTGATCGCCTGTTCGGATCACTCCCAGCTCGGCCAGGTCCTGCGGGCGCAGCCGCAGTTGACCGGCCGTCGCCTCCACCTCCTCGGGCGGGCGCTTCAGGATCGCCGCGGCGAGCTCCGGCGCGATGACGGAGAAGTAGCTGTCCGGCGTCACCCAGGTGCTGCCGGGCGCGGCCAGCGCCAGCGCGCCGCCCGAGCCGCCCTCGCCCACCACCAGCGTGGTGACCGGGGTGCGGACCGAGGCCACCGCGCCGAACAGGTCGGCGATCGCCGCCCCCACCCCCTGCCGCTCCGCCTCCGCGTCGTTGGCCGCGCCCGGCGTGTCCACCAGGGTCAGCACCGGGATGCCTAGCCGGTCCGCGAGGCGGATCAGCCGGGCGGCGGTGCGGTACCCGGCGGGCCGGGTGGCCGTCCCCGTCTGGGCGGCGTACGCGATCGTCCGCCCCGCGTGCTCACCGAAGCCGCAGAGCATGCCGTCGGGGTCGGTGCCCCCGCAGCGGTCGCCGGAGAGGGCGACGCGGTGGGTGAAGTAGGCGTCCAGGTAGGTCCGGGCGCGGGGGCGTTCGGGCGCGCGGGCCCGCCGGACCGCGTCCCACCCGCTGACCGGCAGGCCCCTCGCGCCCAGCGGCTCGGGCACCGGCGCCGGGTCGCCGGACGGCGCCGTCAGCAGCCGCAGCCACCGCCCCAGCGTGCCGCGCAGCTCCCCGGGCGGTACGACGGCGTCCGCGCTGCCCGCCGCCACCTGCGCCTCGGCCGTGTACGCCGCCGGGTCGGCGTCCGGCGGCCGGACCCGCGAGCCGGCGAAACCGACCTGGGCGCCGGGCAGCGCGAGCACCACGTCGGCGCCCGCGCCCAGGGTCGCCCAGCCGCCCCCGGTGGCGGGGTCCCGCAACACGGCTATCTGCGGCAGACCGGCCCGACGGGTGAGCGCCGACTGCCGGGCCACCCGCTGGAGCTGGGTCAGCGCGAGCATCCCCTCCTGCATCCGGCTGCCGCCGGTGGCGACCAGCGGCACGACGGGCAGCCGGTGTTCACGGGCGTAGGTGTACGCGGCCTCCAGCCGGTCGCCGGTACGCCGACCGAGCGAGCCGCCGAGGAAGCCGAACTCGAAGGCGAGCAGCACGGCCCGGGCGCCCTCGACGTGCCCGGTGCCGCAGACGACGGACTCCTCCTCGCCGGTGCGGTCGGCGGCGCGGGCGCGCGAGGCATCGTAGCCGTGCCAGCCGAGCGGGCCGTCGGGCTCCGGCTGCCCTTCGGGGTGGGGCAGTTCGGCGAAGTCGTCGGTGAGGAGGGCGAGGAACTCCCGCGCGGACAGCCGCTCAGCCATGGGCCAGCGCCCGCTTCATGATCTTCCCCATGTCGTTGCGCGGGAGGACGTCGAGGTGGCGGACGACACGGGGCCGCTTGTGCGGGGCGAGCCGCCCGGCGACGTGATCGGCCAGCACCTCCAGGGTGGGCGGCGACTCGGGATCGGCCGGCACGATCCACGCCACGATCCGCTCGCCCAGATCCGGGTCGGGCTCCCCGGTGACGGCGGCCTCCCGGACCCCCGGATGTTCGAGGAGCGCGTTCTCGATCTCGCCGGCCCCGATCTTGTACCCGCCGCTCTTGATCAGGTCGGTGGCCTTGCGGCCGACGATGCGGGCGTATCCGTCGGGGTCGCGCACCGCCATGTCACCGGTGCGGAAGAAACCGTCCTCGGTGAAGGCCGCGGCGGTGGCGTCCGGGCGGTTGAGGTACTCGGTGAACAGGTTCGCACCGCGCACCTGGATCTCACCGACGCTCTCCCCGTCCCACGCCGCGATCGGCGCGCCGTCCTCCTCCACGAGCCGCAGCTCCACCCCGGGCAGCGGCACGCCCACGGTCCCGGCACGCGGTTCGCCGTCGGCGCGGACGCTGGTGTTCATCAGCGTCTCCGTCATGCCGTACCGCTCGATCACCCGCCGTCCGGTCGCGGCGGCGATCCGCTCGTGGTCGTGCACGGGCAGCGCGGCCGACCCCGACACCAGCAACCGGGCCCCGGCGAGCGCCTTCGCCAGCTCCGGGTCGCCGGGCAGGGACTCGGCGATCCGGTGGTACATCGTCGGCACCCCGAACAGCATGGTCGCGCCGTCGTTCAGCTCCCGTGCCGCGCCCTCGGTGGAGAACCTGCCCAGGTGCCGCACGGAACCGCCGCGCCGCAGCGGGCCGAGGACGCCGAGCACGAGGCCGTGCACGTGGAACAGCGGCAGCCCCTGCACCAGCACGTCGTCGCCGGTCCACTGCCAGGCGTCGGCGAGCGCGTCGAGGGTCGTGGCGAGCGCACGCCGGGGGATGACGGCTCCCTTGGGCGGGCCGGTGGTGCCGGAGGTGTAGACGACGAGGGCGGGGTCGCCGTCGTCGGCGTGGTCCTCGGGGACGGGACCGGTGGCGTGGGGGGGGGGGGGGCGGGCGCGTCGCCGCCCCCCCGCTCCAGGGCGTCCAGAGCCGACGGGAGCCGGCTGCCCGGTGGCGCCAGGACGAGCGACGGTTCGCTGTCGGACAGGATGTGCGCGAGTTCCCCGTCGCCGGACTTCGGGTTGAGCGGTACGGCGGGCACCCCGGCCAGCAGTGCGGCCACCACGGCGACGGCGGTCTCCAACTCCGGTGCCGCCCAGACGGCGACCCGCCCGGCGGCCCGGATCCGTCCGGCCGTCGCACCCGCCGCGGCGGCGAGTTCGGCGTACGTCAGCGAGCGCTCGCCGAACCGCAGGGCGGGCCGGTCGGCCGGAGCGCCGGGCGGGGTCGGGGAGAGGGCCGGGAAGAGAGAGGACACGCTGCGCACTCCTTGGTTGTTGCTCACGACTGCCGGTTCCTGGCGTGGGCCTGCCCGAGGCCGGGCAGGTCCGGTACCGGCCACACCAACGCCGGCACGGCCGCCACCACGATGCCTCCGTACACCATCACCCGCCTAAAGAAACGCTCGCGGTCCGGGTCCGCAAGGCCGCCCGCCGGAAGAGGACCCGGGGGAAGAAGGCGGGGCGACGCCCGGAACGGCGGTCAGCGGTCGCCGACCGCCGTCCGCTGGAGCAGCCCCCAGGTGAACTCCGCGACCACCTCGTGGCGTACGCCGTCCCGGTCCGGGGCGGTGAAGGCGAGCCCTGGGGTCCCCCCCCACGGAGTGGGGGAGGCCCGGAGCCGAGCCCTGGAGCGGTCGGGCGGGCGCGAAGGCGCGGGCCGCCTCGTCGACCGTGCAGGACCAGGGGGTGAGGTCGTCCAGGGTGCGCAGCCGCGGTCCCTCGGCGCCCGGGGCGCGGACCAGCCACGAGTTCCAGACGACGCCCTTGTCGGCGACGAGCACCTCGAAGCGCAGGTCGGGCCAGAGGGGGAGCGCCCACTGCCGGATCTCGCACTCCAGGTCGCCGATCCGGCGGGGGCGCACCGACTCGGGCTCGCCCAGGACCGAGCGGTAGCGGGAGGCGGCCGAGCGGGCCCGAGGAGAGCGGAGCATCGCCTGCCAACGCTTGTTGGCTTCCCGCATGTCCGCGAGCGAGGCGCCCAGCTCGCGGCGGGCGTCCTCGACCGGGCCGGGGTTGTGGTCGGCCATGCGGCGCAGCAGCACGAGCTGGAAGTCGAGCGGGGTGAACGGGCCGGCGGGCCGCTTTCCGGTGGGCATGGGGACATCGTGACTCACGGGCGTGGCTCATGGACGTGGCCGGTGGCTGGTGAGCGGGGGCCGGTGGTCCTGCACGTGAGACCCGTGCAGGGGGGCGCACGCCCATTGCCCCGGCAAACGCGATATGAGTAGCCTGTGTTCGCCATTCCGATCGCCTGTTGATATCTCGAACAACGCGGGATTCGTCACCGCAGGCGCCTGAGACACCTAGGGAGGGGGCCGGACATGGGACGTCTCGTACCCGCCGTGACCCGGGCTCTCGACATACTGGAGCTCTTCCTCGACGGGGACGGCGCGCTCTCCGCCCCCGACATCGTGCGTCGGCTCCAACTGCCGCGCACCACCGTGCACGAGCTGGTCACCACGCTCGCCGCCCGCAAGTACATCGTCCCCGTGCCCGGCCAGCCCGGTCGGTACCGGCTCGGCGTGCGCCCGTACCAGCTCGGCGCCCGCTACGCCGAGCACCTCGACCTCGCGGCCGAGGGCCAGCAGGTCGCCCGGACCGTCGCCGAGACCTGCGACGAGACCGTGCACGTGGCGATCCTGGAGGACACCGACGTCATCTACATCGCCAAGGTCGACTCCACGCACGCGGTGCGCATGGTGTCGGCGGCCGGCCGCAGGCTGCCCGCCCACTGCACGTCCGTCGGCAAGATGCTGCTGGCCTCCCTTCCCGAGCCGGAGCTGGCCGGCCGCTTCCCCGACGGCGCCGAGCTGGCCGCGATGACTCCGAACAGCATCACCGACCCGGCCGCGCTGCGCGAGACCCTGACCCGGATCCGCGAGCGCGGGATCGCGGTGGAGAACCGCGAGTCCAACCCGGACGTCTCCTGCGTGGCGGCCCCGGTCCGCGACCGCACCGGCCGGGTCGTCGCCGCGCTGTCGATCTCCGTGCCCATGATCCGCTGGAGCGAGGAGCGGCGCGCCGAGCTGGAGGAGCTCGCCGTCAAGGGCGCCACCGACCTCTCCGAGCGGCTCGGCCACCGGAGCGTGGCATGACGTACGAGGTGGCGGTACGGGCCGAGGCGACCCTCGGCGAGGGCCCGACCTGGGACGCGCGGGCGGGGCGGCTGATCTGGGTCGACATCCTGGGCTGCCGCGTGCACACCTACGATCCCGCCTCCGGGCGCCGGACGGTACGCACGACCGAGCAGCACGTGGGCGCCGCGAAGCCGCGCGCGGGCGGCGGCCTGGTCCTCAACCTGCGCGACGGGATCGGCCTGCTCGACCCCGACGACTCCTTCCGCTGGCTGCACCGGGAGGCCGTGCCGGACCGCCGCGGCAACGACGCCGCCGTCGCCCCCGACGGCAGCCTGTGGGCCGGCACCATGCGCTACGACGAGGCACCGGGCGGCGGCACGCTCTCCCACGTCACCGGGGACGGCGCGGTCGAGGTCGTCCTGGACGACGTGGCGGTGAGCAACGGCACCGGCTGGAGCCCCGACGGCCGGTCGATGTACTACGTCGACTCCCCGACCCGCCGGATCGACGTCTTCGACGCCGCGGACGGCTCCCTCACGAACCGACGCACGCTGGCCACCGTCGAGGAGGGCGCGGGCTTCCCCGACGGGCTCACCGTGGACGCCGAGGGCTGCGTGTGGGTCGCCCTGTGGGACGGAGGCGCGGTACGCCGCTACACCCCGGCCGGTGACCTGGACCGGGTGATCCCCCTCCCGGTCCCCCGGATCACGGCCTGTGCCTTCGGCGGCCCCGACCTGACCGACCTGTACATCACCACGGCCCGGGTGGGCCTGACGGCCCCGCCTCCGCTGGCGGGCTCGGTACTGGTGGTACCGGGCGCGGGCAAGGGGGTGGCCCAGCCGCCCTTCGCGGGCTGAGGGACGCGGGGCCGACGGGGCAGGACCGCCCGGCGGCGGGACCGCTGACCGGGCCGTGACGCGTGGCGTACGGCCCGCGGCGAATCCGCCGGGGCCGGCCCGGCCCGCGACCGCCTGACCGGCCGCGGTCGCTGTTCGCGGCCGGGTCGCTCGGCAGGGCGACCCCGCCCACCTGCCCCAGACCGTCCTGTCCCAGGCTGCCCTGCCCCGGCGGCCGGCCTCGTCCTTGGCCGGGCTCGCCCAGGTCGGCCTGGTCCAGGCTCGTCCTGCTCCGGCGGTGGGTCTCGTCCTTGGCCGGGCTTGCCCAGGTCGGCCTGGTCCAGGCTCGTTCTGCTCCGGCGGTGGGTCTCGTCCTTGGCCGGGCTTGCCCAGGTCGGCCTGGTCCAGGCTCGTTCTGCTCCGGCGGTGGGTCTCGTCCTTGGCCGGGCTCGCCCCAGGTCGGGGCTGCCTCAGGCCGGCCCCTGCCCCAGGTCGGGGCCGTCCCCGCCCGGCGGTCGCACCGTCGCCCGGGCGGTCATACCGCCGTTCGGTCCAGCCCCCGGAGTACCTTCCGTTCCCCCGCGGTCAGCGGGGGCTCGGTCAGGCGGGGGAGTGCGGGGCCGGCGAGGGCGGCCAGGATGGCGGCGGGGTGGAGCATGCGGGTCGGGGGCGTGCGCATGCTGGTGACGTCCCAGATCGCCGAGGCCGCGGCGTAGGAGCCCGTGGCCGCCTTCGTCATGCGCCGCGAGTACGCCGTCACGACGCGGTCGGCGAGGCCCGGCCGTCCGCCGCGCACCCCCGGGTAGAGGACGTCCTGGCCGACGGCCATGGACCACGCCGCGTCCACCGACCGCGCCGCCCCCCGCAGCACCCGCCGGGCGAGCCCGGGCGCGCCGAGGCTTCCGGCCCGGTCCAGCTCACGGCCGAGGACGCGCGCGCCGAACGCGGCCACCGACATGCCCTGCCCGTACACCGGGTTGAAGGTGGCCAGGGCGTCCCCCAGGACGACGAAACCGTCGGGCCATCGGGCGGACTTCTCCAGGTACCGGCGCACGTTGCTGGTGGACCGGCTCAGGTGCACGTCGGTGAGCGGTTCGGCACCGGAGACCAGCCGCCCCACGATGGGGTCGGGCAGTTCGAGCGTGTACCGCAGGAACCCCTCCGGATCCGTCGGCGGCTCACCGCCGCGTGTGCCGCCGCAGCTCACCATCCACCGGTCACCCTCGATCGGCAGGATCATCGCGCTCCGCCCCGGCCGCGACACGTACGGGTCGGGCTGCACGAGCGTCAGCGGGAACCGCTCCGCGCCCTGCGGCACCCGGTAGACGCGCGTCGCGTTGACCAGCCCGGAGTCCACGGTGTACTCCCGGACGCCGGACAGCCCGAGCCCGTCGAGCCAGGTGACGACCCGGGTACCGCGCCCGCTCGCGTCGACGACGAAGTCCGCGTCGAGCTCCGTCTCCCCGTCGGCGGCCGCGACGCGCACCCCCCGTACGCGACCGGCGGACCCCGTCAGCCCCACCGCCACCGCCCTGCGGACCTCGACCGGGCAGTGCTCCCGCACCGCGTCCCGTACCGTCCAGTCCAGCAGTGCCCGGCTGCACGTGAGCATGACGGGCCCCTCGCGCCGCCACCGCCGCAGCCAGCCCTCGGGCGTGCGGGCCAGCAGGCCGGAGCTGAGGGACACCTCGTGGGCTCCGGCGGCGAGCAGCCGTTCGCGCAGGTCCACGCCCGGCACCAGCTCCTCCATCGCGGCCAGCCCGCCGGCCATGAGCAGGTGCGCGTGCCGCCCCTGCGGCAGCCCGCGGCGGTGCTCCGGCCCCTCGGGCAGCTCGTCACGGTCCAGCACGATCACCTCGTCCACCCCCGCGGTGGACAGCACGGCCGCGGCCAGCATTCCGGCCAGGCCGGCACCGATGACGACAGCTCTACGCGACATGGGGCTCCTCGGGTTCAGCCCTGGGTCCGGTCAGGGCAGACGGAACCGCGCCGTCGGGCGCGGTGGGCGGGCGGTCCAGCGCCTGCGCCAGTTCCACCAGCCCGCTCGGGCCGGAGACCTCGGTGGCGTGCAGGCGGTACCTGCCGGCGGTCTCGGGCGGTTCCTCGCGGGCGGCGGCCCGGCGCGCGGAGTCGGCGAGCATGGCCGCCTCCGCGGCCAGACGGGCCTGGTGGGGGGAGCGGCCCGCGCGCAGGGCGGTGTCCCGCACCCGCTCACGGACCCGGTGGTCGAAGTACGGCGCCAGCGTGAGCAGGGCGTCGTGGATGGACACCTCGCGCCACTGGAGCCGGGCCTGGGGAAGCTGCCACCAGGCGGTCGGGGGCTTGGGGGCGGTGGACACCGACTTCACCAGGGACCACAGCGGCTCCAGCCGCCGGTAGTCGCCCAGCCCCCGCCACTGGGCCACCACGGGCGGCAGCAGCCTCGGCAGCAGGAACCCCGCCGAACACAGCAGCGCGGCCAGCGAGGCCATCGGCGGGGCGACGGTGGTGGACAGGAAGTCGAGGTCGTGACCCCACCAGCGCGCCACGACGGCCGTGTACTTGGTCAGCTGGAACCCCACCACGTCCAGCAGCGCCCCCAGCAGGATCAGCCGCAGCCCGGTCCGCAGCGGTCCGCCCACCTCGCGGCCCCACTTGACGCAGACGGTGCACATCACCAGCATCGCCGCGCTGTGCCCGAGCAGGTACAGCAGGATCATCTCCCGCATGAACGGCGTGTCGGCGTAGTACGTGTCGAGGTCGGTCAGCCGCTCGGTGTCCGTGTCGGCGAGCGTGAACAGCACGACGATGGCGACCACCAGCAGACCGTAGGCGGCCATGCTGCGCAGCACCATGCGCCGCACCCGCGCGCGGGAACCGCCCCGCCAGTTGATCAGCAGCACGAGCACGGCGCAGCTGTACGCGGAGAGCATGCCGTAGGTCAGCGGGGCCCCGAAGTTGGGGATGCCGGTGAGCTCGTTGACGGTGGCGAGGGTGGCCGGGGCGGCGCAGACGAAGACCAGCGCGCCCAGGACGATCGCCACGCAGGTGGACAGCGTCAGCGGGTTGCGCAGGGCCGTGCGCGGACGGCGGAAGAGCAGTACGGAGGTCATCGCGAACACGAGGGCCGCGAGATACACGACGAGGCTCATACCGGCAGGTTCCTCTCGCCCGGGGCCCGGTTCACGCGGTTCCCGCCGTGGTCGCACCGCTCGGCACGGCGGGGACCGGCGGCACCGGCGTGGTGCCGGCCAGTACGTCGGCGATCCGGCCGAGGGCGGCCGGGCCCGGCACCCGGTCGGGGAGCGGACCGGCGCCGTCGGACGGCGGGACCTCCCCCTGCGGGGCCGCCTCGCGCCGCAGCGCGGCGGTGATCGCCGCGGCCCAGGCGGCGGCCTCCGCCCGCTGCGGGTCACCCGTCGCCGCCAGTACCCCGGCGTGGGTCCGGTCGTACAGATCCCGGTCGAAGTAGGCGTCCAGGTGGCTCAGCGCGTTGTGGACGCTGGTCTGGCGCCACATCAGCCGGGTGGTGGGGGAGGCGAACCGGGGCCGGGGCAGCCGCAGCGTCCGGCGGGTGAGCAGGTCGTCCAGGGCCCGCTCCAGGGGTTCGAGCCGGGCGTACGTCCGCCGGGCCCGCCGCCACTCGGTCACCCGGGGCGCCACCAGCGGGACCAGCACCCCGACGACCGTCAGCAGGGCGCCGAGCCCGGCGGCGGCCGGGGGAACGGTGGTACCGAGCGCCGGCCAGTCGCGCCCGGACCAGCGGCCGCCCACCGCGACCAGCTTGGCCACGCTGTACCCGGCTCCGCACACCGAACCGGTCCCGAGCAGCGCCAGCCCCGCCCGCAGCCCGCCCCGCACCTGGCGCGCCCAGCGCAGGGCCGACACCGCGGTGACGGTGACCGCGGAGAGGTGCGCGACCAGGTACAGCACGATCATCTCGGCGAGGAACGGAGTCGTCGCGTAGTAGGTGTCCAGGTCGGTGCGGCGCTCCACCGGCGCGTCACCGAGGGCGAAGGTCACCGCGATGCCGAGGACGACGGCGGCGTAGGCGAGCGTCCAGCGGCGGGCGGTGCGGTGCACCCGGGGGCCTCCGCGCCAGTGGACGACGAGGACCTGGGAGGCGGCGCAGTACCCGGTGATCGCCGCGTAGGTGAGCGGAGCGGCGAGGTTCGGCACGCCGCTCAGCCGGTTGACGGCGCCGACCGTCGGCGGCGCTCCGAGCAGGAAGCAGAGTCCGGCCAGTCCCAGTACCGTGCAGATGGCGCGCAGGTACGGGTCGCCGCGGTGCCGCAGCAGGTCGGGGGCCTTCACCACCAGGCCGAGCCACAGCACCCCGCAGCTGATGTAGTTGATCAGGCCGTTCATCTCTTCGTCCCGCGGTAGTTGAGCGCGGCTCCGATGCGTCCGGCGAGGTCCTGCGGGTCGTCGGGTTCGCCGCCCTCCGCGGCGAACACCGAGTCGGTGGAGGCCTCCAGCCAGGTGCGCAGCCTGCGGCCCATCAGCATGCCGAAGCGGTCCGCCTCCTGCTCCTCGGCCAGGGAGAAGTCGGTGCGCGCGGCGACCGGACGGGGCCCGGCACCGGCGGCGGCCCGGTCGGTGTCCGCCTGACGGCGGCTCATGTGCCACACCTCGTGGCAGAGGATGACGATCTGGTGCCACACGGCGGCGCGCTCGTCCACCACCACGTCGTCATGGCTCTCCCGCTCCAGCCACAGCCCGCTCGCGGTGTGCGGCGGGAACGCGGCCCGGTGGACGATCACTTCGCGTCCCCGCCACGCGCTGACGGAGGCGACGAGCGCCTCGAACAGCACCTCGGGATCCGCCGGGACCGCCACCCGGATGGGGTCGATGAGGGCGTCAGCGAGACGACGCATCTCCTTCCTGGTACGCACCGCTGTCTCCCTGTTCCCCTGGGGGTTGATCGGTCACCTGTGCAATATGCCAAGTCGGGTGCCGTCCGGGCCAGTTCTCCGTGCGGCGCGGTCACTCGGTGACCGCCACGGTGTCCTCGGGCGCCGCGGCGCGGGCGCGGACCTGCCGGATCAGGTCGGGGTGGCGCAGGGCGTGCGAGACGGCCCCGATCTCGCGGAGCAGGTCCGTGGTGTCGGGGTCGTGGGTGCCGTCGCCGCCGTCCGCGCGGGGCCCGGCGTCGACCGCGTCGAGGATCGCCACCGCCGCGGCGAGCGCCTTCGCCCGCTGAGGGGGGACCCCGAGGCCGAGGGCGGCGGCGTACGACCGCTTCCGCAGCCGCTCGTCGGTGCGCCGGCCCAGCGGCAGCAGGACGTCGCGGATGAAGGTCTCGCGGCGGGTCAGGCGCAGCTCGGGGCTGGCGCGCAGGACGAACGGCACGCCGGAGCCGTTGACGCTCCGCATCAGCCGGTACAGCGGTCGCAGTCGGCGGTGGGCCAGCCGGATCCGCCGGCGCTCGTGCAGGTACTGGCCGGCGTGCGGCAGGATGAAGCCGACCGCGATCGACACGGCCGACAGGCAGGCCAGGGCCGGGGCCACGTCCAGGCTGAGCCGGTCCAGGTCGTTGCCGGTCCAGCGGGCGGTGACGGCGGTGAGCTTGGCGGCGTCGAAAGCCAGGTTCAGCGCGTAGCCGACGCCCAGGAACTTCAGTCCCCAGCGCAGCCAGGCATCGAATCCGCCGGTGCGGATCCAGTTCCAGATCAGCTTCGAGGTGATGAGGACGGCGGTGGTGTGCGCGAGGAGGTAGAGCAGGATCTCCTCGCGCATGAACGGTGTGTTGGCGTAGTAGGTGTCCAGGTCCCGGGTGCGCTCCACGGGCACGTCCGCGAGGGCGAACAGCACCCAGAGCAGCACGATCACACCTCCGTAGGCGGAGACGACCCGACGGGTCGCCCGGCGCGTCGAGGCGGAGTGCCTGGTCAGCCCGTCGCGCCAGGCGATGATCAGCAGCAGGCAGGAGCCGCAGAACGCGGTGAGCAGCGAGTACACCCAGGGCGCCGAGATGTTCGGCACGCCGGTGACGCGGTTGACCCGGGCGATGGTCGAGGGCGCCACGAACACGAACACCGCGCAGGCGAGCAGCAGCAGGCCGCCGACCGCGCGCAGCAGCGGGTCCTTCCAGAGCCGGATGATCGTCGGCAGTTTGATGGCCAGGGCGGCGGCCAGGACGGCGGCCGGGATCCACCAGAAGGACGTGTAGAACTCGCCGACGAACGAGGCCGGAGCCATGGCCGCGTCGACCGGACTCATCGCGTCCCCCGCTCTCACTCGCCGCCGTGCCCAAGGCGCTGCTCGGGCCGCGCTGGAAGCTCTACTCGGGCCGTACTCAAGGCCGTTCGAGCCTACGCGGACGGAAGTGCCCGCGTCAGGAGAGGGAGGCGCGCGAAAAGTCCTGGCCCGAGTTCTTGTCCGAACCATTGACGTGCAGGCGCTGCACACCTACGGTCCCGTTCGAAGTTACGAGCGTCATCCGATATCTCGAACAATCTCGAAACAACCTCGAACAATATCGAAACAACCATGAGCAGATGGGGCAGGGCATGGGACGACCTGGCCTGGATCGCAGGCACTTTCTGGCCGCGGCGGGCGGCCTGACGGTCGCGGGCAGCTTCGGCTTCGCGGCCCTGGGTACGGGCGCCGACGCGCTCGCCTCCGGAGCGGACACCCGCGTGCGCTACTGGAACCTCTTCAGCGGCGGCGACGGCTACAACATGATCGCGATGCTGGACTCCTTCCGTAAGGACAACCCCGGCATCGACGTGAAGGACTCCACCCTCCAGTGGGGCAGCCCCTTCTACACCAAGCTCGCCATGGCGGCGGCCGGCAACCGCGCGCCGGACCTCGGCGTCATGCACCTGGGCCGCGTCACCGGCTTCTCGCCAGGCCGCCTCCTGGACCCCTGGGACGTCGGCCTGCTCGCCAAGTACGGCGTACAAGAGAAGGACTTCAACCCCGAGCTGTGGAAGCGCGCCGTCATCGACGGCAAGCTCTACGCCCTCCCGCTCGACATCCATGTCCAGCTCTGCTTCTACCGCAGGGACGTGCTGAAGAAGGCGGGGCTGCTCGGGGACGACGGCCGGATGGTCCCGGTGACCTCCACCGAGGAGTGGTTCGACGTCCTGAAGGAGGCCAAGAAGGCCACCAAGAAGGGTCTGCAGACCCTCGGCCTGCACGTCAACGACCTCAACGTCCAGTGGTGGATGTTCGTCGCCTTCTACACCCAGCTCGGCGGCACCTGGTTCGACGCGGCCAACACCGAGGTCACCTTCGACACCGACAAGGCCACCGAGGTCCTGGAGTTCCTGCGACGGCACATCACCGACGGGTACTCCGTCTCGGGCGCGGCCGACGCCGAACAGTTCGTCAACGGGGCCCCCTTCACCTGGGAGGGGAACTGGTCGGTGCCGGTCTTCGACGGCGCCAAGCTGGACTACGGCGCCACCCCGCTGCCGCCCGTCTTCGGCAAGCAGGCCACCCACGCCGAGTCGCACGCCTTCGTCCTGCCGCACCAGTCCGGCCGGGGCGGCGCAGTGAACGAGGCCGCCCACCGGCTCGCCGCCTACGTCGTGCGGCACGCCCAGCAGTGGGCCGGCGGCGGGCACATCCCCGCGTACACGCCGACCCTGTCCTCGGCCGCGTACCAGAAGCTCCAGCCGCAGAGCGAGTACGTCTCCGCGATGGACCACCAGGCCACCGAGCCGAAGGTGTGGTTCGCGGGCTCGACCGGGCTGCTCGCCCAGCGCCTCGGGCCCGTGGTGATGGCCTCGACCGCCGGGTCCGCGAAGCCGGGGACCGTCGCCCGCCGGATGAAGGGCGTCCTCACCGAACTGCTCGCCATGAAGAACCCGATGGACGGCAGGACCGCCGCACAGGGAGGTGCGGTCGCATGACGACGACCAGCGCTGAAACGATTATTCGCCCGGCGCGGGCGAGCACCGCCGCGGACAGCGCCACCGTCCGGCGCAGGCAGGGCTTCCAGCACGGCGGCTGGTTCGTCGCCCCCTTCCTCGTCCTGTTCGCGCTCTTCGTCGTCTGGCCGCTGCTGCGCGGGCTCTACCTCAGCTTCACGGACGCCAACATCTCCGGCGACGACGCGAGCTTCATCGGCCTGGACAACTACCGCGAGGCCCTCCAGGACCCCCTGATGTGGGACTCGCTCGGCCACAGCGCGTACTTCACGCTGCTCGTCGTGCCCTGCATCACGGTCCTCGCCTTCTTCCTGGCGATGCTCGCCCACCACATCGAGCGCGGCAAGTGGCTGTGGCGGCTGTGCTTCTTCCTGCCGTTCCTGCTGCCGTCCACCGTCGCCGCCAACCTGTGGCAGTGGCTGTTCAACCCCGGCACGGGCATGATCAACCATGTCTTCGGCATCGAGACGCCGTGGCTGAGCGACACGTCGTACGCGATGCTCGCGGTCGTCATCACCACCCTGTGGTGGACGGTCGGCTTCAGCTTCCTGCTCTACCTCGCCGCACTCCAGGGCATCCCCGCCCACCTCTACGAGGCCGCCAAGCTCGACGGCGCGAACGCCTGGCACCGCGCGGTCCACATCACCCTGCCGATGCTGCGCAACATCACCGGGCTCGTCATCGCCCTGCAGATCCTCGCCTCGCTCCAGGTCTTCGACCAGGCCGTCGTGATGCAGGACTTCGGTCCCGGCCCCGAGGAATCGACCCGCACCTTCGTGCAGTACACCCTCGAACAGGGCTTCACCAGCTACCGCGTGGGCTACGCCTCCGCGATCTCCATCATCTTCTTCGTGATCATCGCGGCCGTCGCCCTCGCGCGGATGTGGCTGCTGCGCAACCGTGAGGAGGGCGGCCGATGACCACCGCCGCAGCACAGACCCGGACCAAGCCCCGCAGGGCCTGGACGACCGGCCAGATCGTGCTCACCCTCCTCGGCACGGCCGTCTCCGTGGTGTTCCTGGCGCCGCTCGCCTGGGCGCTGTTCACCTCCCTGAAGTCGGAGACCGAGGCCGTCGAGGTGCCGCCGCACTGGCTTCCGAAGGACTGGACCGGCCAGGCCTGGTCGGCCATGTTCGAGAACGGCAACATCACCAACTGGTTCGTGAACTCCCTGGTCGTCTCCGTGTGCGTGACGACGATCGTGCTGCTGGTGAGCGCCCTGGCCGGATACGGTTTCGCCCGCACCGAGTTCCGGGGCAAGGGCTTCCTGATGGGCCTGGTGATGGCCGGCCTCATGATCTCCCCGGCCGTGCTCGGAGTGCCGCTCTTCACCACCGTCCAGCAGATGGGGATGGTCGACACCTACTGGGGCATGATCCTGCCGCAGTGCGCGCCCGCCGCGATGGTCTTCATCCTCTACAAGTTCTTCCAGGGCATCCCGCGCGAACTGGAGGAGGCCGCCTTCATCGACGGCGCGGGCCGCTGGCGCGTCTTCTTCACGATCATCGTGCCGCTGTCGCGCCCCTCGCTGGCGGCGGTCGGCATCTTCACCTTCATCAGCTCGTGGAACAACTTCCTGTGGCCGTACATGGTGACCAACAACCCCGACCTGATGACCATGCCGAACGGCATCGCGACCGTCATGAACTCCTACGGCATCCAGTGGGCCCAGCTCATGGCCGGCGGCCTCATGGCGGGCCTGCCACTGATCGTCGTCTTCGTCTTCTTCCAGCGCCAGATCGTGGCGGGTGTCGCCCACACCGGTCTGGCCGGCCAGTAGCCCCCGCGAGGAGAACCCGACGTTGAAGCGCCTCAGAACCGTCACCCTGCTCGCCGCCGCCGTCGTGGCCCTGCTGCCGGCCACGGCCCGGGCGGACGTGACGTACCCCGACCCCCAGCCGGTCACCGGCCAGCAGATCATCCACGACCCCACCGTCATCCGCCTCCACTCCGGTGACTACGTCGCCTACTCGACCGGGGGCGTCATCGGCGCCCGGACGTCGAAGGACCGCGTCCACTGGACGGACGCGGGCAACGCCTTCGCCGAACCCCCGAGCTGGTGGTACGAGTACAACGACACCGGCGACCCGTGGGCCCCCGACATCTCCTACCGCGCCGGCCGCTACTGGCTCTACTACGCGGTCTCCTCATGGGGCACCAACCACTCCGCGATCGGCGTCGCCACCTCCCGCACCGGCCTGCCCGGCACCTGGACCGACCACGGCAAGGTCCTCACCTCCGAGACGACCGACACCTGGAACGCCATCGACCCGGCGATCGTCCGGGCCGACGGCCGCCTGTGGATGTCCTTCGGCTCGTACTGGTCCGGCATCCGCATGGTCGAACTCGACCCGCGCACGGGCAGGGCGGCCGAGGACGCCACGGTCCACCACCTGGCCACCCGCCCGGACGAGCCGTACGCCGTCGAGGGCCCGTACGTCGTCAAGCACGGCCGCCACTACTACCTGTTCGCCTCCTACGACGCGTGCTGCTCGGGCGTCACCTCGACGTACAAGATCCGCGTCGGCCGCTCGACCTCGGTGACCGGCCCGTACACCGACAGCACGGGCAAGCCCCTCCTGGAAGGCGGCGGCGACCTCCTCCTGGCGGGCCACGGCCGCCACGTCGGCACGGGCGGCCAGTCCGTCTTCCGCGACCGGGGCCAGGACTGGCTGGCGTACCACTACTACGACGCGGACGACGCCGGCACGCCCAAACTCGGGCTGAACGCCCTGACCTGGAAGAAGGACGGCTGGCCGGTCGTCCGATAGGGACACGACCGGACCGGCCCGCCGCAACGAGCAACAGAACCCCCCGAAAGGAAGCAATGCGAACCGCCCGCTTCACCCTCGACCCCGCCTTCACCGTCGGTGAAGTCAACCCCCGCCTCTTCGGCTCCTTCGTGGAACACCTCGGCCGCTGCGTCTACACCGGCATCTTCGAACCCGACCACCCCACCGCGGACGCGGACGGCATCCGGCAGGACGTCCTGGAACTGGTCCGCGAACTCGGTGTGACCGCCATCCGCTACCCCGGCGGCAACTTCGTCTCCGGCTACAAGTGGGAGGACTCGGTCGGCCCGGTGGAGGACCGCCCCCGCCGCCTCGACCTCGCCTGGCGCTCCACGGAGACCAACCGCTTCGGCCTCTCCGAGTACATCGCCTTCCTCAAGAAGGTCGGCCCCCAGGCCGAACCGATGATGGCCGTCAACCTCGGCACCCGAGGCGTGGCCGAGGCCCTGGAACTCCAGGAGTACGCCAACCACCCCTCCGGCACGGCGCTGTCGGACCTGCGCGCCGAGCACGGCGACAAGGACCCCTTCGGCATCAGGCTCTGGTGCCTCGGCAACGAGATGGACGGCCCCTGGCAGACCGGCCACAAGACCGCCGAGGAGTACGGCCGCCTCGCCGCCGAGACGGCCCGCGCCATGCGCCAGATCGACCCGGACGTCGAACTCGTCGCCTGCGGATCCTCCAGCCAGGCCATGGACACCTTCGCCGAGTGGGAGGCGACGGTCCTCCAGGAGACGTACGACCTCGTCGACTACGTCTCCCTGCACGCCTACTACGAGCCGCTCGACGGCGACGTCGACTCCTTCCTGGCCTCCGCCGTGGACATGGAGTCGTTCATCGAGAACGTCGTCGCCACCTGCGACCACATCGGCGCCCGCCTCAAGTCCAAGAAGAGGATCAACCTCTCCTTCGACGAGTGGAACGTCTGGTACCTGTCCCGGACCGAGGCCGAGGTCAGCGCCCTGGACTGGCCCGAGGCCCCCCGCCTGCTCGAGGACAACTACAGCGTCACCGACGCCGTCGTCTTCGGCTCGCTCCTCATCGCCCTGCTCCGGCACGCCGACCGCGTCACCGTCGCCTGCCTCGCCCAGCTCGTCAACGTCATCGCCCCGATCATGACCGAGCCGGGCGGCCCGGCCTGGCGCCAGACGACGTTCTTCCCGTTCGCCCAGGCCTCGACGTACGGCCGCGGCGAGGTCCTCGACGTCCGGGTGGACTCGCCGACGTACGAGACGAAGAAGTACGGCGAGGCCGACCTGCTGCACGCGACCGCCGTGCGCGGCGAGGACGGCTCGGTCACCGTCTTCGCCGTCAACCGCTCCCGCACCGAGTCGCTGCCGCTCGACGTCGCCCTGAGCGGCCTGGACCTGACCGAGGTCGTCGAGCACAGCGCCCTCGCGGACGCGGACCCGGACGCCCGCAACACGCTCGCCGAGCCCGAGCGGGTCGTCCCGCACCCGGTCGAGGGCACGGCCCTGAAGGACGGCGGGCTGACCGCCGTCCTGGAGCCGCTGTCCTGGAACGTCATCCGGCTGCGCTGAGGCGCACCGGCCGGGCCGGCGCCGGCCGGGGGGCGGGCAGGCCGGCCGGGTCAGCGTCGGCCGGGGGAGGCGACCGGTGTCACCGGTACCCCTCCGGCCGCGCTGCCCAGCAGCTTCAGCCGCACCGTCCCCGGCCCCGACGCCGACCGGCCGTCGGCCAGCACCGCCAGCGCCAGCGTGTTGGCGGCGGCGCGGGTGCGCAGGATGCCGTTCGGCAGGACGAAGGTCTGCGGCGCGCCTGTGCCGCCGCCCGCGTACTCGCCCATGTTCCAGCCGTTCAGGAAGACCTGGACGCGGTGGTCGCGGGCCGGGTCGTCGTCGAGGACGAGCCCGATCGAGGCGTCGACGTCCGGTGGGACGTCCAGCCGGAAGGTGGTCCGGTACCAGGTCACGCCCTGGCGCCGGTCCTGGCGGGGGAAGGACGCCGAGGACGCCAGGGACACCGGCTCCCAGCCGCCGTCGTCGTACCCGGGCAGATGCCAGCCGTGCCGCTCCCCGTACAGACCGCCGTTGTTGAGCGGCCCGCGCACGGGGTCGGGCGCGGCCACCCCCCGGATCCGCCAGTGCACCCGGGGCGACGCCCCCTCGAAGGCGACCGACGCCAGCCCGCGGGCGGCCCGGTACGCGTCCTGGTCGTGCTGCGTACGCCGGACCAGCACGGACAGGACCGGGGAGTGGGCCGGGGAGCGGACGCGGGAGCCACCGGCATCGGGCCGCTCCCGAAGCGCCTCGCGAAGCTCCTGCGGCACCCGGAAGCCGGCCGTGGCGGTCCACGTGCCCGTGCCCTTCGCGTCCGCCTCCCGCCCCGGGCGGTGCGTGCCCAGCGGCTCCCCGTCCAGCCAGGCCATCAGCAGCCCCCGCGCGCCCGTCCGGTAGGTGAGGGACACGGACTCCAGGCCCGACGCTCCGGTGAGCCGGCCCCGGTACCAGACGTCGCCGTAGTGGAAGCCGTAGTCGTCGGCGAAGAGCACGGGCTGCCCGGCGGGCACGGGGGTCGTGCTGTTCGACGTCCGCCGGTCGGCGACCGTCCACCCCGAGTCGTCGTAGCCGGGCCGGGACTCGGGGTTCTCGGTGCGGCGCCGCCAGCCGTCGAGCGCGGGCAGCGCCGGCTCGGTCACGCCGGGCAGCGGCCAGACGGTCATCAGGCTCAGCCCGCGGCCGACGGACGCCTGTACCGCCTCGCCGTTCCAGGTGACGTGGGTGATGCCGCGCGGCGCCCACACCTCCAGCTCGTGCTCGTCGACGGTGTCACCGGTCAGCCGGATCGTGGCACCGTCCAGGGTGACGTCGCGCAGCAGCGCCGGGCCGCGCACCAGGACCCTGCCCGACGGGGTCTCGTACGGCCACAGCCGCAGTGAGGCGGCGTCGTCGGCGAAGAGCAGGAGCAGGGTGCGGTCGGACCCGGCGCTGCGGACCCGCACCCGGGTCAGCCGGTCCTCCCCGAGCGGCACCGTCACATGCAGTCTCCCCTGGTCGTACGCCCAGGCGGCCGCCTCGTCCAGCCGGGTCGGCCAGGGCTCCTCGGGGCAGTCCAGCACCAGGTGGGCCATCTCGCCGGCCCGGCCCACGAAGGCGGCGATGTCCAGCCGTCCCACGCTCAGGGACACCATGGGCTGCACGGTGGCGTACGCCAGCTTCCGCCCCGCCCCCAGGTGGAGGCCGGTGGCGAACAGCTTGGCGTCCCGGGCGGGGACGGTGACCCTGACGTCGGTCCCGCCCATCGGCAGCGTGGAGGTGACGTCCGTGGCGGAGTCGTTGCGCAGGACGTAGGCGTGGGTGCCGGTGTCCGGGTCGGTCAGGTGCCGCACCTGGATGCGGGCGTCCGAGGCCCTGACCTCCGGCGCCTCTTCCAGCCGGGTGAAGCCGGGGACGTGGCGCAGGAGGTGACCGAGCTGGTGCAGCGGGGCGAGCCGGTCCGTCGGCCTGCGGGCCTCGTCGATCGGCGCGGTCGGGTCGTAGGTGGGCGTGGGCGCGGACGGCGCGGGCAGCCAGCCCCAGGAGGTGCCGCCGAACGCCGTGCGGACGTTGTGCAGCGTGACCCCTTGCGCGAGGTGGGCGAGATGGACCCGCCTGGCCTCGGCGGCGTCCCGGATCCCCGCCGCCTCCGCCCGGGCGAGGGGGAGGTCGTCGGGGAGCACGGGGACGTCGATGCCGTCGGCGCGGACCTTCTCGTGCAGGTGGGTCAGGGCGCGCGGCGGGGCGTCGACCCGGTAGAGCAGGACCGTGCCGGTGCCGCGCGTGAACTGGTGCCGGGCGGCGATGGCGTTGACGCGGGTCAGCCACTCCTCGGCGTGGCGCAGATACGCCGGGTCGGTGGTCCGGGCCCGGGCTCCGGTCGCCGTCAGCCAGCCGGGGAGACCGCCCGCGTCCACGTCCGCGCCGATGTACGGGCCGGGGTGGAGGACGACGTACAGACCGGTCTCCGCGGCCGTGCGCAGGAAGAGGTCCAGATCGCGGACGCCGGTGAAGTCGTAGCGGCCCGGGGCGGGGGAGTGGTGGGCCCAGGCGAGACGGACGCAGACCGCGTTGAAGCCGTACGCGCGCATCTTCTGCAGCACGTCCCGCCACAGGGACGGGCTCGGCAGCCGGAAGGGGTGCAGCTCGCCGGACCACAGCGTCAGGCGTCTGCCGTCCACCAGCAGGGAGTGCCGGTCCAGGGCGACCCGGTGGCGCACCCCGTCGGCGCCGGGCGGCCCGGGCGGCGGCCCGGTCGGTACCGGGCCGGGTGCGCCGGAGGCGGGCAGCGCCCCGCCGCTGGCGCTGCCGCCGAGCGCGAGGCCGAGGACGGTGGTGCCCGCGAGGGCGCTGAACGCTCGTCTGCTGAGCCTGCTGAGCTCCAAGGGAGCCTCTCCTGTTGCCTGTACTCCTGGTCCTGCCGCCTGCGCGGGACCGCCTGTGCCGGGTCATTCTCCCAGCGGACCGCACAATGGTCGGTATGAGGATCTCGGCGCGTGCGGACTACGCGGTACGGGCGGTACTGGAACTGGCCGTCCAGCAGGACGATTCCCCGGTCAAGGCGGAGGACGTGGCCGCCGCGCAGGACATCCCGCACAAATTTCTGGAAGGGATCCTCGGGGACCTGCGGCGTGGTGGCGTCGTCGAGAGCCGGCGCGGCGGTGGCGGCGGCTACCGGCTGGCGCGCGAGGCGTCGGCGATCACGGTGGCGGACGTGATCCGGGCGGTGGACGGCCCGATCGTCTCGGTGCGCGGGGAGCGGCCGACGGGTCTGGTGTACACGGGTACGGCGGGTCCTCTGCTGCCGCTGTGGGTGGCGCTGCGCGCCAATGTGCGGCGGATCCTGGAGGGCGTGACGATCGCGGACCTCGCGGCGGACGCGCTGCCGGGCCCCGTACGGGAACTGGCCGCGGAACCGGCGGCCTGGGAGAACCCATAGGGCCTGTCTGACCATTCCCGCCGGTGCGGCGGGGCCCGGCACGGGCGGGCGGGGCCCGGCAGCGGTACGTCCGCGCCGTCGTCCGCCCCGTCGGCGTCAGGGGCCGCTCGGCCGGCACAGCAGGGGCTTGTCCAGTTCGGAGCAGGGGCGGTGGCCCTTGGAGCGGATGATGTCCTTGCCGACCTCGTTGGCGAGGTAGCGCAGGAAGCCCGCGGCGATCGAGTCCGCCGGCGGTTCGCCGTACGTGTAGGCGATCTCCGTCTCCCAGTACGGGTAGGCGCCCTCGTCGGTGCCCTCCAGGGTCGCCGGGTAGCCGTCGATGCGCACCTGCCGCACGCCGTCGTGGGCGGTGGCGGCGCCTGCCTCGCTGTGGCCGAGGGCACCGGGGGTCGAGGCCACGGTGTCCAGCAGGGCGGGGGTGTCGGCGACCTCGCAGCGGCCGGCCCTGCTCCGGTCCAGGCTCCGGCAGTCGCTCGTCGTCACCGCGAGCAGCGGGCGGCCGTCCAGCACGCGTTGCTCGAGCGCGGTCCGGGTGCCGGAGCCCGGATTGCGGCTGACGAGCTGGACGGGCAGGTCGTTGCCGTTGACCTGCTTCCAGTTGGTGACGGTCCCGGCGTAGATGTCCCGGACCTGCTTCAGGGACAGGTCCCGGACGCCGGTGTCCTCGTGCACGACCAGGCTGAACAGGGACAGGGCGACGGGTCTGGGCAGGAGCTGCGGGCGGCCGGTGGACTTGGGTCCGTCGCTGAACGAGAGCCGGTCGCCCAGCCCGCGGCCGTCCTTCAGCCCGGCCTTGTCGCCCTGCGCGGCGAGGGTGTCCAGCCCCGGGACGCTGCCCGCGAAGGAACGGTCGGACAGCGGGATCCGGGCGTCCGTGCACGTCTTGGTGTACTGCTCGGCGGCCTGCTCCAGGATCGGCCGGAACGCGGTGGAGCCCGACAGGTGGAGCGTCCCCTCGGCGCAGTCCAGCGGCGCGGCCCGGGTGTCGTCGTCCCGCACGAAGGTGGACACGGACTGGGCTGCGCTCACCAGGACGAGCAGGGCGAGCAGCCAGCGCACCGGACGGGAGGCGAACGGGTAGTACTCGGTCTTCTTGATGGTCCCGCCGCGCACCCCTCCGACGACGCCCGCCATGACCTCCGGGTCGGGGAAGTCGGCCTCGGTGAAGTCCGGGACGCGGTCGAGGACCGCCAGCACCTTGTAGTGCGCCCGGCGGTTGAGCTTCACCTTGGGCAGCCTGATGACACCGTCCGTGGCCCCGAGGCCCGGCGTTCCCGGTGCGAAGAAGTCGCGCAGCACGGTGTGGCTGCACTCCGTCACGACCATGCCGACCACGCGGCGGCCCGGGAACGCCACGCGTATGCCCACCGGGTCGTTGGCGGGGGCCACGTAGTCGTCCTCGACGATCGGGGTCCAGCCGACGTTCTCGATGCGCAGCAGGACGACCGACGGGTCGCGCAGGTCGGCGCCGTCCCACTGCATGCGCTGGAGCACCCCGGCCTCCGGCCCGGAGGACGTGGCCGAGTCCCGGGCGCTGGTGTCCATCTGCACGCGGTAGCCGAGTCGTTTGCGGCCCGCCAGGAAGAACTCCCACAGGGCGGCGGCCACGGGCACGGCGAGGCCGAGCACGGCGATCACGGACTCCCACGGAACACCGTTCATGACCGACTCCCGTCTCAGGGCGGAGGCGAGTGGATGGAGAGGCCATGGTCGCCGGGGACAGGAGTGGCCGACGGCGGATGTGTGGAGCATCCGTCCCGAATTCACCGGTGCGTCACCTGTGGCACGCGGTGTTCTCCGGACGTTGGTTGCCGATGCTGTTGCCCTCGCTGCCGCCGACGCTGTGCGAACCATTGACGCGCAAGGGGTTCGATTCTACGTTCCGTCCGAAAACACGATCGGTGTTCGATACTGCGAACAGGAACAGGAGCGTTCCCCCCATGAGCCGTACAAGAGCCGCACTCCTCGCTCTCCCCACCGCCGCCCTGCTCGCGCTCGTCCCGTCCACGGCGTCGGCGTACCCCAACCCCGGCCGGGTCACCGGCTCCGTCGTCGTGCACGATCCGACGATGATCCGCACCTCGTCCGGGCAGTACCAGCTCTACGCCACCGGCGGCGGCATCAGCAGCCGGACGTCGTCCGACCGCACCGCCTTCTCCACCGGGGTGGACGCCTTCGGGGCCCGGCCGAGCTGGTGGTCGCGCTACTCCTCCGTCCCGGAGGCCTGGGCGCCCGACGTCTCGTACCACGGCGGCAAGTACCTGATGTACTACTCCGTCTCGTCGTTCGGCTCCAACACCTCCGCCATCGGGCTGGCCGGCTCCACCACCGGGCAGCCGGGCAGCTGGACCGACTACGGCATCGTCCACACGTCCAGCTCCTCCAGCGACCACAACGCCATCGACCCCAACCTCTTCGTCGACGACGACGGCAAGTGGTGGCTGTCCTTCGGCAGTTGGTGGACGGGCATCAAGATGATCCGGATCGACCCGTCCACGGGCAAGCAGCTCTCCTCCCACACCACCCGCTACTCGATCGCCTCCCGGCCGTCCGGGACCAAGGCCGTCGAGGCCCCGTACGTCGTCAAGCGGAACGGGTACTACTACCTCTTCGCCTCGTACGACACCTGCTGCGCCGGCACCAGCTCCACGTACAAGGTCAAGGTGGGCCGGGCCACGAGCGTCACCGGGCCGTACTACGACAGGAACGGCGTCTCGATGATGAACAACGGCGGGACGCCCGTGCTCGAGTCGCACGGAAGCGTCATCGGCCCCGGCGGGCAGTCGATCATGAACGACGTCGACGGCGACCTGATCGTCTACCACTACTACGACGGCAACGACAACGGCACGCCCAAGCTCGGCGTCAACCTCCTGAACTGGAGCAGCGGGTGGCCCGTCGCCTACTGAGCGGCGCGGGTCAGCCCGTCCGGCCCATGCCCGTCGCGACCGACTCCAGGCCGTTGGCGCCCCTGACCCGCGCGGCCGTGAGGCCGCCGGGGGCGGGGACGCCGGGCGGGGTGGGACCGGCGGGCAGCGGCTGCCTCCGTCGGTGGGCGGCCCGCGCGGGGAGCGCGGGCCGCCCTCGCACACGGAGGGGGACGGGGCACCGTTCAACGCACGCGAAGAAAATGTGCCCTCAAGCCCTCAAGCCCTCAAGGCCTCAAGCCCCTCACGCCTCGAACGAGTGCACCGTCGTCGTCCGGTACGTCTGCCCGGGCCGCAGCACGGTCGACGGGAACGACGGCTGGTTCGGCGAGTCCGGGTAGTGCTGGGTCTCCAGGCACAGGGCGTCGCCCTGCCGGTAGAGGGAGCCGCCGGTGCCGGTCAGGGTGCCGTCGAGGAAGTTGCCCGAGTAGAACTGCAGGCCCGGCTGGTCGGTGGCGATGCGCAGGGTGCGGCCCGAGGACCGGTCGCGCAGGGTCGCGATGTGCTCGGGACGGTCGGTGATGCCCTTGTCCAGGACCCAGTTGTGGTCGAAGCCCTTGGCGGTGACCAGCTGCGGGTGGGCGTCGCGGATGTCCCGGCCGATCGGCTTGGCCCGGCGGAAGTCGAAGGGCGTACCGGACACCTTCGCCAGCTCGCCCGTCGGGATGAGGCCCGCGTCGGTGGGCGTGTAGCGGGACGCGGCGATCGACAGCTCGTGGTCCTCGATCGTGCCGCTGCCCTCGCCGGCCAGGTTCCAGTAGACGTGGCTGGTGAGGTTGACGACGGTGGCCTTGTCGGTGGTGGCCTCGTAGTCGATGCGCCAGTCGCCGCGCGCGGTGAGCGTGTACGTCACCGTCGACCTGAGGGTGCCCGGGTAGCCCATCTCGCCGTCGACGCTGGTGTAGTGCAGGACCAGGCCGACGTCGGAGCCCTCGGTGAACGGCTCGACGTCCCACACCCGGTAGTCGAAGCCCAGGGCACCGCCGTGCAGGGAGTTCTCGCCGTCGTTGACGGAGAGCTGGTACTGCTTGCCGTCCAGGGTGAAGCGGCCCTTGGCGATGCGGTTGCCGTACCGCCCGATCAGGGCACCGAAGTGCGGGCTGCGGGCCACGTAGTCGTCGAGGTTGTCGAAGCCCAGGGAGACGTTCTCGTAGCGGCCCCGGCGGTCGGGGATCTCCAGGGACTGGACGACCCCGCCGTAGGACAGCACCTTCATCCGCGTGCCGCCGTTCTCCAGCGACCAGCGGTACACCTTCGTTCCGTCGGCGAGCTTGCCGAAGAGCTCCTTCACCGGCTTCCTGCCTCCCGTGGCGTGTGCCGTGCCGCCGACCGTGGCGGCGGCGATGCCCGCGGCCGCGGTGCCCGCGATGACCGTTCGTCTGCTCAGTTCCATGTGCGCGGCTCCTGTACTTCCGTGAAAGAAGCGGGGCCCGCCTGGATCAGGCGGGCCCCGGGTGACCTACGAACCGACCTTGCGCTTGTTCCACACGTCGAACCCGACCGCCGCCAGCAGCACCGCGCCCTTGATGACCTGCTGCCAGTCGGTGCCGATGCCGACGAGGTTCATGCCGTTGTTCAGCACGCCCAGGACCAGACCACCGATGATCGCGCCGAGGACCGTGCCGACGCCGCCGCTCATCGAGGCGCCGCCGATGAACGAGGCGGCGATGGCCTCCAGCTCGAAGTTGAGGCCGGCCTTGGGCGAGGCCGCGTTGAAGCGGGCGGCGAAGACCAGACCCGCCAGGGCCGCGAGCATGCCCATGTTCAGGAAGACCAGGAAGGTGACCTTCTTGTCCTTCACGCCCGACAGCTTGGCCGCGGGCAGGTTGCCGCCGATGGCGTAGATGTGGCGGCCGATGATCGCGTTGCGCATCAGGTAGCCGAAGCCGACGACCAGCGCGCCCAGGATGAGCAGCACGATCGGGGCGCCCTTGTAGCTGGCGAGCAGCAGTGTGACGACGAGGACGGCGGAGACCAGGGCGACCAGCTTGAGCAGGAACAGCTTGGCCGGCAGCACCTCGAGCGCGAACTCCTGCTGCCGCTTGCGGTCGCGGACCTCCTGGTAGACCACGAAGGCGATCAGCGCGAAGCCGAGCAGCAGGGTGAGGTTGTGGTAGTTGGTGTTCGGGCCGACCTCGGGCAGGAAGCCGTTGGCGATCTTCTGGAGGTCCTTCGGGAACGGGCCGAGGGTCTGGCCCTCCAGGAAGATCTCCGTCAGACCGCGGAAGAGCAGCATGCCCGCGAGGGTCACGATGAACGACGGTATGCCGAGATAGGCGATGAAGAACCCTTGGACCGCACCCGCGACCGCGCCGATGGCCAGGCACACCACCACCGCGATCGGCCAGGAGAGATCCTGTTCGACCATCAGTACGGCGGCCATCGCGCCGATGAACGCGGTCAGTGAGCCGACCGACAGGTCGATGTGGCCCGCGATGATGACGAGCATCATGCCGATCGCGAGGATCAGGATGTAGCTGTTCTGCAGCACCAGGTTGGAGACGTTGCGCGGCAGCAGCAGGTCGCCGTCGGACCACACGGCGAACAGCGCCACGATCAGGCCGAGGGCGATCAGCATGCCGTACTGCCGCATGTTGCGCCGCAGGCCGTCGAGCATCAGCTGCAGCAGGCCGCCGCCGGCGGCGGATCCGCCCTTGCCGGGCGGCGCGGGGGCCGGGGTCTTGGCGGTCACGTCCGTGCTCATCGGGTTACCTCTTTGTCCTTCGTCATCTGACGCATCAGCGCTTCCTGCGACGCCTCGGCCCGCGAGAACTCACCCGTCAGCCGCCCCGCGGCCATCGTGTAGATGCGGTCGCACATGCCGAGCAGCTCCGGCAGTTCGGAGGAGATGAAGACGACCGCCTTGCCCTGGGCGGCCAGCTGGTCGATGACCGTGTAGATCTCGTACTTGGCGCCCACGTCGATGCCGCGGGTGGGCTCGTCCAGGATCAGCACCTCGGGACCCGCGAAGATCCACTTGCTGAGGACGACCTTCTGCTGGTTGCCGCCGGACAGCTTGCCCACCGGCTCGAAGACGGTCGGCGCCTTGATGTTCATGGACTTGCGGAAGTCCTCGGCGACCTGCCGCTCCCCGTGCTCGTCGACCAGACCCCGCTTGGCGACCTTGCCCAGCGCGGTCAGCGAGATGTTCCGGTTGATGGTGTCGATGAGGTTGAGGCCGTAGTGCTTGCGGTCCTCGGTGACGTACGCGATGCCGTGCTTGACCGCCTCCGGGACGGTCTTCGTACGGATCTCGGTGCCGTCCCTGAGGACCGTGCCGCCCGCGTACCGGCCGTAGGTGCGGCCGAAGACGCTCATCGCCAGCTCGGTGCGGCCGGCGCCCATGAGCCCGGCGATGCCGACGATCTCGCCGCGCCGCACCTGGACGGAGACGTCGTCGACGACCTTGCGCTGCTGGTCGATGGGGTGGTGCACGGTCCAGTTGCGGATCTCCAGGGCGGGCGCGGCCCCTTCCTCCGGCTGGTGCGGGGTCCGCTCCGGGAAGCGGTTCTCCAGGTCGCGGCCGACCATCCCGCTGATGATCCGGTCCTCGGTCGTCTCCGCCGCCTTCACGTCGAGCGTCTCGATGGAGCGCCCGTCGCGGATGATCGTGACCGAGTCGGCGACGCGACGGATCTCGTTCAGCTTGTGCGAGATGATGATCGAGGTCATGCCCTGTTCCTTCAACTGAAGGATCAGGTCGAGCAGTTTGCCGCTGTCCTCGTCGTTGAGCGCCGCCGTCGGCTCGTCGAGGATGAGCAGTTTCACCTTCTTCGACAGCGCCTTGGCGATCTCCACCAGCTGCTGCTTGCCCACGCCGATGTCGGCGACGCGGGTCTCCGGGTGCTCGTCGAGGCCGACCCGGCGCAGCAGTTCGCTGGCGTGCCTGAGGGTGTCGTTCCAGTTGATCAGTCCGCGCTTGGCGTGCTCGTTGCCGAGGAAGATGTTCTCCGCGATGGACAGATACGGCACCAGCGCCAGCTCCTGGTGGATGATCACGATGCCGTGCTGCTCGCTCGCCCGGATGTCCTTGAACCGGCAGGTCTCGCCCTCGAAGAGGATGTCCCCCTCGTAGCTGCCGTGCGGATGGACACCGGAGAGCACCTTCATCAAGGTCGACTTTCCGGCGCCGTTCTCCCCGCAGATGGCGTGGACCTCGCCCTGGCGGACGGTCAGCGTGACGTCCGACAGCGCTTTGACACCGGGAAAGGTCTTGACGATCGAGCGCATTTCCAGGACGGGTCCCGCCATGGTCGTGCCTTCCAATCCTTGTGGGGGCCCGGTTACTTGAGGTCGTCCGCGGAGTAGGTGCCGCCGCCGACGAGGACCTTCTCGTAGTTGCTCTTGTCGACGCTGACCGGCTGCAGCAGGTAGGCGGGGACGACCTTCGTACCGTTGTCGTACGACTTGGTGTCGTTGACCTCGGGCTTCTTGTCGTTGAGGGAGGCTTCGACCATGTTCGAGGCGACCTTGGCGAGCTCGCGGAGGTCCTTGAAGACGGTCTGCGTCTGCTCGCCCGCGATGATCGACTTCACCGAGGCGACCTCGGCGTCCTGGCCCGTGACGACCGGCATCGGCTTGGCCTTGGAGCCGTAGCCGTCCGACTTCAGGGCGGACAGGATGCCGATGGAGATGCCGTCGTAGGGCGAGAGCACCGCGTCCACCTTGGTGCTGCGGTAGCTGGAGGTCAGCAGGTCGTCCATGCGCTTCTGCGCGGTGCCGCCGTCCCAGCGCAGGGTGGTGACCTGGTTGAGGGCGGTCTGCTTGGACCTGACGACCAGTTCGCCCTTGTCCATGTAGGGCTTGAGGACGTTCATCGCGCCCTGGAAGAAGTACTTGGTGTTGTTGTCGTCGTTGGAGCCGGCGAACAGCTCGATGTTGAAGGGGCCCTTCTTGCCCGCCTTCAGACCGAGCTTGTCGACGATGTAGCCGCCCTGCAGCTCGCCGACCTTCTCGTTGTCGAACGAGGCGTAGTAGTCGACGTTCTCCGTGCCGAGGATCAGCCGGTCGTAGGAGATGACCGGGATGTCGGCGTCCTTGGCCTGCTGGAGCACGTTGTTGAGCGACTTGTTGTCGATCGCGGCGACGATGAGGGCGTCCACCCCCTGCGTGATCATGTTCTCGATCTGCGAGACCTGCTGGTCCGGGTCGTCTTCGCCGTAGACCAGCTTGGTCTTGTAGCCCTTGCCCTTCAGTTCCTTCTCGACGTTGGCGCCGTCGGCGATCCAGCGTTCGGAGGACTTGGTCGGCATCGCGATGCCGATGGTGGCGCCGTCGGAACCCCCCTTGTCCTCCTCGCTGCCCCCCTCGCTGCTCTGGCCGCAGGCGGTCAGCGTGAGGGCGAGGGAGGCGGCGGAGGCTATGGCGGCGAGTGCGGCTCTGCGGTTGCGCATGGTCATCATCCTCGATGTCGGTGCAGGGCTCGGTCTGGTGGTGGGGAACGCTGAGGGTGGATCGACCGAGAGCAGGTGTGTGGGATTGTGCGCGGCTGTGTCTTCTTTTGTGAAGGGGGTTTCCGGAACGTTATGACGAGATCTCGAACCGGTTGAGCGGACCCGGCAGCCGTGTGCCGAGTGGAGCCATGTCGCCGTCCGCCCCGTGCCGCGCGAGCAGATCCAGCGCGAGCCGGCCGCGCCGCACCCGCTCCTTGGCGGTGGCCAGCGTCAGTTCCCGCAGGTGGTGGCCGTACGGGTAGATGCCGGGGGTCTTGGAGAGGCCGAACTTCAGGTACAGCGGCGCGCCGCGCCGGATCAGCTCGGCGACCTCGTACATCCGTACATATCCGCCCAGGTCGTCGGGGGCCTCGATGTACATGTCCATGGGCGCGGCCGAGACCCGCCGTATTTCGGTCAGGTGATCGGGCGTCAGGTCGCTGGGCACGTTGATGGAGTCGGCGCCGAGCCGCTCGTACACCGCGTACGAGGCCGGGTTGACCGGTCCCACGAGCGCCGACAGCTTCAGCGTGGTGTCGGCGGGGATGATGCCGGCCGCCCGCGCCCGGTGCAGCGTCCACAGCACACCCTCGTCGGCGACGAGCAGGCACCGCACGCCCAGCTCCGTCGCGCGGACGGCGTCCTCGACGCACCCGGCGACCGCGTCGTGGCCGCGCGCTCTGAGGCCCGCGCCACCCGAGTCGGTACGGGTGGAGCCGCCGATGTCCCAGGTGCCGCGCGGGCCGGTGAACAGGCAGAGCTCGATGTCGCGTTCGGCGGTGGCCTCGACCATCTCGGTGATCTCGGCGTCGGTCAGCATCCACACGCCGCTGCCCTGGCTGATCCGGTGGATCGGCACGTCCAGCCGCGAGGACTCCTTCAGGACCACCCCCAGCGCCTCCGGCCCCTCGCAGGAGGGGATCTCGGTGCGCCAGCGGCCACCGCCCGGGAAGGAGTGCGGCGAGGCGTCGGCGGGGTCGAGGGCGGGCGCGGCCAGGCCGAGGGCGGTGAGCGCCGGCTCACCGGGCCTGCGTGCGGCGGCCGTGGCGGAAGCGTCGGTCACAAGCGTTCCTTAGGGTTCGATACGTCGCGTTCGGTACATCGGGTTCGGTACGTCGCGTTCGGTGCGTCATGTTCGGTACGTCGTGCTCGACACGTCGCGTTCGAGATGTCGGACAGAGTTCGCGGCGTGAGGTACGGGAAACCTCGGGAAGTGGATGTACGCCGGTACGGAGACCGTCAGGTCGCCCCCGTACCGGCGTACGGCTCAGGGGTGGGGGTCAGGGATGCAGCAGCACCTTGCCGACCTTCGGATCGCCGGACCCCACCAGCTCGATGGCCTGCGGGAACTCGGCGAGCGGCAGCTCGTGCGTCACCAGCGGTCGCGGGTCGAGCAGACCGGCCGCGAAGACCCGCACCGTGTGCGCCCAGGCGTCCGGCGGTGCCCCGAAGACGGTGTGCACCTCCAGCTGCCGTACGACCAGGTCGGTGGGGTCGAGCCCGTCGGCGCCCGCTGCCGGGATACCGGTCAGCACCAGCCGCCCGCCCCTGCGCAGCAGCGCGGCCGCGGTGCGGGCGGCGTCGGCGGACCCGGCGGTCTCGATCACGACGTCGAAGTCGTCGGGGAGCAGCTGGTCCTTCGTGCGGAAGTCGGTCGCGCCGTACTGGCGCGCCAGCGCCTCCCGGTCGCCGCGCGTGCCGACGACCAGCAGTTCGGCCGGGGAGGCGGCGCGCAGGAACTGCACGGCGAACATGCCGAGCGTGCCGGTGCCGACGACGGCGACCCGCTCGCCGGGGCGGGCGTTCGCCTTGAGCGCGGCGGCGGCGATGCAGGCGGCCGGCTCCAGGAGGGCGGCGGCGGTGAGGTCGGCGTCGTCCGGCAGGACGTGCAGGAGGCGGGCGGGCAGCGTCAGCGTGGGCGCCATGGCCCCCGGCTGGGTGAACCCCGTCTCCTCGTACCCCGCCGTGCACAGCGTCGTCTCGCCCGCGTGGCAGCGGTCGCACACCTGGCAGTTGCGGAACCCCTCACCGACGACCCCGCGCCCGACGAGCGACGCGGGCACCCCGGCGCCGACCCGCTCCACGGTCCCGGACCACTCGTGCCCAGGGGTGAGCGGGTAACGCACGTACCCCTCGGGCCGGTTGCCCTGGTAGACCTCGCGGTCGCTGCCGCAGATCCCGGCGGCGTGCACCCTCACCAGTGCCTCGCCGGGCCCGGGCTCGCGCGGCTCGTGCGCGACGAGCCGGTGCACCCCCGGCGCCTCGATGACGACCGCCTCGCTCATGCCTGCGTCCCCTTGGGCTTGCGCTGCTCCCAGCCCTCGGCCCACAGGTCGAACCGTGCCTGCTGCTGCGGGAACTCGGCCGCGGCGTCGGTGTCCAGCTCGACGCCGAGACCCGGGGCGTCGGAGAGGTGGAAGCAGCCGTCCTCCGGGTTCACCTGGGGCGCGCCCTTGACGACCTTCTTGATCTCCGCGTCGGCGAAGTCGTTGAAGTGCTCCAGGATCTTGAAGTTCGGGGAGGTGAAGCCGACCTGGAGGCTGGCGGCGGTCAGGACCGGCCCGCCCACGTTGTGCGGCGCCACCAGCGTGTAGTGGGTCTCGGCGGTGGCGGCGAGCTTGCGGGTCTCCCAGATGCCGCCGATGTGGCCGACGTCGGGCTGGATGATGTCCACGGACTGGTCCTCGAACAGCTCGCGGAACTCGATCCGGTCGTGGATGCGCTCACCCGTGGCGACCGGGATGTCCACCTTCTCGGCGACCTTCTTGAGCGCCCTGAGGTTCTCCGGCGGGACCGGCTCCTCCAGCCAGGCCGGCTTGAAGGGCGCCAGCTCCTTGGCGAGCCGGACGGCGGTGGAGGGCGAGAACCGCCCGTGCATCTCCAGCATCAGCTCGGCCTCGGGCCCGATGGCGTCCCGTACGGCCTCGATCAGCGACACGGCGTACAGGGTCTCCGCGTGGTCGAGCTCGAAGTGCCCGGTGCCGAAGGGGTCGATCTTCAGGGCCCGGTACCCGCGCTCCATGACCCCCTGCGCGGCCTTGTGGTACGCCTCCGGGGTCCGCTCGGTGGTGTACCACCCGTTGGCGTACGCCTTCACCTTGTCGGTGACCTTGCCACCCAGCAGCTGCCAGACGGGGACGCCGAGGGCCTTGCCCTTGATGTCCCAGCAGGCCATCTCGACCACGGCGATACCGGACATCACGATCTCACCCGCGCGGCCGTAGTCGCCGTACTTCATGCGGCGGACCAGGTCCTCGACAGCGAACGGGTCCGAACCGAGAATGTGGTTGGCCTCGGCCTCCTTCAGATAGCCGAGGAGAGCGTCGGTGTGCCCCAGCATCCGGGTCTCGCCGACTCCAGTGATGCCCTCGTCGGTGTGCACCTGGACGTAGGTCAGGTTGCGCCACGGCGTCCCGACCACGTGTGTGCTGATTCCGGTGATGCGCACGGCGGTTGCCCTTCACTGTGTTCGATATTTCGTCACTCGTTCGAAATGCTGGCGTGACAGTAAGGAGGGGGCGGCGGGAGTGTCAATGGGTCGGACACATAACGGTTTCGGCAGTTTCGAAAGTACCGGGGTGGGAGGCTCCCGGGCGCTTTCCCACACAACCTTCACAGCCGCCTCTAGGAACACGGCCGTTGCGGAACTTAACCTTCCCGCGTCATGGACTACTGCCACCCGTGCCGACGGCACCTCAACGGCGCCCTCGCCTGCCCGGGCTGTGGCACGCCCGTCGAAGAACTGGGCGCGTCCGGTGCGTCCTTGACGGAACGTGAGGAACGTCCGCCACGGGCCACCGGCGAGCCCGATGCCTCCGACGGCGCCTCCGACGGCGCCTCCGACGGCGCCTCCGACGGCGCCTCCGACGGCGCCTCCGACGGCGCCTCCGACGGCGCCTCCGACGGCGCCTCCGACGGCGCCTCCGACGGTCATCCGGGTGATGGCTCCGACGACGCGGCCCCGGCCGACCGCGGCGGCAGGGCCGGCCGCCGCGACCGCAAGGCCGCCGCACACCGCCGACGCCGCCGCCGGGCCCTGCTCGTCACCGCGGGCTTCGTCCTGGCCGCCGGAGGACTGAGCCTCGCGGAACTCGGCCTCGACGCCCCGGGCTCCCAGGCGAAGCCGGCCGCCGCCGGCGGCGAGACGGCGGACGGCGGAGCGACGCGGGAGGTGGGAGAGGCGGGGGAGACCGGGGAGGCGTCGGCCGCACCAGTCGACGGGGCATCGGGGACGCGGACCACCGCGGGCGCACCGTCCGCCGGCGCGACCGCCTCGACAACGGTGTCGGCGTCGGCGTCGCCGTCCCCGGACGCGTCCGGGACGGGGACGGCGGACGAGCCCGAGAACCCCTCCTCACCCCCGCCGTCGGCGCCGGAGACGGGCCCGACCCCGGACCCGCCGGCCGCGCCGCCCCAGTCGCAGGACCCGGCCCCGACCACGAGCCCCACCCCGACGAACTCGCCGGACCCGACCCCGACCGAAACGTGCGACCGCTTCCTGTGGTGGTGCACCTGAGGCACCCTCCCGCGCCGGCCGGAGGGGGCTCACCGACCGACGAGCACGCGTACCGGCCGCACGGGCACCGGGACGACACCGGTGGTGAGGCCGAAGACCGCAGCGGGAGCGCATGACCGTACGACCGCCGGGACGGGGTGTACGTTGCCCCGACGACCGCCGGGACGGGGTGAGCGTTGCCCCGACGGCCGCCGGGGGCAGGGTCAGTCGAGGGGCACGCCCGGCCCGTCGCCCGCGTCCAGCATCCTGCGCAGCGCGTCCCGCAGAGCGACCCGCTCCGCCTCCGACAGCCCCGCCAGCGGCTCCCGCGCGAACCGCAGCGACTCCCGCAGCCCCCGCGCCACGCGCCGCCCCTCGTCCGTCGCCGCCGCCACCTTGACCCGGCGGTCGCCGGGATCCGGGCGTCGTTCGACCAGGCCGCGGGCCTCCAGCCGATCCACGATCCCGGTCACGTTCGACGGCTCGCACTTCAGCTTCTGCGCCAGCTTCCGCATCGGCAGCGGCTCCAGCGACAGCAGGCTGAGCAGCTTGGCCTGCGCCCCGGTCAGGGCGCGTTCCGTGGCCGCCTCCTCGTAGTCGGCGTGGAAGCGGGCCACGACCTCGCCGATCAGCTCGACGACTTCCAGGGTGAGAGCGTCGGGTCGGCGGGGGGTGTCGCGTGGTGTGGCCATGGAAACAAGGGTACTCATTTGTTTGACAACCTGAAATGTGCAGACGCATGGTTGTTTCAGAGACCGAAACATTTCAGAAGCTGAAGCATCTCGGAGGCCGAAGCGTCACAGGCCGAAGCGCCTCGGAGACCGAGACATCCGCGTTCCAGGAAAGGTGCCCCATGACCGACTCCCCCGCCCTCCCCACCGTCAACCGCGAATGGCACCTCGTCAGCCGCCCGGTCGGCTGGCCCAAGCCCGAGGACTTCGAGCTCGTCGAGGCCGAGCTGCCCACCCCGGGTGAGGGGCAGGTGCTGGTCCGCAACGAGTACGTGTCCGTCGACCCCTACATGCGCGGCCGCATGAGCGCCGCCAAGTCCTACGTCGCCCCCTTCGAGGTCGGCAAGGTCATGCAGGGCGGCGCGGTCGGCGAGGTCGTCGCCTCCAACGCCGAGGGCATCGCCGTCGGCGACCACGTCCTGCACTTCTTCGGCTGGCGCGAGTACGCCGCCGTGGACGCCGAGAACGCCGTCAAGGTGGACCCGCAGGCCGCGCCGCTGTCGACGTACCTCGGCGTGCTCGGCATGACCGGGCTCACCGCCTACGCCGGCCTGCTGCGCACCGCCGCCTTCAAGGAGGGCGACGCGGTCTTCGTCTCCGGCGCGGCCGGTGCCGTCGGCAGCCAGGTGGGGCAGATCGCGAAGCTCAAGGGCGCCTCCCGGGTCATCGGCTCGGCCGGCTCGGACGAGAAGGTCAAGCTGCTCGTCGACGAGTACGGCTTCGACGCCGCCTTCAACTACAAGGACGGCCCGGTGGCCGAGCAGCTCCGCGCCGCCGCCCCGGACGGCATCGACGTGTACTTCGACAACGTGGGCGGCGACCACCTGGAGGCCGCCATCGGATCCCTCAACCGGGGCGGCCGCATCGCCGTCTGCGGCATGATCTCCGTCTACAACAACACCGAGCCCGCCCCGGGCCCGAAGAACCTCGCGCGCCTGATCCAGACCCGCGGCCGCATCGAGGGCTTCCTGGTCGGCGACCACTACGACCTCCAGCCGCAGTTCGTCCAGGAGGTCGGCCCCTGGATCCGCTCCGGTGAGCTGAAGTACCGCGAGACGGTCGTCGAGGGCATCGAGAACAACCTGGAGGCGTTCCTCGGCGTCCTGCGCGGCGACAACACCGGCAAGATGATCGTCAAGCTGTGACACCCCCGCGTGGGAGAGTGGGCCTTCCTGGAGTTTCCGGCATGCGGTAGCGTCTTTCCGAAATCCGTCGTGATCGTGGGCGCGAGTCACGGCGGACCGAGGAGGAAGACACCGCAATGCCGATTCAGCAGTCCGAGGTCCTCTACACCGCCGTGGCCACCGCCGAGAACGGCCGCGACGGGCGCGTGGCCACCGATGACGGCAAGCTCGACGTGGTCGTGAACCCGCCCAAGGAGATGGGCGGCACCGGCGCCGGCACCAACCCGGAGCAGCTGTTCGCCGCCGGGTACAGCGCCTGCTTCCAGGGCGCGCTCGGTGTCGTGGCCCGCCAGGAGGGCGCCGACATCACCGGTTCGACCGTCACCGCGAAGGTCGGGATCGGCAAGAACGACGACGGGTTCGGCATCATGGTCGAGATCTCCGCCGAGATCCCGGCCGTGGACGCCGCCACCGCGCGGTCGCTGGTGGAGAAGGCCCACCAGGTCTGCCCGTACTCGAAGGCGACCCGCGGCGACATCACCGTGACGCTCGCCTGACCGGTGCCGGGGCTCCCGCGGGGCGGCGTTCACACCGTGAGCGCCGCCCCGTGCCCCGTCGGCGCCGACCGGTAGAGTTCCGTCCATGCGTGATCTTGGGGCGGGATTCGGCCATCTCCTGAAGGGCCAGCGCTGGGTGGCCCGGCACGGCAAGAGCTACGGCTTCGGGCTCCTCCCGGGCCTGATCACACTGGTGCTCTACGCGGCGGCGCTGGTCGCGCTGGCGCTGTGGGGCACGGACTTCGTCGCCTGGGCGACCCCCTTCGCCGACGACTGGTCGAGCCCCTGGCTCGGACTCTTCCGCGGCTTCCTCACCGCCGTCCTGTTCGCCCTCGCCCTGCTCCTGGCCGTCCTCACCTTCACCGCGGTCACCCTGCTGGTCGGCCAGCCCTTCTACGAGAGCCTCTCCGAACGGGTCGACCGCGACGTCTCCCCGGACGGCACCGCCCCCGAGTCGCACCTGCCGCTCTGGCGCGAGCTGTGGATCTCCGGCCGGGACAGCCTCCGGGTCCTCGTCCGCGCCGCCGTCTGGGGCGTGCTGCTCTTCGCCCTCGGCTTCATCCCGGTCGTCGGCCAGACGGTCGTCCCGGTGGTCGGCTTCTTCGTCACCGGCTTCTTCCTCACCGAGGAACTCGCCGCCGTCGCCCTCCAGCGCCGCGGGGTCGAGCTGCGCGACCGGCTCGCCCTGCTGCGCTCCCGCAAGACGCTGGTCTGGGGCTTCGGCACGCCGCTGGGCCTCGCCTTCCTGGTGCCGTTCGTCGCGGTGTTCCTGATGCCGGGCGCGGTCGCGGGCGCCACCCTCCTCGCCCGCGAGCTGCTGGGAGAGGAGACCCGCGAGGGCGACGACGACACGGCCGACGGCGGCTCCGCCGGCCAGGCGGTCAACTCGGGGCCGGCCTCGACGCACTGACGGTGTGGCGACCCGATCGTGGGTGTTTGTGAAGGGTTCGTACGAAGTGGCGAGCGGGCGCTCGAACGCGGGCCGTCGGATCAGCGCGGCGATTACCGTCTGATCCGGGACCGTCCACGGCGCGCCCCCTCGAACAGCCCCGGCCCGGGACCTGACATCCGGGCCGGGGCTCAGTACACGGGCTCGGTACCGGCGCTCGGTACCAGGGTTCGGCACCGGTGGGCCCGGCACCGCACGGGCTACCGCACCGAGAAGCCGTACACCGTCTCCGAGCGGAACACCTCGCCCGGCCGCAGCACCGTGCTCGGGAACTCCGGCCGGTTCGGGGAGTCGGGGAAGTGCTGCGTCTCCAGCGCGATGCCGTCGCCGGGGGCGAAGGGCGCGTCCAGATGGTCGGCGGTGTAGAGCTGGAGACCGGGCTCGGTCGTCGCCACCGACAGCACGCGCCCCGACGCCGGGTCGTACAGCTCGGCGACCTCCACGGCGGCGTCCGTCACGCCCTTGTCCAGGACGAAGTTGTGGTCGTAGCCCGAACCGACCTTGCGGGCCTGCCGGAAGTCGAAACGCGTGCCCGCCACGTCCGCGAGGGCACCCGTCGGGATCAGGTCCGCGTCGACCGGGGTGATCCGGGAGGCGGCGAGCCGCAGCTCGTGGCCGCCCGCGTGACCGGAGCCGCCCAGGTTGAAGTAGCTGTGGTTGGTCGGGTTCAGCACGGTCGGCGCGTCGGTGACCGCCTCGTACGCGATCCGCAGCGCGCCCGACTCCTCCAGCGTGTACGTCGCCGAGACCTCCACGCGGCCCGGGAAGCCCTCCTCGCCGTGCGGGCTGACCCGGCTCAGCCGGACGCCGTGCGCACCGTCCCCGACGGGCTCCGCGTCCCACACGCGCTTGTCGAAACCGCGCTCACCGCCGTGCAGCGAGTTCGGCCCGTTGTTGAGCGCCAGCGCGTACGTGCGCCCGTCCAGTGGGAAACGGCCGCCCGCGATCCGGTTGGCGTACCGCCCGACCAGCGCACCGAAGTACGGCTCCGGGTGGGCCGTGTAGCCGTCCAGGTCCGCGAACCCCAGCACCACGTCGGCGGTGTTCCCGTCCCGGTCCGGAACCTCGGCCGACTGCACGATCCCGCCGTACGACAGGACCCGTACCCGTACGCCGGCCCGCTCCAGGGTCCAGCGGTGGACCGGGGTGCCGTCGGAAAGTGTGCCGAAGAGTTCGTTCATGTGCGGAACTCTAGGACACGTGCAGGTCAGGAGTGTTTCGTGGTGACGGCGCGATAGGCGATCTCCGCCAGCCGGGCCTGGCCGTCCACACTCGGGTGGAACCAGTCCCAGCGGCTCAGCTGGTCGGTGCCGAACCGGTACTCGTGCACCGCGCCACCGTCCGTGCGGCACTTGCGGTCCTTCGCGCAGACCTCCCGCAGGACCCTGTTGTAGTCCTCCACCCGGTCCTGCACCGTGTTGCGCCGCAGCGTCGCCGCCGAGTCCAGGGCGTCCGCGTCGCCCAGCATCGACGGGCAGATGCCCAGCTTCCACACCTGCTTGCCCAGCGGATTGGTGCGCCCCTGCGACCACAGCCGCTTCAGGTCCGGGATGCTCGCCACGTACACCTGCGCCTTGGGCAGTTCCCGGCGCAGGGTGGCCATGGCCTCCTCGAACCGGGCCCGGAAGTCGGCCACCGGGGTCATCGCCGCGGTCGTGGCCCGGCAGGCGTCGTTCGCCCCGATCATCACCGCGACCAGCTCCGGCCTGCGCGCCGCCGCCCGCGTCACCTGCCCGGGCAGATCCGCCATCCGGGCCCCGGTGACCGCGTAGTTCCAGCTCCGCTCGGCCGCGCCCGCCTCCCCCAGCAGCCGCACGGCGAGACTGTCGACCTCGGCACTGCTGCCGGTCGCCCACGAGACCTCGGGGCAGTCGGACAGCACCGTGCAGGCGTCGAAGCCGCGCGTGATGGAGTCACCCACCGCCGCGACGGACGCGGGGCTCGTGTCCCAGGCCGGGGCGGGCTTCGGCTGCTTCGACCCGGTACCGGAGGGGCCGGGGGAATCGCCGCCGGCCGCGTCACAGCCGGCCACGCCCAGGACGGCGGCGGTCAGGACGGCGAGTACGGCACGCGCACGGCGACGGCCGCCGCGCGTCCCCTGGTCCGTCCGCTGACCCATACCGGTCCCACCCCTCGCCTCGTGCCTCCAACGTCCTCAACCCATGACACCGCGCGGAGGTTCCCACGGGCCGCGATGCAACGCCTCACACCCGTACAAGCGTCCTGCCGGGTGAATGGCGGAGGTTTGTCGGCACCGGGACCGACGGTACGTCACACTCCTTGCCCCGTCGCACGGTAGCCTCGCCATGAACGTGGCCGCCCGGCCACGCCCGTTCCACCCGTTCCACCCGTTCCGAGATGTCCCGCTCAGCCCGGAGGTTCCGGTGACGACACGTGGAGTCCTGTACGTGCACTCCGCGCCGCGCGCGCTCTGCCCGCACGTCGAGTGGGCCGTCGCCGGGGTGCTCGGCACGCGCGTCAGCCTCGACTGGATCCGGCAGCCCGCCGCGCCCGGCACCTGGCGCTCGGAGTTCTCCTGGAAGGGCCGGCCCGGCACCGCCTCCAAGCTCGCCTCCGCCCTGCGGGGCTGGCAGCTGCTGCGCTTCGAGGTCACCGAGGAACCGTCCGCGAACGCCGAGGGCGAACGCTACAGCTGCACGCCCGAGCTCGGCATCTTCCACGCCGTCACCGGCATCCACGGCGACATCCTCATCCCCGAGGACCGGCTGCGTGCCGCCCTGGCCCGCTCCCGGCGCGAGGAGAGCGACCTGGAGTCCGACATCGCCAAGCTCCTCGGCAAGCCCTGGGACGACGAACTGGAGCCGTTCCGCTACGCGGGCGAGGGCGCGCCGGTCCGCTGGCTGCACCAGGTGGTGTGAGACGCCCCTGCCACGCGTGAAGGGCCCCCACCGACCGGTGGGGGCCCTTCACACACGTAGGGACGTCGCTCAGACCGTCCGGAACGCCAGCACCACGTTGTGCCCGCCGAACCCGAACGAGTCGTTCAGCGCGGCGATACGGCCCTCGACGGGCAGCTTCCGGGCCTCGCCGCGCACGATGTCCGCGGCGGCCTCGGCCTCGGGGTCGAGGTTCTCGACGTTGATGGTCGGCGGCGCCACCCGGTGGTACAGCGCGAGCACCGTCGCGACGGACTCCACGCCGCCCGCGCCACCGAGGAGGTGACCGGTCATCGACTTGGTGCCGGAGACCGCCATGTGGTCGGCGTCGTCACCGAAGACCTTGCGCAGCGCCTTCAGCTCGGCGATGTCACCGGCCGGCGTCGAGGTGGCGTGCGCGTTGACGTGCACGATCTCGGCGGGGTCCAGGTCGGTGCGCTCCAGCAGGTGCTGCAGCGCGGCCGAGATGCCACGGCCCTCCGGCTCCGGCTGCACGATGTCGTGGCTGTCGGCGGAGATGCCCTGACCGACCGCCTCCGCGTAGACGCGGACACCGCGCGCCGCGGCGTGCTCGGCGGACTCCAGGACGATGACGCCGGCGCCCTCACCGAGGACGAAGCCGTCGCGACCCGTGTCGAAGGGGCGCGAGGCACCCTGCGGGTCGTCGTTGTTCTTGGACATCGCCATCATGTTGCCGAACGCGGCGATGGGCAGCGGGTGGATCGCCGCCTCCGTGCCACCCGCGACGACGACGTCGGCGCGGCCGGTGCGGATCATCTCGATGGCGTAGCCGATGGCCTCGGCACCCGACGCGCAGGCGGAGACGGGCGTGTGCACGCCCGCCCGGGCGCCCACGGCCAGCCCGACGTTGGCCGACGGGCCGTTCGGCATCAGCATGGGGACGGTGTGCGGGGAGACGCGGCGGACGCCCTTCTCCTTGAGCACGTCGTACTGGTCCAGCAGGGTCGTCACGCCGCCGATGCCGGAGGCGATGACGGCACCGAGCCGGTCGGGGTCGATGCTTCCGTCTTCGCCTGCCTTGCCGGTGAAGCCGGCGTCCTGCCAGGCCTCCTGGGCCGCGATCAGCGCGAACTGCGCCGAGCGGTCCAGTCGGCGGGCCTGGGGCCGCGGGATGACCCCGGAGGGGTCCACGGCGACCGGAGCGGCGATGCGGACCGCCTGGTCGGCGGCCCACTCCTGCTCCAGGGGCTTGACGCCGGACTTGCCGGCCACCAGGCCCTCCCAGGTCGAGGCTGCGTCGCCACCCAGCGGTGTGGTTGCGCCGATACCGGTGACGACCACGGTGCGATTGGTCGAGCTCACGGGAATTCTTTCTCCAACGGGATACGGATTCGTACGGCGCCACCGCCGGGTGGCGGGGCAGTCAGCCCAGAGGCAGTGATCGGTCGATCAGCCCTGGTGCTTGAGGATGTAGCCGGTCGCGTCACCGACGGTCTTGAGGTTCTTGACGTCCTCGTCCGGGATCTTGACGTCGAAACGCTCTTCGGCGGCGACGACGACCTCGACCATGGACAGCGAGTCGACGTCCAGGTCGTCGGTGAAGGACTTGTCCAGCTGGACGTCCTCAACCGGGATGCCGGCGATCTCGTTCACGATCTCGGCGAGACCGGCGACGATCTCTTCCTGAGTGGCGGCCATGACGGCGCTCCTTCGTAGATGTTCCAGAGGGTGTGGCAGCCCGCCGCGTCGGCGGCGGGTGGTGCTGGTCTCCGCCCCGGACCGCATGATCCGGCACGGAGTGCCTAGGGGAGGGTAACGACCGTCGCGGCGTAGACGAGACCCGCCCCGAAGCCGATGACGAGCGCGGTGTCGCCGCTCTTCGCCTCGCCGGTCGCCAGAAGCCGCTCCATCGCGAGCGGAATCGAGGCGGCCGAGGTGTTGCCGGTGGTGCGGATGTCACGGGCGACCATGACGTGCTCCGGCAGCTTCAGCGTCTTCACCATCGAGTCGATGATCCGCACGTTGGCCTGGTGCGGGATGAAGACGTCCAGCTCGTCCGGGGTGATCCCGGCCGCGTCCAGCGCCTGCTGGGCGACCTTCGCCATCTCGAACACGGCCCAGCGGAACACCGCCTGGCCCTCCTGCGTGATCGCAGGAAACTTGACGTTGCCCTCGCTGTCGAGGGGCAGCTCGGAGAGGTCGCCGATCCGGAAGCGGTCCCACGGGACCGTCTGCTTGATCGTCTCGGACTTGTCGCCCTCCGAACCCCAGACGGTCGGGCCGATCGCCGGCTCCTGGGACGGGCCGACCACGACCGCGCCGGCGCCGTCGCCGAACAGGAAGGCCGTGGCCCGGTCCTCCAGGTCGGTCAGGTCGGAGAGCCGCTCCACGCCGATGACGAGGACGTACTCGGCGGACCCTTCCACCACCATGCCCTTGGCCAGCGTCAGCCCGTAACCGAAGCCCGCGCAGCCCGCCGAGATGTCGAAGGCCGCCGCCTTGTTCGTGCCCAGCTTGTCCGCGATCTCGGTGGCGACGGCCGGGGTCTGGCTGAAGTGCGACACGGTCGACACGACCACGGCGCCGATCTGCTCCGCGTCGATCCCGGCGTCGGCGATGGCCTTGCCGGAGGCCTCGATCGACATCGCCGCGACGGTCTCCTCGGGCGACGCCCAGTGCCGCGTCTCGATGCCGGAGCGCGAGCGGATCCACTCGTCGGACGAGTCGATCTTCTCGAGGATCACCTCGTTCGGCACGACCCGGGTCGGGCGGTAACCGCCGACACCGAGGATGCGCGCGTACGGGGCGCCCTTGCTGGGCTTGATCTTCGACATGCTCTCGCGCTCCTTGTCAGGCCTGCTCGGCGTGCTCGGCGATGATCTCGCGGGCCGCGTCGAGGTCGGCGGGGGTCTTCAGGGCCAGCGTCTTCACCCCGGGCAGCGCGCGCTTGGCCAGACCGGTCAGCGTCCCGCCGGGGCACACCTCGATCAGGGCGGTCACGCCGAGCTCCTTGAAGGTCTCCATGCACAGGTCCCAGCGGACCGGGTTGGCGACCTGGCCGACCAGCCGCTGCAGCACCTCGGTGCCGGTGGCGACGGCCTGCCCGTCCTTGTTGGAGACGTACGTCACCTTCGGGTCGGCCGGCGTGAGCGCCTTCGCGGCCTCGGCGAGCGCGTCCACCGCGGGCGCCATGTGGTGCGTGTGGAACGCGCCGGCCACCTTCAGCGGGACGACCTTGCGCACACCCTCGGGCTTGGCCTCGCTCAGCGCGGCCAGCTGTTCCATGGTGCCTGCCGCCACGATCTGACCGGCGCCGTTCACGTTCGCCGGGGTCAGGCCGAGCTTCTCCAGGTGTGCCACGCTCACCTCGGGGTCGCCGCCGAGCAGCGCCGACATGCCGGTCTCGGTCACCGCGGCGGCCTCGGCCATGGCCAGGCCCCGACGGCGTACGAGGGTCAGCGCGGCGGTGTCGCCGAGGACCCCCGCGAACGCGGCGGCCGTGATCTCACCGACACTGTGGCCGGCGACCGCGCCCGGCGCGATGTCGGCGATGTCACCGAGTGCCGCGGCCGAGAGGATCCCGGCGGCGACGAGCAGCGGCTGGGCGACGGACGTGTCACGGATCTCGTCCGCGTCGGCCTTGGTGCCGTAGTGGGCGAGATCGAGTCCAATGGCGTCGGACCACGCGGCGACGCGGTCAGCGGCGCCGGGAAGGGCGAGCCAGTCAGTCAGGAAGCCGGGCGTCTGGGCGCCCTGGCCGGGAGCGACGAGTACGAGCACTCTCACACTCTCTCTTGAGGACGGCCACGACCGCCCGTGGGGACAGGGACGAAGAACACGAGGGGGTTTTGTGGACCCCCGACAAAAGCTTAGAGATGCGGATCTCCGTCGGCCAGACGCCCCAGGATGAGCGCGATCCGCAGTGTGAACGCAGACCGTACATCAGAGGGTGACCATCCGGTGACGTCAGTCACACGTCGGAGCCGGTAGCGCACGGTGTTCGGGTGAACGAAGAGCATCCGGGCGGCGCCCTCCAGACTGCTCGCCTGTTCGAGATAGACGCTGAGCGTCTCCAGCAGAGCCGCCCCGGCCTCCTCCAACGGTCTGTAGATCTCCTCCACCAACTGCTCGCGGGCCGAGGGGTCGGAGGCGATCGCGCGCTCCGGCAGCAGATCGTCCGCCAGCACCGGGCGCGGGGCGTCCGGCCAGGCGGTGCACGCCTTGAGACCGGCGGCGGCGGCCTGCGCGGACCGGGTCGCGGCCAGCAGGTCCGGCACCACCGGACCGGCCACCACCGGGCCCTGGGCGAACGGCCCGATCAGCGACTTCGCGACCGCGAGCGGGTTGTCGCTGCCTCCCGCGATCACCACCAGCCGGTCGCCGAGCACCCCGGTCAGCACCTGGAGCTTGGCGTGCCGGGCGGCCCGCCGGATGGCCTCCACGGTCAGCTCGGAGTCCCCGTCGGGGGCGGTGCCCAGCACCACGCAGACGTGGTCGGGCGAGTTCCAGCCCAGCGCGGCGGCCCGGGACACGGCCCCCTCGTCGGCCTCGCCGCTGAGCACGGCGTTCACGACCAGGGACTCCAGCCGCGCGTCCCAGGCACCGCGTGCCTCGGCGGCCTGCGCGTACACCTGGGCGGTCGCGAAGGCGATCTCCCGGGCGTACACGAGCAGCGCCTCGCGCAGGACGGACTCGTCGCCGGGAGCCGCCACCTCGTCGATGGCGGACTCCATCACCTCGATGGTCGTCCGCACCATCTCGACGGTCTGCCGCAGCGTGATCGCCCGGGTCAGCTCGCGCGGCGCGGTGCCGAAGACATCGGTGGAGATGGCCTGCGGGGTCTCCGGGTGCCGGAACCACTCGGTGAAGGCGGCGATGCCCGCCTGTGCGACCAGCCCGATCCAGGAACGGTTCTCCGGTGGCATGGCCCGGTACCACGGCAGCGTCTCGTCCATCCGCGCGATGGCCTGCGCGGCGAGGGATCCGGAGGACTGCTCCAGCCGCTTCAGGGTCGCGACGTGCGGGTGGACGGCGCGCGCCGCGGGCTGGGGCTTGCTGGTTTCGGGTTCGGGCACGGGGACAAGACTGCCTTATCAGGACGGGAGCACGTGCCGCCGGGTCTACGGTGGACGCTGTGATGGACGTACGGCGCGCCGACGCGCGCTACCCCGGAGGCGACGCGGCGGCGGGCATCGCGTCGCGGCACGCCTTCTCCTTCGGACCCCACTACGACCCCGACAACCTCCGCTTCGGGGCGCTGATCGCCTGCAACGAGGAGCGCCTGGCGCCCGGCGCCGGCTTCGACGAGCACCCGCACAGCCACACCGAGATCGTCACGTGGGTGGTGGAGGGCGAGCTGACCCACCGGGACACGGCGGGCCACGAGACGGTCGTCCGCGCCGGGGACGTGCAGCGCCTCGGCTCGGCGGCCGGCGTCCGCCACGTCGAGCGCAACGACGGCTCCACCCCGCTGACCTTCGTCCAGATGTGGCTGGCCCCGCTCCAGCCCGGCGGCGACCCGTTCTACGAGGTCGTCCGGGGCATCGCCGACTCCACCCCGTACGCCGTCCCCGAGGCCGGGGCGATGCTCCACGTGCGGCGCCTGGCGCCGGGCGAGCGGACGGCGGTGCCGGACGGGGCGTACGTGTACGTGCACGTCGTGCGGGGCGAGGTGACCCTCGGCGGTGAGACCCTCGCCTCCGGCGACGCGGCCCGCCTCACGGCGGCACGGGAGCTGACGGCGGTCGGCGCGACGGACGCCGAGCTCCTGATGTGGGAGATGGGGGCCGCCCAGCGGGGCTAGACGGTGTCGTTGTCCGGGGGCATGGTGAGGGCGATCCAGCCGAGCCACGGGCGTGGGGAGTTGCGGATCTCCTCGGCGGTCGGCGCTTCTTCGGCCAGCGCCGCCTCCAGCGAGAACGCCGGGTGGTCGAGCATCCCGCTCGGTGGGGCCTCCGTCGGCAGTGGGGGCTGGTCGATGTGGCCGCCCGCCTGCCGGCACGCCGCGAACGGGCCGGCCAGCGGATCGCGGAGCATGCGCATGTGCGGGTCGAAGTGGTCGCGCCACCAGACGGACATCCCCAGGGCCACGTCGTCCCTGAGGTACTCCATCGCGCGCCACATCGTCGTGAGGCGGGCCACCGCCTCCGGGTGCGCCCACCAGCTCGGACACCACGCGAGCGGGACCTCGCCGTACGGAAGGCGTATGACCTGCGTCACGTAGTCCTCGACGAACTCCTCCAGGCTGGAGAAGAGAAGCGCGTCGGCCACGGATTCCGTCTCCGCCTCCGATTCGAGGTAGGCGTCCAGTCTGGAGCTGATGGTCTCGCCGTTGAGTTCCTCCGCCATCGCGGTGTTTCCTTCCCGATCCGGGCCTCAGCGCCAGTCGTCCCGCGCACGTGAGGGGACTCTGCCGAGGCGCCTTTCCAGTTCGTGCAGCGTTCCGGCCGCTCCGAACGGCGATCCGTCCGGATATCGGTGCCGACCGCCGTGCAGCCGGCGCAGGATGGCCAGTGATTCCCGGGCGGGCCGGATCCCGGCGACGAGGTGAGCGGCGTGGCGGGCGTCCGCCGTGTCCAGACAGATGTAGGCCCAGGTCCACAGATGGTGGGCGAGCTGGTGGCGATGGTCCGCCGAGGCGTCCGGGAGCCGGCGGTACAGGTCGACGGCCCGGCGTATCGCCGCCAGGGCTCGTCCCCGGTCGCCGAGGCTGCGGTACACCTCCGCCAGCGTCTGCCAGGCCTCGGCCAGGTTCCCGGCCCGGGCGGGATCGGCCTCGGCGAGGCTCTGCCAGACGAGGATCGCCTCCCGGGCGTGCGGCAGTGCCCTCGCGGGCTGCTGGACCGTGAGACAGCCGGTGATCAGGTCGTCCAGCGCCCAGGCGTAGTCGGTCCCGAACGTCTCGGGATAGTGCCGGGCCCGCAGGCGCTGGATGGCCGCGGCCTCCTCCGCCTGGACGATCGCGTCGGACCGGTCGCGCGCGTCGGGCACTTGGGCCCGGTACCTCGCCGCCACGCCCAGGGCCCAGGCGAGAAGGGGACGGCCCCAGACCGGGTCCTGCGCCGCGGCCTGCCGGTAGTGCAGCACGGCCCCTTGTGCGGCGGCGACCGCCAGCCTGCGCCGTCCCTGACGTCCGTGGGCGTCGGCCAGTACGGCCAGCGTCCTGGCGAAGTCGTGGCGGTGACGGTCCGGGGCCGGCTCCATCAGCCTGGCCCGGATCTTGACGGCCTCCTCCAGGGCGAAGTCGGCCGTACGGGAGTACCCCTTGTCCCGGCAGGTGATCGACAGGTTGTGCAGGGCGGAGGCGAGCCATGCCTCGTGTGCCCGGGGGGCCGCACGTGCGAGGCCCTCCACGATGTTCACGCATTCCCGCTCGGCGGTCAGGGCCGCGTCGTCGTCGCCCTGCTTGGAGTAGTGATAGCCCAGTCCGTACAACGACGAGGCCAGCGCGGGCAGGTGGGCCGCGGGGTCGGCCTCGGCGAGGGTACGGCGCAGCATGACGGCCGTGAGGATCCACGCGCGTTCCCCACCGGGGTTCTCCGGACCGCGGGACCAGCTCCAGTGCTGGTGCCAGGCCCAGGCGAGGTCGGCCGTGTGCTGGCGCCGCTCCGCCGGATCCCGCGGCACCGCACGGTCCTCGAAGGCCGTCACCAGACGCCCGGTCAGCCATCGCGCGAAGCGCAGCAACGGAGGCGAGTCCCAGTCCGGCAGGGCCGAGTAGCAACCGCGCAGCGCGTCGGCGTGCAGCTCGCCGACCTCATTGGCGACCGTCTCGATCCGCAGCAGCAGCCGCGTGCCCTCCTGGATCCGTCCCGCCCTCTCGTGCCCGAGCGCGGCCCGCACCAGGTCGATGAGGAGCTGTTCCTGCTGGGCCGCCGTGGCCCCGGACAGCATCGCGCCCAGGAACTCCTCGTGTTCCTCCACGGCCTGCCACGCCAGGAACTCCGCGACACGGTCCGGCTGCAGGCGTCCCCAGAAACGCTCGGGCGGTGGTGGGTAGAGCTTGTGCAGGAGCAGGGCGATCTCGGAGCGCTGGGCGGTGGGCAGCTCGGGAACCCGGGTCACCGTGCGCAGGGCCTCGCCGCGGTCGGCGGCGCCGCACAGGGTGGCGGCGGCCACGGCGCGTTTCAGTTTCTCGCCGCTCAGGTCGACGCGGTAGGTGGGGGCAGTCCAGTCCCAGTACGTCGCCTCGTGGTCGAGGAGCCTTTCCTCCAGGGGCGCGCCCGAGGCGCCGGTCGCGTGCCCCGTGCCCCGGTCGAGCAGTGCGGTCAGCGCGGCCATCTGGAGGTCGAGCGGGTTGCCGTACCTGTCCTCGCCGAGGGTGCCGGGCACGGGCAGGCGCCGGGCGACCTCGGCCCATCGGGTGGGGGCACCGTGCGCGTCCGCGGGCGGCTGCATCGCCGTCATGAGGTCCAGCCGACGGGCGAAGTGCTCCACCGCTGTACGGAAGGTCTCCCGCCGGCCCCGGGCCGGGGCGGCGACGTGGCCCAGTTCGATGACGGGAGCCTCGCTCAGCGTCGAGCGCACCTGGGCGTCGGCCCGCATCGGGTCCTTGTTCCAGGCGCCCGGCGCACGGGCGACCAGCAGCAGCCGGACCTTCGGCGTGCTCAGCGAGCGCCGGTAGACGATGCGCAGGAACTCCCGCAGCTCCTGCGGACGCCCTTCCGCGTAGTCGACGACCAGCAGCAGCTCGCGCCGGACCGACGGGAGCACCGACAGGTCCGCGACGGAGGGCTCGCCCATGCCTCCGGGCCGGTCGAGCTGTCCCGCCACCCAGCCCCGCTCGGTCATCCGTGTCACCAGCCAGCGGGCGAGCCGGCTCTTGCCCTGCCCTCCGGCCCCGGCGAGGATCAGCGCGGACACCGGCGGTCCGTCCTCCTCGCACCACCTGACCAACTCGGCCTGTTCCCGCTCCCGTCCGTGGAACGGCACGACCTCGGCGTCCGCTCGCAGCAGCATCGCCGGGGACCGGTCGTCGTCCCTGGGGGCCGGAGGGGTGAGGAGCCGGGCGACTTCGGCGGGCTCCGGCAGGGGCCGGACGCCGGTCGCGGCGTGGACGGCCGTGCGGAAGCCCGGGTCGTCGAGCAGGTCGACCGCACGGGTGGCGGTCAGCCTGCTGCCCCCGTCGGGACGACGGTCGCGGCGTACGACCCCGATCAGCAGCTCCTTGTGGAAGACCGCGGCTCCCGACATGCCGGACCAGGGTGTGGTTCCGGGCGGTTCCTCTCCGGTCCACACGGGTGCGGTGTCGACGAGGATCTCGTAGCGGCGGCCGGGCAGGCCGGTGCCGGGGTGGACACGGCCCCTGGCCTGCTCCAGGTACCGGGCCCCGGGCGTGCGCTGCATCCGGGGGAAGCCGGCGGTGTCGGCCTCGCGGTCCGGCAGCTCCGTGACGAGCTCGCCCCAGCGCACCGGCGGCTGCACCGCGGTGCCACGCGGAACGGTGAGCAGAGCCGCGTCCACGTCGTCGTCGTACCGCCTCCAGACGACCTCGGCCGGCAGCGGTTCCGCGCCCCGGTGCGGCTGCTCGACGGCAACCCGTCCCCCGGTGGGCCGGGCCGGGACGAGGTGGGCGGCCGTGAGCACCAGTCCCGGCGCGACGAGGTAGCCCGAGCCGCAGGTCGACTCCCCATTCTCGACGGTCCGTATGAGCGTGACCCGCTCCAACGACATCTTTTCCCACCCCCGTAGGCGACGTCAGCGGACCGTCATACGTCGTCGATGTCCCGGATCTCGACCGGGCCGCCCCCGGTGCGGGGGAGCAGGGCCAGGGAGACGCGGTGGGTCTTCCTCTCGGACGACTCCCCCTTGCCGTTGACACCCACCACGCCGAAGCGGAGCTCCCCGCCCGCGGCCCGGCTGCGCGCGAGCTCCAGCTCGAACTCCACCGTCACGTTGTCGATCTCGAACCGGACCTCCGACGTCCCGGCGCGTCGCCGGGCCTCCAGGATCTGGTCGCGCAGCAGCCCCACCGCGTCCGCGAGGTCGAGCCAGTCGCCGCCGTCGTTCTGTGCACAGGTCATCGCCACCCCCCAGTACCGGCACCCCACGGGGGTGCTCCTGATACATCTTCCCCTCCGGACACGAGGTTGTACCCGACACGGGGAAACGGGGCACCTGCCACGGCGTACGAATCCGGCCAACCCTGCGGGCGGGGGTATGGCTGCCGCAGGCGGTCGGCGAACGTGATCGGGCTGCGGCCTCAGCCGCGCAGCTCCGCCAGCACCGCGTCCGTGAGGGCGGGCCAGACGTCGACCGCCCAGGGGCCGAAGGCCCGGTCGGTGAGGGCCACGCAGGCGAGCCCGGCGTCCGGGTCGATCCACAGGAACGTGCCCGACTGCCCGAAGTGCCCGAAGGTGCGCGGCGAGGACGAGGCGCCCGTCCAGTGCGGGGACTTCCCGTCGCGGATCTCGAAGCCGAGGCCCCAGTCGTTGGGGTTCTGGTGGCCGTAGCCCGGCAGTACGCCCTTCGTGCCCGGGTACTGGACCGTCATCGCCTCGGCGACCGTGCGCGGGTCCAGCAGGCGCGGAGCCTGCACCTCTGCGGCGAAGCGGAGCAGGTCGTCGACCGTCGAGACGCCGTCCTTCGCCGGGGAACCGTCGAGGCTGGTGGCCGTCATGCCCAGCGGCTCCAGCACCGCCTGTCGCGCGTACTCGGCGAACGGCATGTCCGCCGCCTTCGCGATGTGGTCGCCGAGCTGCTCGAAACCGGCGTTGGAGTACAGCCGGCGTTCCCCGGGCGGGGCGGTCACCCGGTGCTCGTCGAAGGCCAGCCCAGAGGTGTGCGCGAGCAGGTGCCGGACCGTCGACCCGGCCGGCCCGGCGGGTTCGTCCAGCTCGATCGCGCCCTCCTCGTACGCGACGAGCGCCGCGTACGCCGCGAGCGGCTTGGTGACCGAGGCGAGGGGGAAGCGGTGCGAGACCGGGCCGTGGGTTCCCGGGATCGTGCCGTCGGCTCGTACGACACCCGCCGCGGCGGTGGTAACCGGCCAGTTCTCGGTCAGCGCGAGGCTCTTCAAGGACATGCCACCGAGCCTAAGCGGCTAGAGGTACAGCCTCATCGAGGGGGTCGTGTCACGGGTGAACCCGAGGGACGAGTAGAGCGGCTCCGCGTCGGGGGACGCGGTGAGCATCACGTGGCTCGCGTCCCGCTCGCGGAACCACTCCAGCAGCTCGTCCATGCACGCGCGCGCATACCCGCGGCGCCGGGCGTCCGGGTCGGTCGCGACGCTGAAGACGTACCCGATCAGCCCGCCCGGCGGCTTGTTCGGCCCGCCGATCCGGTACTCCAGTGTCCCCACCACCAGCGCCGCCAGCGCACCGGGCCGGTCCGGGTGCTCGACGACGAACGCCGCGAACTCGCCGTCCGGGTCGGCCAGCCTCGCCCGCAGGGCGGGCAGGGAATCGGCCTGCCACTCGGTGGGAGAGGCGGGCGTCATCGAATCGATCATCACCTGACGCAGCCGGAGCACTTCCTCCGCGTCCTCGGCCACGGCACGACGTACGAGACTCATGCCCCGCACGCTAGTGACCGGCCCGCCGTCTGTCCCGCGGATTTCCTACCTTCGTTTTCTTGCCGCGGTCGCTTGCTTGGAGTGCACTCCAAGGTCATAGCGTGGAGGGCATGACGGTGATGCAGAGCACGGCCGAGACGACCCGGCCGAACGCCAGCAGAACGGACATCTGCTCCGCCCCGCCCCGGCGCCACCCGCGCCCCGACGGGCAGGACCACTACACCATCAGCGAGGTCGTCGCCTTCACCGGTCTGACGGCCCACACGCTGCGCTGGTACGAGCGCATCGGCCTGATGTCCCACATCGACCGCTCGCACACCGGGCAGCGGCGCTACAGCAACCGCGACCTGGACTGGCTCGACTTCGTCGGCAAGCTGCGGATGACCGGCATGCCGGTCGCCGACATGGTCCGGTACGCGGAGCTGGTGCGCGAGGGCGAGAACACCTACCTCGACCGGCGGGAACTCCTCGAGTCGACGCGCCGCGACGTACTGACGCGGATCGCCGAGCTCCAGGACACCCTCGCCGTGCTCGACCGGAAGATCAGTTTCTACGGGGACGCCGGACGTGCCCGTGAAGGGGAGAGGACCCGATGACGGACAGCAGGATCCCGACGGCGCGGCTCGGCGACGGCGGCCCGGAGGTGGGCGTCCAGGGCCTCGGCTGCATGGGCATGAGCTTCGGATACGGCCCTTCGGACGCCGACGCGTCACGGGCGACCCTGGAACGGGCGCTCGAGCTGGGCGTCACGCTCTACGACACGGCCGACGCGTACGGCGCCGGTGAGAACGAGCGGTTCCTCGCGCCCTTCTTCAAGGCCCACCGCGACGAGGTCGTCATCGCGACCAAGTTCGCCCTGTCGATCCCGCCGGACGACCCGACGAAGCGGATCATCCGCAACGACCCGCCGTACATCCGGCAGGCGGTCGAGGCGAGCCTGCGCCGGCTGGACGTCGACGTGATCGACCTCTACTACATGCACCGGCGCGACGTGAACGTGCCGATCGAGGAGACCGTCGCCGTCATGGCCGAGCTCGTCCGCGAGGGCAAGGTCAAGCACCTCGGGCTGAGCGAGGTGACGGGCCAGGAGCTGCGGGCCGCGCAGGCGGTGCATCCGATCGCCGCCGTGCAGTCGGAGTGGTCGTTGTTCAGCCGGGACATCGAGGCCGGCGTGGTGCCGGCCGCCCGGGAGCTGGGCGCGGCCCTCGTCGCGTACTCGCCGCTCGGCCGGGGCTTCCTCACCGGCTCCTTCGGCAACGCCGACCAGGACCTCACGGCCGGCGACTTCCGCCGCCAGCAGCCCCGCTTCACCGGCGACAACGCGGCGGCCAACGCGGCTCTCCTCGACCCGGTCCGCACGGTCGCCGAGGCCCACGGCGCCACGCCCGGCCAGATCGCCCTGGCCTGGGCCCAGCAGCGGGCGCGGGTGCACGGCCTGCCGGTGATCCCGATCCCGGGCACCCGCAGGCCGACGCGGGTGGAGGAGAACACGGCGGCGGCGCGGATCGTCCTGACACAGGACGAGCTGTCCCTGCTGGAGCCGATCGCGGGGAAGGTGGCGGGCGACCGCTACGCGGACATGACGTTCACGTCGGCGGGCCGGGAGTAGCGGCGCTCAGGGCCGGACACCGGGGAGCGGCGGAGCCCCGAGGGGCGCGGGGCCGTGCTCGTGTGCGGCCCCGCCGCGTGGGCGCGACCAGGCACATCCGGCCGGCACCCGTCGGCGAAGCCGCACCCGGCGGACGCTAGAGCTCCGCCAGCAACTCCGCCTTCTTCGAGGAGAACTCCTCGTCCGTCACCAGCCCCTGCTGATGCAGCTCCCCGAGGTGCCGGATCCGCTCGGCGATGTCCGCGGGGTCCCGCCGGGGTGCCGGCACCGGCACCGCGGAGCCGGCGCCGCGATCCCGTACCGCCGCCAGCACCGCCGCCGCGAACGGCAGTGACTCGTGCACGGGCCCGTACCCGAGCCCGAACACGACCGCCGCCGGGTCCTGGTCGACCTGCGCGGCGACCGGCTCCCCGACCCGGGGAAGCAGCCGCAGGTATCCCTCGAACGCCTCGGGGGACCGCCACTCCACGCCGCCCAGGTCGGCGACCGGGAAACTCTGGTCGCCGGCCTTCCACTTCGCCGACGACGCACCCGTCCAGGACCACCGGAAGGTCACCGACGTACCGTCGAAGGACGCCTTCCCGTCGTACGCCTTGAACTGCAGCGGCGCCTCGGGCGCGGCCACCAGGTACCGCTCGGTCTTGCCGGACTCGCCGAGCAGCCCCCGCAGCTCGTCGGCGTAGTACTCCGCGAGCGTCTCCCGCTCGGCGGGCAGCACCAGTCGGTACGGGTCGCCGCTCTCCTTCAGCTGCCCGGCGGCCGCCTCCATCAGTGGATCGGCGCCCGGGCGCGGTTCGACGCGCAGTACGACGGTGCCCCGCTTCCCGGGTGTGAGCGTCACCCCGGCGATCGCCTCCAGGGGAACACGGCGTTCTCCCAGGGCCTGGAAAAGCTTGGGTGTTCGAATCCCCCGTTCGTAGCGGATGAGCACGGAGTCGGACTCGAACTCCCAGGCGGCATGAAATCCGGCCAGTACGTCACCCATGCGGCTCATCGTATGCGGCACGAGCTCTTCCGTCCCCTCCCCGTGCAAACCGGAGTTTCTGCGCCTCTACGCGCGTCCGGCCGTCGCCGCGGCGGACAAACCCGCCCGGCATGTGTCGTTGTCGTCGGCGCAGGCGACCGTCCGGTACGCGCCAACGCCGATCTCCGCGAAGTTCCGCAGGCTCTCCGTACCCGGTACGAAGTAGCCGGCGTGCCCTTCGGCGCCCCGCGCCGACAGCACCCGCGCCCCGAAGGCCGCGGACACCGGGTCGGAGCCGTGCCCGAGCCCGCCGACCTCCAGGTACGGCACGTCCTGGATCCAGTCGTCGGCGTCCCGCATCGCCCACACGTGGGCGGAGGTGTCCAGGCGGGAGGCGTTCTCCGCGCGCATGCCCGGGCTGCCGGCCACCGCTATGTCGGTCACCCGGCCGGGCAGCGTGTCGGCGGCGACGCCGCACACCACCGAGCCGTAGCTGTGGCAGAACAGCGAGACGGGGGCCCGGCCCGGCAGCGCCCGCAGCAGCGCGTTCAGCCGGACGGCGCCGCGTTCGGCGCGGGTCGCCGTGGCCGCCTCCATGCCGAGGCCGCTGGGCGAGGTGTAGTCGGCCCAGGCGATCACGGCCGTGCGGGTGCCCGGGCTCGCCTCGCGCTCGGCCGCGTACAGCGACTCGGCCATGCCGACGGGCGCCGAGTACTTGCGGTCGGTGCGCTGGAAGGTGAGGAGCTCGGTGTCCACGCCGGGCACGACGACGGACACGCGCTCGGCGCGGTTCAGGTTCCCGAACACCTCCGCGATCCTGCCCGGGCCCGCCGGGTCGAAGGCGAGGATGCGGCGGTCGGGGTCCAGCAGCGACTCGTAGCGGTGCATGCGGCGGCCCGCCTCGCGCTGCCCGGACAGGGACAGCCGCTTGTCGTGCATGCGACGTCTCTCGACCGTGCGCGCCGTGCGGAGCGCGGCGCGGTTGGCGGTGTAGCGCAGCTCGACGGGGGCGCCGTTCATGTTGCCGACGGCGAGGGGGTAGCGGCGGGCGAGGGCCGTGCGCTGCCGCTCGGTGAGCGAGGCGAAGAAGCGGGCCAGCCGGGCGGGAGCCGCCTGCGCGTCCGGCAGCCGGCGTCCGTCGATCCGGCCGTGCTCCCAGGCCGCGACCGACGCTTCGAGGGCCGTGGGACCCCGCTGGTTGCGCAGGGCGGTCCAGCCGGTGGTCGCCAGCATCACGAACACCACGGCCAGGGCGAGCACGGCGCGCCAGACGTTCAGCTGCGGGGAGGTGTCGAAGGAAGTCACTGGGAGGACACACTAGGAGAACGGGACGGTGGCGCGTGGACCAAGTGACACGGATCACGTTTCACTCATGTGGTACGGGCTTCGATCCGCCCGTCCGGTCCCGGGGTGTCGCTCCGCCAGTTCCCGGTGAGCGCGGGTTCCACCTGATCGAGGTACGCGGTGGTCAGGTCGCGCAGTGCCGTGAGCGTGGCGTCGTCCCGCGCCGACCAGATGCGTTCCGTCACCCGCATCACCGCGCCGAAGACGGCCACGACCACGCGGGGCCGCGGGTCCGCGTCCATGTCGAGGCCCTCACGGTCGGCGACGACACGGGCGATCTCCTCCTCCAGCTCCGTCGCGCGCCGCAGATGGGCGGCGAGCAGCGCGGGCGTCGACTCGATCACCCGGTAGAAGCGCATGTGCAGCTCGAGCGGGATCAGCTGCTCGACGGCCTCGCCTATCGTCTCCCAGCTCTCCACCAGGGCCTGGCGCAGCGCGTCCAGCGGTGCCTCGCCGCGCGGACGGTGGCGTACCGCCTCGACGAAGTGCGACTCCGCGAGCCGCGACACGAAGAACGCCGCCTCCTCCTTGCTGGCGAAGTAGCGGAAGAAGGTCCGCTGCGACACCTCGGCCGTCTCGGCGATGTCGTCGACGGTCGTCTGCTCGTAGCCCTGCTCGGTGAACAGTTCGAGGGCCGATCGCAGCAGTGCGTCCCGGGTGCGCTGCTTCTTGCGTTCGCGCAGCCCCGGCGGGGGAGCCGTGTCCGCCGACTTCAAAAGGTCGCTCCTCGCGTGTCGCCCCGTTGTCGTTTCCGCAGTTCAGGCTATAGGGAGATGTCGTGTCAGTGACTGACTGGTGAATTGGTTTGTCAACTGTCAGTGACTGTCATTAGCCTCGAACGCATGACTAGTCAGACCACCATCGACAAAGCGGGATCCGGGGGCGGGGGCGGGGGCGCACCGTCCGGCGCCGCGCCGGCCACCGGGCTGCGCGGCCATCCGTGGCTCACCCTCATCACCGTGGCTGTAGGGGTCATGATGGTGGCCCTCGACGGCACCATCGTGGCCATCGCCAACCCGGCGATCGCCGAGGACCTCAAGGCCAGCTTCGCCGACGTCCAGTGGATCACCAACGCCTACTTCCTCGCCCTCGCGGTCTCCCTGATCACCGCGGGCAAGCTCGGTGACCGCTTCGGGCACCGGCAGACCTTCCTCATCGGCGTGGTCGGCTTCGCCGCCGCCTCCGGGGCCATCGGTCTGTCCGACAGCATCCCACTGGTCGTCACCTTCCGTGTGCTGCAGGGCCTGTTCGGCGCGCTGCTGATGCCGGCCGCGCTCGGCCTGCTGCGGGCCACCTTCCCGGCCGAGAAGCTCAACATGGCCATCGGTATCTGGGGCATGGTCATCGGCGCCTCCACCGCGGGCGGCCCGATCCTCGGCGGTGTGCTCGTCGAGCACGTCAACTGGCAGTCCGTGTTCTTCATCAACGTGCCGGTGGGTGTCCTCGCCGTCGTCCTCGGCGTCATGATCCTGCTGGACCACCGCGCCGAGAACGCCCCGCGCTCCTTCGACGTCCTGGGCATCGCGCTGCTGTCCGCCGCGATGTTCTGCCTGGTCTGGGCGCTCATCAAGGCCCCCGAGTGGGGCTGGGGCGCCGGCGAGACGTGGCTGTTCCTCGTCGCGTCCGTCGTGGGCTTCGCCCTGTTCGCCTTCTGGGAGACGAAGGTGGCGGAGCCGCTGATCCCGCTGGGGCTGTTCCGTTCCGTCGCGCTGTCCGCGGGTGTCGTCCTCATGGTCCTGATGGCGATCGCCTTCATGGGCGGTCTGTTCTTCGTGACGTTCTACCTCCAGAACGTGCACGGCATGAGCCCGATCGACGCCGGCCTGCACCTGCTGCCGCTCACCGGCATGATGATCGTCGGCTCGCCGCTCGCAGGCGCGATGATCACCAAGGTCGGCCCGCGCATCCCGCTGGCGGGCGGCATGGCCTTCACCGCGCTTGCCATGTACGGCATGTCCACGCTGGAGACGGACACCGGCAGCGGCATCATGTCGCTCTGGTTCGCCCTGCTGGGTCTCGGCCTCGCGCCCGTCATGGTGGGCGCCACCGAGGTCATCGTCGGCAACGCGCCGATGGAGCTGTCGGGTGTCGCCGGTGGCCTCCAGCAGGCGGCGATGCAGATCGGCGGCAGCCTGGGCACGGCCGTGCTGGGAGCCGTGATGGCCTCCAAGGTCGACAGCGACCTGCCCGGCAACTGGGCCGACGCGGGCCTTCCGAAGCTGACGCCGGAACAGCTCGGCCAGGCCTCCGAGGCGGTCCAGGTGGGCGTGGCACCGGTGACCGAGGGCACGCCGGAGTCGCTGGCCGCGAAGATCACGGATGTCGCGCACGACACCTTCATCTCCGGCATGAGCCTGGCGTCGCTGGTCGCCGCCGGCGTCGCGGCCGTGGCGGTGCTGGTCGCGTTCCTCACCAAGCGCGGTGAGAACGCGGAGGCCGGCGCCGGCGTGGGTCACATCTGACCGAGTCCCCGGCCCTGTTCGCCCATCAGGGTGACAGAGCCGGGGAACCTTCCCCTCAGGCCGACATCGCAGGTCACAGTGGGTCAAGTCCTCCGCAGGGCACGGAGGGTGGGATGCTGCGGCGCGCTGCTGGAGGGGGGCAGCGCGCAGGCAGCGTGTGCACGGCAGGCATGAGAGCCTGTGCGGGGGTACCCGAACTCCACGATGAGTTACGGGAGTTGATGATGGCGAGCGTCGGCCGGAAATCGCGCGGGCACCCCCGCTCACGTGGCCGGACGTGGTCACGGACCGGGCCGGATCGCGCGACGCTCGCGGTCGTCGGAGTCGTCTGCGCGGTCGCCGGGTTCTTGGTGCTGGGGATCGTCCTCGGCCCCGTGGCGATCGTCTGCGGCCGGCTCGCCATGGGCCGTACCCGGGCGGGCCACCGCCCGGTACCGGCCGTGGTCGCCCTGGTCCTGGGCGCCATCGACACCCTTCTGGCCCTCATCCGGCTCGCCGGAGCGCCTTCGGGCCTCGGCCTGCTCTGACCGCCCACGGGCCACCCGCCCGGACCGCGGCTCTCCGTGCCGCCCGGGCGGCACGGACGGGCGCGGCGCGGCGCCCGTCGGTGCCGTGCCTCGCCGTGCCGCCCGTCCCCGGCCGGCCCCGACGTCCCTGGCGCCCCTCGGTCGCGGGCCCCGTCGGCCTCGTCGTGAACGGCAGCCGCGCCGCGTCACCCGACGTCCGGATGTTCTCCCTGCTGGCTCGAGCCAACTTGCTCGAGCCAACTTGCTCGAGCCACGTGAGCAGACCGGGACAGGCAGGGGCGGCAGGGCGACAGGCCCCACCGCCCCTCGGCGACCACGAGCGACCGCACCCGCGACCGCGACCCGCGTACGCGCTACGCGTCCCCGCCCGCGACCCCGGGATCCGCCGCCGTCACGTCGAGCAGCCGGTACCGGTCGATCGCCTGCTTCAGCGCCGACCGGTCGACCTTGCCCTCCCGAGCCAGCTCCGTCAGCACCCCCACCACGATCGACTCCGCGTCGATGTGGAAGAACCGCCGCGCCGCGCCCCGGGTGTCCGCGAACCCCCACCCGTCGGCCCCCAGCGACTGGTACGTCCCGGGCACCCACCGCGCGATCTGGTCCGGAACCGACCGCATCCAGTCGGACACCGCCACGAACGGTCCCTCGGCGCCGGCCAGCTTCCGGGTCACGTACGGCACCTGCTGCTCCTCCTCGGGATGCAGCAGGTTGTGCTCCTCGCACGCCACCGCCTCGCGCCGCAGCTCGTTCCACGAGGTCGCCGACCAGACGTCGGCGCGTACGTTCCACTCCTCGGCGAGGATCCGCTGGGCCCGGACCGCCCATGGCACCGCGACCCCGGACGCCATGATCTGCGCCGGGATGGAACCGGCCGTGCCCTCGCTGAAGCGGTACACGCCCTTGAGGATGCCCTCGACGTCCACGTCCTCGGGCTCGGCCGGATGCCGGATCGGCTCGTTGTAGACGGTGAGGTAGTAGAAGACGTCCTCGCCGTGCGGATGCTGCTCGTCCCCGCCGTACATCCGGCGCAGGCCGTCCTTGACGATGTGCGCGATCTCGAAGCCGAAGGCGGGGTCGTACGCCACGCACGCCGGGTTCGTCGAGGCCAGCAACTGCGAGTGGCCGTCCGCGTGCTGAAGGCCCTCCCCGGTCAGAGTCGTACGGCCGGCGGTCGCGCCCAGCACGAATCCGCGCGCCAACTGATCGCCCATCTGCCAGAACTGGTCGCCGGTGCGCTGGAAACCGAACATCGAGTAGAAGACATACACCGGGATGAGCGGCTCACCGTGCGTGGCGTACGCCGATCCGGCCGCGATCAGCGAGGCCGTGCAGCCGGCCTCGGAGATGCCGTCGTGCAGCATCTGCCCGGTCGGCGCCTCCTTGTAGGCGAGCAGCAGATCCCGGTCCACGGACTCGTACTGCTGCCCGAGCGGGTTGTAGATCTTCGCGCTCGGGAAGAACGAGTCCATGCCGAACGTGCGGTACTCGTCCGGCGCGATCAGCACGAAGCGCTTGCCGAGTTCCTTGTCCCGCATGAGGTCCTTGAGCAGCCGCACGAACGCCATCGTCGTCGCGATGGACTGCTGGCCCGACCCCTTCTTCACGGTCGCGTACGCCTTGTCGTCCGGCAGTGCGAGGGGCTTCGACCGCACGACGCGGGTCGGGACGTAACCGCCGCACCCCTTGCGGCGGTCGTGCATGTACTGCATCTCCTCGGTGTCCCGGCCGGGGTGGTAGTACGGCGGCGGGCCGGACTCCAGCTCCTTGTCGGAGATCGGCAGGTGCAGCCGGTCGCGGAAGCGCTTGAGGTCGTCGACCGTCAGCTTCTTCATCTGGTGCGTGGCGTTGCGGCCCTCGAAGTTCGGGCCCAGCGTCCAGCCCTTGATCGTCTTGGCGAGGATGACCGTCGGCTGGCCCTTGTGCTCGAGGGCCGCCGTGTAGGCCGCGTAGATCTTCCGGTGGTCGTGACCACCGCGGCCCAGGTGCAGGATCTGGTCGTCGGTCATGTTCTCGACCATCGCGCGCAGCCGGTGGTCGTCGCCGAAGAAGTGCTCGCGGATGTACGCGCCGGATTCGGTGGCGTACGTCTGGAACTGGCCGTCCGGGGTGGTGTTCATCCGGTTGACCAGCACGCCGTCCCGGTCCTGGGCGAGCAGCGGGTCCCAGGTGCGGTCCCACACCAGCTTGATCACGTTCCAGCCGGCGCCCCGGAAGACCGACTCCAGCTCCTGGATGATCTTGCCGTTGCCGCGCACCGGGCCGTCGAGGCGCTGGAGGTTGCAGTTGACGACGAAGGTCAGGTTGTCCAGGCCCTCACGGGCGGCGATGGACAACTGCCCCAGCGACTCCGGCTCGTCCATCTCGCCGTCGCCGAGGAAGGCCCACACGTGCGACTTCGAGGTGTCGGCGATGCCGCGCGCGTGCATGTAGCGGTTCATCCGCGCCTGGTAGATCGCGCCGATCGGGCCGAGGCCCATCGAGACGGTCGGGAACTCCCAGAAGTCCGGCATCGACCGCGGGTGCGGGTACGACGACAGCATGTACGGCGCCTTGGACTTCTCCTGGCGGAAGCCGTCCAGGTGCTGCTCGGTCAGCCGGTCCAGCAGGTACGCGCGGGCGTAGATGCCGGGGGAGGCGTGCCCCTGGAAGAAGACCTGGTCGCCGCCGTCGCCCTCGTCCTTGCCGCGGAAGAAGTGGTTGAAGCCCACGTCGTACAGGGAGGCGGAGGAGGCGAACGTCGCGATGTGGCCGCCGACGCCGATACCGGGCCGCTGCGCGCGCGAGACCATCACGGCGGCGTTCCACCGCGTGGCGTTGAGGATCTTGCGCTCGATCTCCTCGTTGCCGGGGAAGAACGGCTCGCTCTTGGTCGGGATGGTGTTGACGTAGTCCGTGCTGCGCATCTCGGGCACGGCCACGCGCTTCTCGCGGGCCCGCTCGATCAGCCGCAGCATCAGATAGCGGGCCCGCTCCCGGCCGCGCTCGTCGACGGCGGCGTCGAGGGAGTCGAGCCACTCCTGGGTTTCCTCGGGATCGAAGTCAGGGACCTGACTCGGAAGGCCGCCAATGATGATCGGGGTGCGATCGGATGCGGAAGCCACGCTGTTCCTTCGCTGTCAGAGGGCCGATTTTTCCGGGTGTCTGCGCCGATTCCCCATCGTGTACCTCGCGGGGGCAAACGTCATCTGTACCGTGGGGTAACCGATTCCTCCATGGGGATCGGGGGCACGTTCATTCGAGTCTCGTACCCACGCATGGTTCCCAAATACGCAAACGGGGCAGAAAGGTGTGGTGTACGTCACCTTCGGTCTGGACGGCATGGCTGGAGTTGCGGCGACACGGCCCGGATCGTCACCGTTTCGACGGTCCCAGTCGCCGGGTACTTGCGCGATCCGTCCCGCCCGTGTGGACTACGGCCAAGCTTCGCGCACGCGCGTGGCTGAGACATTCACCAAGACATGATCAGGAGGCAACCCGTGAGCGCGACCGCGGACCACGCGGAGGAGCGGACGAACCCTGCCGCCAGGCTGGGTTTCCAGCCCGGGCAGGTGGTCCAGGAGATCGGCTACGACGACGATGTCGACCAGGAGCTCCGCGAGGCCATTGAGGGCGCCGTCGAGGGCGAGCTGGTGGACGAGGACTACGAGGACGTGGCCGACGCCGTCGTGCTCTGGTTCCGTGACGACGACGGCGACCTGACGGATGCGCTGGTGGATGCCACCACGTACATCGAAGAGGGCGGGGCGATCCTGCTCCTCACGCCGAAGACCGGCCGTTCGGGGTACGTCGAGGCCAGCGACATTTCGGAAGCCGCGACGACGGCGGGGCTGACGGCGGCCAAGAGCGTCAGCGTCGGGAAGGACTGGAGCGGCAGCCGACTGGCGACGCCCAAGGCCGCCAAGTCCAAGCGGTAGCCGGCAGGCTCCGTACCACCCCCGACCCCGGACGGGCCGACCGCCGTCGGCCCGTCCGCGGGTCCGCGATGATCCCTGCGTAGGGTGTTTCCAGCGAACCACCTTCGAAGGGACGAACAGGACATGGCGATCCAGGTCGGCGACAAGGCACCCGACTTTGAACTCAAGGACAACCACGGCGCGACCGTGCGGCTGTCCGACTTCCACGGGCAGAAGAACGTCGTACTGCTCTTCTACCCCTTCGCCTTCACCGGCGTGTGCACCGGCGAGCTGTGCGAGGTGCGCGACAACCTGCCGCAGTTCTCCGACCGCGACACCCAGGTGCTCGCCGTCTCCAACGACTCCATCCACACCCTGCGCGTCTTCGCCGAGCAGGAGGGCCTGGAGTACCCGCTGCTCTCCGACTTCTGGCCGCACGGCAACGTCTCGCGCGCCTACGGCGTCTTCGACGAGGACAAGGGCTGCGCCGTCCGCGGCACCTTCATCATCGACCGGGAGGGCGTCGTGCGATGGACCGTCGTCAACGGCCTGCCGGACGCCCGCGACCTGACCGAGTACGTGAAGGCGCTCGACACCCTGTGACCGACCCCGTGACCGACACGGCGTGATGTGTCGGTCCCAGGGCCTGCGGGGGGCGGGAACCCGTCACTAGGATCGAATCGTTGATCCGATATCCACGCACTACGGGGCTCCCCGCCCCTGGACACCAATGGAGGACTCGTGGGAGTCAGCCTCAGCAAGGGCGGCAACGTTTCGCTGACCAAGGAGGCCCCCGGCCTGACCGCGGTCATCGTCGGTCTGGGGTGGGACATCCGCACCACGACCGGCACCGACTTCGACCTCGATGCCAGCGCGCTGCTGCTGAACAGCGGCGGCAAGGTCGCCAGTGACGCGCACTTCATCTTCTTCAACAACCTGAAGAGCCCGGACGGATCGGTCGAGCACACCGGCGACAACCTCACCGGTGAGGGCGAGGGCGACGACGAGCAGATCAAGATCGACCTCGCCGCCGTCCCGGCCGACGTCGAGAAGATCACCTTCCCGGTCTCGATCTACGACGCCGAGAACCGCCAGCAGTCCTTCGGCCAGGTGCGCAACGCGTTCATCCGCGTCGTCAACCAGGCCGGCGGCGCCGAGATCGCCCGCTACGACCTCAGCGAGGACGCCTCCACGGAGACCGCCATGGTCTTCGGCGAGCTGTACCGGCACGGCGCCGAGTGGAAGTTCCGCGCCATCGGCCAGGGCTACGCCTCCGGCCTGCGCGGCATCGCCCAGGACTTCGGCGTGAACGTCTGAGCCACCTGAACGCCCGGGGCCAAGGCCTCGATCGTCCGGCGCCGCACGGTTTACGTGCGGCGCCGGACGCGCAGGAAACCCAAGACTCATCACCCGGGGAGGGACCAACACCATGGGCGTCACGCTTGCCAAGGGAGGCAACGTCTCCCTGTCCAAGGCCGCACCGAACCTCACGCAGGTACTGGTCGGGCTCGGCTGGGACGCGCGTTCCACCACCGGCGCACCCTTCGACCTCGATGCCAGCGCACTGGTGTGCGGCAGCGGCCGGGTGCTCGGCGACGAGTGGTTCGTCTTCTACAACCAGCTCAAGAGCCCGGACGGCTCCATCGAGCACACCGGCGACAATCTCACCGGCGAGGGTGACGGTGACGACGAGTCCCTGCTGGTCGACCTGTCCAGGGTGCCCGCTCAGTGCGACAAGATCATCTTCCCGGTCTCCATTCACATGGCCGACGAGCGGGGCCAGACCTTCGGGCAGGTCAGCAACGCGTTCATCCGGGTCGTGAACCAGGCCGACGGCCAGGAACTCGCCCGCTACGACCTCAGTGAGGACGCCTCCACGGAGACCGCGATGATCTTCGGCGAGCTCTACCGCTACCAGGGCGAGTGGAAGTTCCGGGCCGTGGGACAGGGGTACGCGTCGGGGCTTCGGGGCATCGCTCTAGACTTCGGAGTCAACGTTTCGTAAAGCCGCGTACGGCGCGGGGGAGCCCCGTACACACACGATTGGGTAGCCAGTGGTTTTGAAAACCTTCGGGTGGTCGTTCGCGGTCACCGCGCTCGGCCTGGTGGCGGCGGTCTTCTACGGGGGGTGGACCGCCTTCGGCCTCGTGGCGATCCTCTCCATCATGGAGATCTCGCTGTCCTTCGACAACGCGGTGGTCAACGCCGGGATCCTGAAGAAGATGAATGCCTTCTGGCAGAAGATCTTCCTCACCATCGGCATTCTCATCGCCGTCTTCGGCATGCGCCTGGTGTTCCCGGTCGTGATCGTGGCGCTCAGCGCCCAGCTCGGACCGATCGAGGCCGTCGACCTCGCGCTCACCGACAAGGACCGCTATCAGGAACTGGTGACGGACGCCCATCCGTCGATCGCCGCCTTCGGTGGCATGTTCCTCCTGATGATCTTCCTCGACTTCATCTTCGAGGACCGGGACATCAAGTGGCTCGGCTGGCTGGAGCGCCCGCTGGCCAAGCTCGGCAAGGTCGACATGCTGTCGGTCTGCATCGCCCTGATCGTGCTGCTCGTCTCCTCGATCACCTTCGGCGCCCACGCCCACCAGCACGGCGGCACCCACGCCGACAAGGCGGAGACCGTCCTGCTCGCCGGTATCGCCGGTCTGATCACCTACATGGTCGTCGGCGGTCTCTCCGGCTTCTTCGAGGACAAACTCGAAGAGGAGGAGGAGCGCGAGCACGAGGAGGAAGAGGAGGCCGCGCGCACCGGCAAGCCCAAGTCGGCGATCGCGCTGGCGGGCAAGGCCGCGTTCTTCATGTTCCTCTACCTGGAGGTCCTGGACGCGTCCTTCTCCTTCGACGGTGTCATCGGCGCCTTCGCCATCACCAACGACATCGTCCTGATGGCCCTCGGCCTCGGCATCGGCGCCATGTACGTGAGGTCGCTGACCGTCTACCTGGTCCGCCAGGGCACCCTCGACGAGTACGTCTACCTGGAGCACGGCGCGCACTACGCCATCGGCGCCCTCGCCGTCATCCTGCTGGTCACCATCCAGTACGAGATCAACGAGTTCATCACCGGCCTCGTCGGCGTCTTCCTCATCGGCTGGTCGTTCCTGTCCTCGGTGCGCCGCAACCGCGCCCTCGCCGCGGCCGGCGGAGACGGCGACAAGGCGAAGGCGGAGGTCTCCTCCGGGGTGTGAACCCCTGCTGTTCCCGGGCCGGGTTCACCCCCGGTGCGCCCGCACCTCTGGTGTGAACACGGCCCGGTTGAGGAACGCTCTGTGCGGGGCGGCCGACGAGGACGACTCCTCGGGGCCGCCCCGTCGGCGGTGACGCGAAGGTGGGGCGGGAATGGGCTTCTTGGACGGGCTGTGGCGTGGTCGCGAGTCCGAGTTCGACTCGGGCAGCGCGGCGACCAACTCCATCCAGCTGACCAAACGGCACAGCCAGGTCTCCCTGACCAAGCAGGGAGCGGCGACCGGCAATCTGCGCGTCAACCTCTCCTGGCGGATGAGGACCTCCGACATCATGGGCACCCAGCGGGAGAGCCTGCTGCGCCACCCCTTCAAGGCACTCAAGCCCCCCGAGGTCGTCGGCCACAGCCAGAGCATGGTCAACGTCGACCTCGACCTCGGCTGCCTCTACGAACTCCAGGACGGCACCCGCGGCGTCGTCCAGCCGCTCGGCGGCCTCCTGGGCGACGTCAACGGCCCGCCGTACGTCAAGCTCAGCGGCGACGACCGGTTCGGCTCGGCGTCCGGCGAGACGATCTACGTCAACCTCGACCACCGGGACGCCATCAAGCGCATGCTGGTCTTCGCCTACATCTACGACCAGACCCCCGCCTTCGACCGGACGCACGCCATCGTCACGCTCTACCCGAGCAACGGCCCCCGCATCGAGATAGGCCTCGACGAGCGCCATCCACAGGCCAGGTCCTGCGCGGTGGTGATGATCGAGAACGTCAAGGGCGAGATCTTCGTCCGCCGCGAGGTGAAGTTCGTGTACGGCTTCCAGGGCGAGCTGGACCGGCTGTACGGGTGGGGCCTGCAGTGGGGCCGGGGACACAAGAGCAAGGCGGAGCGGTGAGGCTCCGCCCGTACCACCGGGGCCCGGCCCGTACCGCATAGACGAAGCCCGTACCGCATAGCCGGTGTCCGTACCGCGTAGGCGCCTACCGCCCGAGGAACTGCGGCCCCTGCGGCGGCAGCCGGAAGTCGGGGTCGAGGGCTGCGGCGACCGGTGGCGGATAGCCGTAGGCCGACTGGGCGCCGGTGACCCCCGCGGCGGCGGGCGCCTGCGGATACCCGTACGCGGACCGGCCGGCCGGCTGCGGATAGCCGTAGGCGGGCTGCGCCGTCGGCGGCTGCTGCGGATAGCCGTACGCGGGCTGCGTCGGCACCCCTGTGGGCTGCCCTGGCACCCCCGTGGGCTGCTCCGGCGGCAGCGGACGCGAGACATCCGGGAGGGGCTGGACGGTCGTCGGCTGATCGGGGTCGACCGTCGGCGGGGAGGCCACGGACGGGGCGGCCGTGTGCGGGCCCTGCAGGGCCGGTTCGGGCCGGGGCGCCGCCATGGGGTCGTCCGCCCCCTCCGACTCGTCCACCGAGATGCCGAAGTCGGTCGCCAGGCCCCTCAGCCCGTTCGAGTAGCCCTCGCCCAGCGCCCGGAACTTCCAGCCCTCCCCGCGCCGGTACAGCTCGCCGCAGATCAGCGCCGTCTCCTGGCCCGTCTCCGGCTTGACGTCGAAGTACGCCAGCGGTTCCGCGTCGGCGGCCGCGGCGTCGTGCAGCAGGATGCGCAGCGACCGGACCTGGTCGAAGGCGACGCCGTCCGCCGACGCGACCAGCAGGATGCGGCCCACCGAGGCCTCGACCCCCGAGAGGTCTGTCTGGATCGTGTCGGTCAGGTCCTCGGAGACCCGCTTCTTGCCGAGCCGCCAGACCTGCCCGGAGGGATGCCGGGGCTGGTTGTAGAAGACGAAGTCCTCGTCGGAACGCACGCGGTCGTCGGGCCCCAGCAGCAGCGCGGAGGCGTCGACGTCGGGGACCCCCTGCCCGGGTGTCCAGCGCAGCACGGCGCGTACCGTGGTGGCTTGCAGCGGGACGTTCGACCCCTTCAGCATCGCGTGCGTCATGCCGTCATCCTGCCCTCTCGGTCCTGGTCACGACAACGCGGGGGCGGGTACTCGGGGTCTCCGCTCACCCCGGGTCGCCGCCGCCGACACGGCTGGGTTACCTGGAATTCATGCCCGGGGGGAACCTCCGACATGGATGCGTACGTACTATTACCGGCCACCTTTGGACAGCTCACAGGTCGCCCAGACACCACGGGGGAGTTTGAATGCGTCATTTCGGGCACATCGCCGCTGATGTGCGGAAGCGCCTCTTCCATCAGGAACCCTGCGCTTTCACGGCGGACTCCCCCGCCAGACTGCTCTCCGTGGCCCTGGGCGCCACGCTCTACAGCCCGGCCACCCGACCGAGGCTCGCCGACGACATCCTCAAGCAGGCCGCGCGCGGCGTGGTGTCGATGGTGCTCTGCCTGGAGGACTCGATCGACGACGCCGACGTGCCGGTCGGCGAGGAGAACCTCGTCCGCCAGCTCACGGACCTGGCGAAACGTTCCGACCTCGTTCTTCCCCTGCTGTTCGTCCGGGTCCGCACCCCCGAGCAGATACCCGACCTCGTACGGCGCCTCGGCCCCGCCGTGCGGCTGCTGTCCGGATTCGTGCTGCCGAAGTTCACCGAGGAACGCGGCATGCCCTTCCTGGAGGCGCTCTCCGCCGCCGAGGCCGCCTGCGGCCGCAGGCTCTTCGCCATGCCCGTGCTGGAGTCACCGGAGCTGCTGTACCGGGAGTCCCGCGTGCAGACGCTGGAGGGCATCTTCCGCGCGGTCGACAAGTACCGTGACCGCGTGCTCGCCCTGCGCCTCGGCGTGACCGACTTCTGCTCCTCCTACGGGCTGCGCAGGGGTCCCGACATGACGGCGTACGACGTCCAGATCGTCGCCTCCGTGATCGCCGACGTGGTGAACATGCTCGCCCGGGCCGACGGCACCGGCTTCACGGTGACCGGACCGGTGTGGGAGTACTTCCGGGTCCAGGAGAGGATGTTCAAACCGCAGCTGCGGCAGAGCCCCTTCCTGGAAGGACAGGCGGTCGAGCTGCGTCAGAAACTGATCGAGCACTCGATGGACGGTCTGCTGCGGGAGATCTCCCTGGACCGTGCCAACGGCCTGCTGGGCAAGACCTGCATCCACCCCTCCCACGTGCTCCCCGTGCACGCGCTGTCCGTGGTCAGCCACGAGGAGTTCAGCGACGCCCAGGACATCCTGCGGCCCGAGCGCGGTGGCGGGGGTGTGCTGAGGTCGGCGTACACGAACAAGATGAACGAGGTGAAGCCCCACCGCGCCTGGGCCGAGCGGACGCTCCTGCGCGCCGAGGTCTTCGGGGTGGCGAACGAGGACATCGGCTTCGTGGAACTGCTCGCCGCCGGTCTGTCCGACTGAACGCAAGGAATCCATGACCGACGCAAGGGCCCACGCCGCGATGGACAACGGGAGGCACGAGTACATGACCGAGAGGGAGCGCGCCGAGGGGCGCGCCGGAATCTGGTCCGGCAGCTGGGTCGCCGAGCGGCTCGGTGTCGAACTCGTCGGTGACGACACGCTGACCGGCCTGCTGGGACTCGCCCTGCGCCGCAACCCCAAGCGGGCGCACCTGCTCGTCTCGAACGTGCTCGGCAAGCACGTCCCGCAGTCGCCCTCCGTCGTGTACGGCCACGGCGTCGCCCTCGGCCGGCGCGTCCGCGACCTGCTGGGCGCCGAGGCGGCCGGGGACGCGGTCGTCCTCGGCTACGCGGAGACCGCCACCGGCCTCGGCCACTCGGTCGCCGACGGCCTGGGCCCCGCCCCCTACCTGCACTCCACCCGCCGCCCCGTCACCGGGGTCGCCCGGGCGGGCGGCTTCGAGGAGTCCCACTCGCACGCGACGTCCCACCTCCTGCTGCCCGAGGACCCGGCACTGCTGGCCGGCGAGGGGCCGCTGGTCCTCGTCGACGACGAGTTCTCCACGGGCAACACGGTGCTCAACACCGTCCGCGCCCTGCACGAGCGCTTTCCCCGCAAGCGGTACGTCGTGGTGGCCCTGGTCGACATGCGCTCGCCCGCCGACGCCGGCCGGCTGGACGACTTCGCCCGGGAGATCGGCGCCCGCGTGGACCTGGTGACGGCCGCCTCGGGCACGGTCCGGCTGCCGGAGGGCGTGCTGGAGAAGGGGCAGGCACTGGTCGCCCAGTACGAGGCGCACGCCGCTGAGCCGACCCGGGAGGGCACGATCGCGGGTGCGGGTGCGGGTGCGGGTGCGGGCCTCGGCGCCGGTAACGGCGTCGGCGTCGGCGTCGGTGCCCACGGCTCCGGGGACGCGGCGGCCGGGCCCGCAGGAGGCACGGAGAGTGCCACCGCCGGGCCGGGAACCGGCCACGCGCCCGCCCCCGAAGATGCCGCCGCCGGTGTCACCGAGCCCGCGCCGGACCGCCCGGGAGCGCTCGCGCAGGGCGCCGTCGGCCCCGGTGCTCCCGTCCCGTCTCCCTCCGGCTCCGTCGCGCGCGTCGCCTTGGGCTGGCCCGCCGGGGTGCCCGACGGCGGACGGCACGGGTTCACGGCCGCCCAGCGGGAGCGGTTGGAGGGTGCCCTGCCCGGCATGGCCGGGCGGATCGCCGCGGCGCTGCCCACGGGCGCCCGCCGGGTGCTCGTCCTCGGCTTCGAGGAGCTGATGTACGCCCCGCTGCGCCTGGCCGACGCACTCGAGCGGATCGTCGACGCCGACGTGCGCTACTCCACCACCACCCGTTCTCCCGTCCTCGCGGTCGACGACCCCGGCTACGCGATACGCACCCGCCTGGTCTTCCCCGCGCACGACGACCCGGCCGACGGCCCCGGCGAGCGCTACGCCTACAACGTCGCCGGCGCCGGCTTCGACGCCGTCGTCGCCGTCGTCGACTCGGCCGCCGACACCCCCGCGCTGCACGCGCCCGACGGACTGCTGGCCCGGCTCGCCGCCCATACCCCGCACGTCCTGCTCGCGGTCGTCCCGTCGTACATTCCGCACGCACCGCACGCACCGCACGCACCGCACGCACCGCACGCACCGCACGCCCCCGAAAGGCCCTCCATGCTGCCCGAGCCCCTGCGCGGCCCCGACTTCTCCTCGTACGCGCCCGACGAGGTCGGCTGGCTGCTCCAGGATCTCTCGGACGTGACGCTGGAGGCACCGACCGAGGAACGCGAGGAAGCGATCCAGAGCGGCGGGGCGCACTACGCCGAGTCGCTGCCGGTCGAGTACCAGCCCAGCGAGCAGTACCAGGAGCTTTTCCACGCCGCGCTGAAGACGTCCGCGACCCGGCTGGCGCGCGCCGTCGGCGCCGTCACCGAGATCGTGCTCACCGAACGGTCGCCCCGGCCGGTCCTGGTCTCCCTCGCCCGCGCGGGCACACCCGTCGGCATCCTGATGCGCCGCTGGGCGCGGTTCCGTCATGGCCTCGACCTCCCTCACTACGCCGTGTCGATCGTCCGGGGCCGCGGCATAGACGCCAACGCCCTGCGCTGGCTCGCCGCCCACCACGACCCCGCCGACGTCGTCTTCGTCGACGGCTGGACCGGCAAGGGCGCCATCACCCGCGAACTCGCCGCCGCCCTGCACGAGTTCGAGAACTCCGACGGCGTCACCGGCTTCGACCCGGAGATCGCCGTACTGGCCGACCCCGGCTCCTGCGTACGCACCTACGGCACCCGCGACGACTTCCTCATCCCCTCCGCCTGCCTCAACTCCACCGTCTCCGGCCTGATATCACGCACCGTGCTCCGCGCCGACCTGGTCGGCCCGCACGACTTCCACGGCGCGAAGTTCTACCGCGAACTCGCCGGCGCCGACCTCTCCCCGGCCTTCCTCGACGCCGTCTCCGCCCGCTTCCCGGACGTCACCGACACGGTCGACGCCCAGACCAAGGAACTCCTGGCCGCCGACCGCACCCCCACCTGGGAGGGCTGGGCCGCCGTCGAGCGCATCAGCGAGGAGTACGGCATCCACGACGTGAACCTCGTCAAGCCCGGTGTCGGCGAGACCACCCGCGTGATGCTGCGCCGCGTCCCGTGGAAGGTGCTGGCCCGGGCCGGCGCGGGCGCCGACCTGGACCACGTACGCCTGCTGGCCGAACAGCGGGGCGTACCCGTGGAGGAGGTCGCGGACCTTCCCTACACCTGCGTCGGGCTGATCCACCCCAAGTTCACCCGGGGCGCGACCGGCGCCGACGGCAAGGCGGTGGCGCTCTGATGCCGGTGCTCGTCGCGAGCGACCTCGACCGCACGCTCATCTACTCCGCCGCCGCGCTGGGGCTGACCATGCCCGACCTGCGGGCGCCCCGGCTGCTGTGCGTGGAGGTCTACGAGAGCAAACCCCTCTCCTACATGACCGAGACGGCAGCCGGGCTGCTGACCGACCTCGGCGACTCGGCGGTCTTCGTACCGACCACGACCCGAACCCGTAAGCAGTACCAGCGCATCAACCTCCCCGGACCGTCCTCGAAGTACGCGATCTGCGCCAACGGCGGCCACCTGCTGGTGGACGGCGTCTCCGACCCCGACTGGCACGCGCGGGTGACCGCGCGACTGGCTGACGAGTGCGCCTCGCTGGCCGAGGTCCGCGACCACCTGATGAAGACCGCCGACCCGCTGTGGGTGCGCAAGCACCGGGTCGCCGAGGACCTCTTCGCCTACCTCGTCGTCGAGCGCGAACTGCTGCCCGAGGACTGGGTGAAGGAACTCGCCGTATGGGCCGAGAACCGCGGCTGGACCGTGTCCCTGCAGGGCCGCAAGATCTACGCCGTTCCCAAGCCGCTCACCAAGAGCGCCGCCGTGTACGAGGTCGCCCGCCGCACCGGCGCCGATCTCACCCTCGCCGCCGGTGACTCCCTCCTCGACGCCGACCTCCTGCTCGCCGCCGACCGGGGCTGGCGCCCCGGCCACGGCGAGCTGGCCGACTCGGGCTGGACGGCTCCGGCGATCAGTGCCTTGCCCGAGCGCGGCGTGCTGGCCGGTGAGCGGATCCTGCGGGAGTTTCTGCGCGTGGCGAGTCCGGCCGGCTGACTCCGCCGTCAGGGCCCCCGGCGCCGCCCGCGGTGCCGGGGTGATCGTCGTCATCGGCCGGGGTCCGTATCTCCTGCGCGCGGCTGCGTCCGCGGTCGCGCCTGCGCCGGCCGGCCCCCCGCCGCAGCAGACGCATGCCGACGAAGACCAGCAGCGCCAGGGCGGCCATCGCGAGGATCACCTTCGAGTAGGTGGAGGCGATGCCCGAGACCTCCGACCAGTTGTCGCCCAGCGCGTATCCCGCGAGCACGAACACGGTGTTCCAGATCGCGCTGCCCAGCGTGGTCAGGGCGAGGAACACGGGCAGCCGCATCCGCTCCACGCCCGCCGGCACGGAGATCAGGCTGCGGAAGATGGGGATCATCCGGCCGAAGAACACCGCCTTGGTCCCGTGCTTCAGGAACCACGCCTCCGTCTTCTCTATGTCGGACACCTTCACCAGCGGCAGCTTCCCCGCTATCGCCACCGTCCGGTCCCGGCCGAGCAGTGCTCCCACCCCGTACAGCGCGAGCGCGCCGACCACCGAACCCGCCGTTGTCCAGAGAAGGACGGCGATCAGGTTCATCCGGCCGGAACTCGCCGCGAATCCGGCGAGCGGCAGGATCACTTCGCTCGGCAGGGGAGGGAAGAGGTTCTCCAGAGCTATGGCCAGGCCGGCGCCCGGTGCGCCGAGCGTGTCCATCAGGTCGTTGATCCACTGCGGTGCCGCACCGCTGTCCGCGGCCGTCTGCGCTGCGATGGCTGTCATGTCGACCACGCTAGAAAATCGGAGCTGAAGGGACCCTGAGGAAGACCGCAAGATCGAATGCGGTGTACCGCAGGCGGGAATTGCGGTTTTCCGCAGTGTGTGCCGCCGTCGCGCCCGGCTAGCCTCACGATCATGCGAGACATGGCGCGACGCGTAGTGCGGTGCGGGGTGGGCCTCATCATGGGGACCGCCGCAGCCGCCGTCGAGCTGCTCTTCGCCCTGCTGGCCGGCGCGGCACTGCTGCCCGTGGCGGCCTGGCCGACCGGCCGCCGTGCCGTACTGCGCCCGGTCCTCGCGGGCGCGCGAAGACTGGCGGAGCTGGAGCGTGCCCGGTTGGCGATGTGGCTCGATCTCCGTGTCACGCCCGCGTACGAGGACGTGCGGGCGCTGCGGTACGTGGCCTGCCACGGGGCCCTGGGCGTCTTGGGCGGGGTGGTGATGCTGACCGCCGCGATCGGCCTCGGGTACGGCACCTTCGGGATATACGGCTGGCTCCTGCTGGACGGCATACGTGACCCCGGTTCGTTCGTCCTCGGCAGTCTGGGCGGATTCTTCCTCGTGTTCCTCGCCGTGCAGGGAATATTCGGCGTGGTCGGACTGGAGGGGCAGTTGGCCCGTCACTTTCTCGGCCCTCGCCACCAGGAGGAGCTGGAGCGGCGGATCGCCGAGCTGTCCGCAAGCCGCGCCGCCGTGGTCGACGCGGTGAACGACGAACGGCGCCGCATCGAGCGGGACCTGCACGACGGCGTGCAGCAGCGGCTTGTCGCCCTCGGCATGCTGCTCGGCCGCGCCCGGCGCAGCCAGGACGCCGACCGCCGGGACCGGCTGCTGGGCCAGGCCCACGACGAGAGCCGTCGCGCCCTGGACGAACTGCGCGAGGTGGCCTGGCGGATCTATCCGACCACGTTGGACGAGGCGGGGCTGCGTGCGGCCCTGGAGACGGTTGCCGAGCGGGCGTCCGTGCCGGTGGGAGTGGAGTACAACCTCGCCGAGGAGCCCGAGCAGGCCGTCGCGACCGTCGCGTACTTCGTCGTCTGCGAGGCGGTCACGAACGCGGTCAAGCACGCGGCGCCGACCCGGATAAGCGTCGCCGTCAGAGCGGAGGAGAAAAGGATGTACGTGAGCGTCCAGGACGACGGCTGCGGCGGGGCGAACGCCGCCGGCAGCGGACTGTTCGGGCTCGCCAGGCGCGTCGCCGCGCTCGACGGCAGCCTCAGTGTGGTCAGCCCGCCGGGCGGACCCACCCTCGTGGCCGCGGAGCTGCCATGCGGCTGATCCTCGCCGAGGACTCGACCCTGCTGCGGGAAGGGCTTGTACGGCTGCTGGCGGAGGAGGGGCACGAGGTGCTCGCGGCGGTCGGCAATGCCGAGCTGCTGCTGAAGGCGGTCGCCGAGGAGCCGCCGGACGTGGTCGTCGCCGACGTCCGGATGCCGCCCACACACACGGACGAGGGCCTGCGCGCCGCTCTGGAGATACGGGAACGCTGGCCGGCGGTCGGGGTGCTGGTGCTCTCGCAGTACGTGGAGAAGCGGTACACGACGGAGCTGCTGACCGGGGAGACGGAAGGAGTGGGGTATCTGCTCAAGGACCGGGTGGTCCAGATCGACGAGTTCCTGGACGCGCTGGAGCGGGTGGCCGCCGGACGTGCCGCCTTCGACCCGGAGGTCGTCCGCCAGCTGCTCGGCCGTACGACACACACCGACCTGATCGCCCGGCTCACCGTGCGGGAACGGGACGTGCTGGCCGAGATGGCGCAGGGGCACACCAACGCGGCGATCGCGCGGCGGCTGCACATCTCGCAGAGCGCGGTGGAGAAACACACCAACGCGATCTTCGACAAGCTGGAGCTGACGGGAGGCGAAGGCTATTCACGCAGAGTGCTGGCGGTGCTCCGCTATCTGGGCAGCTGAACGGGCTCATGGGAGCCGAGAGGGAGCTGATGGGAGCTGAGAGGGGCTGAACGAAGGCGCCTGGCCGACGGCAGGGGAGGAGAGCCGCTGCAAGGCCGAGGCCCCGGCGCCGCCGCACCGGGAAGCACGGCCTCGGCCCGATCAGCCGCAGCAGCCTCCGCCGCAGCAGCCGCCTCCGCCACCCGACGAGGGCGCCGGTGCAGACGCGGAGGCCGAGCCGCCGACCGCGACCGTCGACAGCAGCTTCACCGTGTCGTCGTGGCCCGCCGGGCAGGCGGCGGGAGCGGAGGACTCGGCCATGGGACGGCTCAGTTCGAAGGTGTCGCCGCAGCTCCGGCAGCGGTACTCGTAGCGAGGCATGCGCACAGGTTAACCGGCCCCGGCCGGGCTGTTCGTGCCGACGGCGGAAACCCGGTCGGCGAAATACCCGGTCACCGGCAACCGCTCGGTGATCAGTGACCGGCCCCGCGCTCCTCCCGGATCCGGGTGACCACGTCGGCGACCGTCTGCCGGACCGCTTCCGTCTCCGTCAGGAAGTGCCAGTAGTCGGGGTGCCGGCCCTCCAGCGTGGTGATCGCCCGGTCCAGCCGGGCCACGGCGTCGTCCAGTGGGCGCGCGTGCCGCGGGTCGGGTGTGTTGCGGCCCGCCATGGCCAGGCGCTGGGCGTCGCGGATCGCGAAGCGGGTGCGCTCGATCTCCTGCTGAGGGTCCTTCTGCACGGCGTTCAGCCGGTGCAGCCGGTCGCCGGCGGCCGAGACGGCCTCGTCGGTGGTGTTCAGCAGTGCCCGGACCGTCGACAGCAGGGCGGTGGCGTCGGGCCAGCGCTGTTCGTCGCGGGCGGTCTGCGCCTCGGTCAGCTTCCGCTCGGCCTGCCGGACCGACTCGGCGGCCTGCTCCGGCACCTGCTGGAGATCCTGCCAGCAGGCGGCCGTGAACCGCCGCCGCAGCTCGCTCAGCACCGGATCGACCTGCGCGGTACGGGTGGTCAGGGCCTGCGCGCGGGTGCGCAGGGAGACCAGCCGGTGGCCGATCTCGGCGGCGCGTTCCGGCAGCCGTTCGGCCTCGGCACGGACCGATTCGGCCTCGCGGGTGACCCGTTCGGCCCGCTCCAGGGTCTGGGGCACGCCGTGCTGTCCGGCGCCCTGGTTCAGCCGGGTCAGTTCCGGGCCGAGAGTGGCGAGCCGGGCGGCGAGGTCGTCCGCCTTCAGCCCGGTCCCCCGTGCGACGTCCAGGGCGTTGGAGGCGGCGAGCAGGGTCTGCCGGGCGCGTTCCACGGCGGGCGCCAGCCGGGCCAGCTGGGTCTCGGCCTTGCCGAGCAGGGGGCCGAGACCTTCGGCGAAGCGGTCCAGTTCCTGCTTGACCCGGCCCAGCTCGTTCTTGGCGGCGGTCAGTTCGGTGCGGGCCCGGGAGGCGACCGTCGCCTCCAGGTCGTCCCGGTCCAGGTCATGGGCGTCGACGGCGCCGATGTACTGGTGGCTGACCTCGTCGATGCGCCGGCCGAGCGCCTCGAAGTCGGTGACCGCGCGCCGGGCGGCGGGGGAGGAGTCGACGGCCGCGATCGTCTCGATCGAGATCCGCAGATCCCGCTGAGCGGTGTCCAGCTCGTAGAAGGCGGCCGCCGCGTCGTCCTTCGCGGCCTGTGCTTCCGCCCGCTGGCTCTCGGCCCGCCCGCCGAACCAGCGCCGGGTACCGCCCCCGGCGAACGCGGCGGGCAGCACGAGCACGGCCAGCAGCGGCAGCCCCACGAGGGTGAGCGTGTCACGGACTGCACCGGGCGGGCGGCGGCGGTGGGACCGGTGCGCAAGGCGCTGCGCGCGCGGCACCATCGGCGAGTACGGCTTCGATGGTGTCGCCGTCACATCCCTCTCCCGTGTCGTCCGTCCTGCCCGGGTTCATTCTCCCACCCGTAAGGGACGAACACACGGGCTGGTCAGTTCGCGGTTCGGACCGTGACTTTGCCGTCACCGGTCCGGGCGTTGACCACATGCGCGCTGGTGTCGTTACGCGGTACCGACACGTCGACCCCGCCGTCACCGGTCTCGGTCGACACCTTGTACGTGGCCCGAGGCAGTGTGATCGTCACGGAGCCGTCACCGCTGCGGGATTCGACCAGGTCGGGGACGGTGCGGAGTTCGAGCTGGACCGAGCCGTCGTTGGTGTGCGCGCTCACCCGGCGCGAGGAGACCTCCGCGCGGACGGACCCGTCGCCGGTGCGCAGCTCCAGCGGCCCGGTGGAGTCGGTGACGCGCACGGACCCGTCGCCGGTGCGGATGTTCAGGGCGTCCCGGAATCCCCGCGCCTGTACGCTGCCGTCGCTGTCCTTCACCTTGACGGCGATGCCCCGGGGCACCTCGATACGGTGTTTGGCCGCGCAGTCGGCGACGACGCCGGAGCAGTGCATGCGCAGCACCAGCCGGTCGTCCTCCATCTTCCAGGTCACCTCGGGCTCCGAGCCGACGACGACCGACCCCTTGAACCAGCGGGTGACCTCGACCTTGCCCGACGTGTGCTCGTCCGCGGCGACGATTTCCAGCGCCGAGTCGTCGGAGTCGATGGTGAGGGTGCGGCCCTGCAGGGCGAAGGACCGGTGCTCGGGGTCCTTGTCCTCCTCGGCGGAGGAGCAGGCGCTGAGTCCCGTGACGAGGACGGCGACGGCGCCGATGGCGGCGAACGCGCGGGCGGGAACGGTACGGGCGGCCATGGAGATCTCCCCCTGGAACGGACGACGAGGTGCCCGCGTGGGAGGCCCTTCCGGTGCGTAAGGGCCCTTGTCGACGAGGCTCTTCGACCGTACGGAGCCGCGGCCCGCGCGGGGATCCGGGCCACTACCGGATCGAAGGTGGGGTTAACCCCCGGCCCGGGGCACTGCCAGGTAACGCGTTTGCCGGGCAGTGCCCCGGGCCATGTAGGCTGTCCACTCGTGCTGGGTGCGTAGCTCAGGGGTAGAGCGCCTGCCTTACAAGCAGGATGTCGGCGGTTCGAAACCGTCCGCGCCCACCAGGACCGACGCCGTCGGCGTCGATGCGAGAGGCCCCCGGAGACCTTCCGGGGGCCTCTTGTGTGCGGTCGTTCGTGATCTCCCGAGGGTTTGGTGATCTCCTGAGGGTGAGGTCCCTGAGAGGTCCCGAGCCGGCGTCCCTCAGGCGTCCTCGGGCGAGGTCTCCCGGGCCGGGGCCTCATGGGCGCGTTTCAGCTCCGAGCGGGCGTTCACCTGGTCGGGGCCGGTTATCTGCGACCAGTAGCGATGGGTGCTGACGAACACGGCGAGCTCGCGCTCGCGCTGCCGGAGCTTCTCCACCTCGGCCTGTTCGTCCGCCGACCAGCCGGGCGAGGCGGGGCGCTCGACCATGCGCCAGCCGTTGTCGTCGCTGAATCCGTCGAGCGGTTCGACAGACCACGGAAGCCTCTTCAGCAGGGCCGACAGCTCGGCCCGGACCTGATGCAGTTCCTCCTGACCGGCGAGCAGATCGCTGGGAAAATCATAGGTCGTAGCCACGTTTCAATGATACGCCTGTTCGATTTTGAGGCGCGCGTTCCCTCAGTGGTTCATGCGAAAGAGTGACTCCGCCACCAGGGCCGACTGTCAGACCCCTGCCCTACCGTGAAGAACATGGAGGACGTGGACGTGCGGGCCGGTGAGGACGGGGAGCGGCTGTGCCCGGCACCTGGGGAGCAGCCGTGGATCCGAAGCGGATCTGAAGTGGACCTGAAGAGGGGAGACTGACGTCATGTGCCGCAGCATCAAGACACTGCGTCCACCGGTGCTGGCCGAGGAGGCCACCGAGGACGAGATCAGGGCCGCCGCCCTGCAGTACGTGCGCAAGGTGTCCGGGTTCCGCGCGCCCGCCGCGCACAACCGGGAGGTCTTCGAACAGGCCGTGGAGACCGTCGCCGGAGCCACGGCCGAACTGCTGGCCGGCCTGGAGGTACGGGGAGGCGTCGGCGCGCGCCGGGCCTCGTGACACGCTGACGCCCGTGCCGTCGTGACCGACCACGCAGGCGGGCACGCCCAAGATGATGGCCCGGGTGCCGGTCTGTCTCTGCACCACCGACGCGGGCAGCCTCACCGCGTCCGAACTCGTCCAGCGCCTCCAGGTCGGCCCGGCGTCGATCTCCGAGGCGATCGCGTTCCTCGAGAGCCAGGGCCTCGTCCGCCGGGAACGCGACGAACGCCGCCGCGATCGCTACGTCGTCGACGACGACGTCTGGTACCAGTCGATGGTCGCCGGAGCCCGGTCCCAGGACCTCGCGGCCCTGCTCCGCGGCGTGTGCATGCCCTCAGAGGCCCGGGGCTCTGCCCGCGCGCCGCGAAGCCCGCCCCTATGAGGCCTCGGTCGTCCGAGGCTGGCGGCGCATCAGGAACGCCGCCACCGTCCCCGCGCCGAACAGCGCCACCAGTGACACCGCCGCCGCCAGCCAGGACGCGCCCAGCCACTGGCCGCCGAAGTAGCCGAGGGCGACGCTGTAGGCGGCCCAGGCCAGTCCGGCCAGGGCGGACCAGGGAAGGAACTCGCGGATCCGGCGGTGGGCGGCGCCGGCGACGAGCGAGACGACCGAGCGGCCGGCCGGGGCGAAACGGGCCAGTACGACGAGGGCGCCGCCGCCACGCGCCAGGGCTCCGCCGAGACGTTCCTGCGCCGTGGTCAGCCGGCGGGACCGGGCGATCGCGCGGTCCAGGCGCGGCCCACCGCGCCAGGCGAGGCGGTAGACCAGCAGGTCACCGAGGACGGAGGCGGTCGCCGCGCACAGCGTCAGCACCAGGATGTCGGGGACGTCCTGCGGGACCCGCCCGGCAGCCGCCGCGCCCGAACCCGCGGCCGCCGCCGTGGCGGCCGTGATCACCAGGACACCGCTCGGGAGCACCGGCAGGAAGATGTCGAGGAGCACCGAGACGGCCACCAGCACATAGATCCATGGGCTGCTGACCAGCGAACCGATACTCCCGAGACTCTCGACCACCACAACTCCCCGTTACTCCCCCGTGGGCCGGGCCATGCCGCGAGACGCGGGGACGGCAGGAGCGGCCGATGACAGCCATAGAGCCTACGCCGGGGGTGTGACAGAGGGTTCACAGGGGGCTCGAGCGGTCATCACGCGGTGTTCACCCGGACAGCCGTGCACCTCCGCCAAGGGGCCGCAGGGACCGACGGGGGGAGGGGCACGGCTGTGTTCGGATCAGGCCGCGACCGGCGTCTGCCGCTCCGCGGCGGTCTTCTCCTGCTCGGACGAGCGCCGGGCGAAGAACCGGTCCAGACCGAAGGCGCCGGAGCCGGTGAAGGCCAGCAGCAGGAAGGCCCAGCAGAACATCGCGGAGGCCTCGCCGCCGTTCTCCATCGGCCACAGGGCGTCCGGCTGGTGGACCTTGAAGTACGCGTAGGCCATGGAGCCGGAGGAGATGACGGCGGCGGCGCGGGTGCCGAGGCCCAGCAGGACGAGGCTGCCGCCGACCAGTTGGATCACGGCCGCGTACCAGCCCGGCCAGGTGCCCGCCTCGATCGTGCCGCCGGTGCCGGAAGCGCCGCCGAGGACGCCGAAGAGGGAGGCGGCACCGTGGCAGGCGAAGAGCAGGCCGACGACTATGCGGAACAGGCCGAGGGCGTAGGGCTGGGCGCTGTTGAGGCGTTCGGACATGTGGGGGGTGCTCCTTCGGTCGGGCCGGCCGGCGGGGCCGGTGGGGGACGGGAACCGAGTGGGGTGCCCACGTTAGGTGAGCCTAACGAGTACTTGCAAGTTCAACATTTGGCCATGGCTTGGCGCGTGGTCACCCGCCCGCTGTGGCGGCTCTTGCAGGTGGGAGCGCTCCCATGGCCGGGCCGAAGCCCACTGGTGTGACTCAATTCATACTCGGCCTCGTCGGCCTCTTACGCCAGCTCCCGGTCCGTGATCGTCCGCAGTACGGTCGTCCCGTCGCGCTCCGCCCGCGTCTGCTCCAGACGCAGCCGGGCCGAGCGCCCCCGCAGGGTCAGCGTCATGATCTGGTTGCCGAACCAGGGGCCTCCGGTCTTGCGCCAGCGGACCGCCGGTGGCGCACAGCGTCCGTGCCGTGCGATGCGCCGCCCGAGGGCACGCGCGGGGGCGCTCCAGCCGAAGCGGAAGCCGAGGCGGATCGAGAGCGGTACCGAGTTGTGGACGGGGGAACAGGTCAGCTGCGCCACCCGGGCGTCGGGCGCGCGGCCCGGCCAGGTCGGTTCGGCCACGTAGGCGTGGTGGACGTCGCCCGACAGCACACTCACCGTCGCGGGCGCCCCGGGCCCCGCGGCGACCTCGGCGATCAGTTCGGCGAGGGCGTCGAAGGAGGACGGGAAGGCGGACCAGTGCTCCAGGTCGGCCCCGCGCCTTATCCTCTCCCCGAGCCGGGCCCAGCGCGCGCCCCGTTCGCCGCCGCACAACGAGGCGTTCCACACCTCCACGTCGTGCACCAGGTGGGGCAGGAGCCAGGGCAGTGAGGTGCCGATGAGCAGGTGGTCGTAGGAGTCCCGCCCCTCCAGGACCTGCTCGCGCAGCCAGGCGGCCTCGCCCGGGTCGAGCATCGTACGGCGGCCCTCGTCCAGCACGCGGGCCGCGCGGGAGTCCACCATCAGCAGCCGTACGCGGCCGAAGTCACGCCGGTAGCTCCAGCGGACGGCGGCCGGATCGGCGTCGGCCCGCGCGGCGAACTCACGCAGCGCGTCGGTGCCGTCGGGGCTCTCGCGGACGGCGGCGTGGAGGGGGTCGGTGGCCAGTTCGTCCGGGGAGAGGTTGCCCAGCTGCTGGTACACCCAGTAGGACATCAGCCCGCTCAGCAGCCGCTCCTGCCACCAGGGCGTGGCCCGCATGTCGGCGAGCCACGCGGCGGAGGTGTTCCAGTCGTCGATGACGTCGTGGTCGTCGAAGATCATGCAGCTGGGCACGGTGGACAGCAGCCACCGCACCTCGGGGTCGAGCCACGACTCGTAGTAGAGGCGGGTGTACTCCTCGTAGTCCGCGACCTGGTCGCCCGGAGGCTCCTTCGGGTCGCGGCGGCCGGCGAGCCACTGGCGCGTGGCGTCGGAGACCTCGTCGGCGTACACCTGGTCACCGAGCAGGAGCAGCACGTCGGGGCGCGCGCTGCGCGGGTCGGCCGCGATGCGGGCGGAGAGGGCGTCCAGCGCGTCCGGGCCCACCGGGTCCTTCCCACCGGCGGGCGGCGCGGACCAGCGGCAGGAGCCGAAGGCGACGCGTATGCCCGCGCCCGCCGAGGGTGTGACGATCACCGAGGGCGGGAAGCGCGAGTCGGGCGGCGGCCACACGCGGGCGCCGTCGAGGAGCACCTCGTACTCCGTCGTGGTGCCGGGTGTCAGGCCGCTCACCGGGACCAGGGCGTAGTGGTGGCCCGCGACCTGGAAGGTGCGGGTCGTGCCGTGGCTGCCGTCGGCGCAGCGCACCTCGGCCGTGCAGGGCCGGTCGGTCTCGACCCAGACGGTCGCGCAGGAGCCGTCGGTGTACCTCAGCAGTGGTCCCAGGCGCAGTCCGGCCATGGCCATCCCCTCCTCCGTCGCCCCGTACGGTACGGAACGACGGAGGCCGGCGGGGAGGCTCCGCGCCGAACGCGTGGTGGGCGGGGCCTCAGCAGCTAGCGAGGTGGTTCTGCAGAGCCGACTTCTCGGCGGAGTCGACCGAGAGGCCGTAGTAGTACTTCACCTGGACCCAGGCGCGGACGTACGTGCAGCGGTAGGCGGTGCGCGAGGGCATCCAGGTGGCCGGGTCCTGGTCGCCCTTGGCCTGGTTGACGTTGTCGGTGACCGCGAGGAGCTGGGGGCGGGTCAGGTCGTTGGCGAAGGCCTGGCGCCGGGAGGTCGTCCAGGAGCCGGCGCCGGAGTCCCAGGCCTCGGCGAGCGGGACGAGGTGGTCGATGTCGACGTCGGAGGCCGCGGACCAGGTGGCGCCGTCGTAGGGGGAGTACCAGCTGCCGCTGGTGGCGGCGCAGGAGGAGTCGGTGACGACGCCGGAGCCGTCGCGCTTGAGGACGGTCTCGCGGGTGTTGCAGGAGCCGGACTGCGTGATCCAGTGCGGGAAGAGGTCGCGGTCGTAGCCGGTGCGGTTCTCGGTGGCCACGGTGAGGGAGGCGAGGTAGGTGCGGGCGGTGGTGGCACTGACCGGGGTGGGGAGGGCGGCGGAGGCGGCCGGGCCGTTGAGGAGCCCGGCGGAGGCTATGAGCCCGGTGAACGCGGCGAGGAAACCGAGTCGTCGACGCGCGTAGAACTTCGGCATGCGAACTCCCTTTGGGTGCGGGGGCGTTGGAGTGCGGGCAGGGGAATGCTCGCGACGCCGCATGGCGTACAGGTGTGCGGTCGGTAAGAAGTTAGTGACGTGTGCATGGCACGTCTATGGGTATGACAGGACTCGCGCCGGGAAGCGGTGCCGGCTTGCGGCGGGGTGCGGTGCCGGCTTGAGGTGGGGCACGCCGGTGTCGGCTTGGGATGGGGCGCGGTGCCGGCTCGGGGTGGGGCGTCGTGTCGGCTGGGGCGGGACTTTCGCCCCTCGGGGGCGCTCCCGGGCTCGCGTACCATGGATGACGCAGAAGGGGAGTAGCTCTTCGCCGGACCGTCGACATACTGCTCAGCCCGTTTGAGCCGGCGCCCGGAGGCGGACCTCGTTCACGGGGTCGGCCAGCGAGACCTTCGGCAAGCAGTGCACGCCCGTGCCGTTCGGCGGGGGCGACCGTGTGCTGCCGTGCCGAGGTGTCCTGCGCGAAGGATCAGCACTCTCGGCGGGGCGGCCCCGACCGATAGAGGACCCCTTGATCAGCTTCACCGTGACGGCGCTCGTCTTCGGCGTCGTCTTCCTCGCCGAACTCCCGGACAAGACCGCGCTCGCCGGCCTCGTCCTCGGCACGCGCTACCGCGCCTCGTACGTCTTCGCCGGCGTCGCCGCCGCCTTCGCGCTGCACGTCGTACTCGCCGTCGCGGCCGGCAGTGTGCTGACCCTGCTGCCGCAGCAGATCGTGCACGCGCTGACCGGAGTGCTGTTCCTGGGCGGCGCCGCCGTGCTGCTGATGAAGAAGGGCGACGAGGACGAGGACATCCGCAAGCCCGAGGACCAGTCCTTCTGGAAGGTCGCCGGGGCCGGCTTCATGCTCATCCTGGTCGCCGAGTTCGGCGACCTGACGCAGATCATGACGGCCAACCTCGCGGCCCGCTACGACGACCCGCTCTCCGTCGGCCTGGGCGCGGTGCTGGCGCTGTGGGCGGTGGCCGGGCTCGGCATCGTCGGCGGAAAGGCCCTGATGAAGCGGGTGCCGCTGGCGCTGATCACCAAGGTGGCGGCGCTGCTGATGACGGGCCTCGGCGTGTGGAGCCTGTGGGAGGCGGTCGCCGGCTGAGCGGGCGAACGGACGGTGAACGGTCGCCCGGGGCGGTGGCGCGAGCCCGACCTGTTTTGTACCGTGGAGAAACAAAGTGGCTCCCGCCCGTTTTCCCTGACCGGCGGGCGGGGCCGCCTTGTCCCCACCCCGCGCCTTGGAGTCTGCCGATGACGGCCACCACCGTTCTCACCGCCCGTGCCCTGCTGCTCGACATGGACGGCACCCTCGTCAATTCGGACGCCGCCGTCGAGCGTGTCTGGCGGCGCTGGGCCGACCGGCAGGGGCTGGACGGCGACGAGGTCATGAAGGTCGTCCACGGACGGCAGGGCTACGCCTCGATGGCGCTGCTGCTGCCGGACCGGCCCATGGAGCAGAACCACGCCGACAACGCGCGCATGCTCGCCGAGGAGACCGCCGACACCGAGGGCGTCGTCGCGATCCCCGGGGCGCCGGAGTTCCTCGCCTCGCTGCGCGGCCTGTCGCACGCCCTGGTGACCTCGGCCGACGTTCCGCTGTCCACCGCGCGGATGGCCGCTGCCGGGCTCGCCCTGCCCGACGTCCGCATCACCGCGGAGTCCGTCGGGGCCAGCAAGCCCGACCCCGAGGGCTTCCTCAAGGGCGCCGCCGAACTGGGCATCGCCCCCGCCGACTGCATCGCCTTCGAGGACTCCGGCGCCGGCATCACGGCCGCGCGCGCCGCCGGGATGCGGGTCGTGGGGGTCGGCCCGCGAGCCGGTCTGCACGGGCCGGACGTGGTCGTCGAGGACCTGACGCGGGTCCGGGTGGAGGCCGGAGCGGACGGAACGCTGCGGCTGCACATCGGCTGACGGGACGACGCGAGTCCGGGGGCCGAGCCCCGCCGACGGTCGCCGTGCGCGCGGGCGGGGCGTCTGCGCTTGCCGTGCCGGGGGCTCACGTGTTCGCGCTGCCCGTGCCCGGGGTTCTCGTGTTCGTGCCGCCCGTGCCGGCGCTTCCGGTGCGTGCGCCCCGCGTTCACGGCTGCCGTGTCTGCGCTTCCCGCGCCCTCCGCGCCCGCCCCACCCCTCACCTCGTGTGTTCGGGGCCGCCGTGCCCCCGCTTGGGCTTCTGCGTAGACGGCTCCGGCGTACGAGGCTCCTGTGAACCGCGGCGCCCGCGCCCGCGCCTCCGCCGACCGCGCCGCCGTGGACCGCTGGCCCTCGCCGACCGTGGCGGTTGCTGATGCCCTCGCACCGATGTTTCCCGCGCCCGCGCCCGCGCCTCCCGCATCCGCCGTGCGCCTACCGGCCCCGTGTCTCCGACTCCAGCTGGCGGCGGGTGGCCTGGCCGTACACGCCGAGTTCGTCCGTGCGGATGCCGCGGGACCACTGGAAGTTGCGGACCGACTCCTCGACCTGCTGGTCGAAGGTGCCGTCGATGTCGCCGGTGTAGAGGTACACCTTGGTCAGCCGCTGCTGGAGTTCGGCGACCTCGGGGCCGCGGTCGCCGCGGTGCAGCGGGGAGCCGTTGTCGTGGTCCTGGTCGTGCCCGTCGGACTCCTCCGTCGGGTCGGCGGTCGGCGTCGTCGTCGTGCTCTGCGTCGGTTCGGCCGACCGGGACGGCGTGGGTGACGCGTTCGATGCCGACGGGGACGGCGAGGTCGACGGACTCGTACTGGGCGATGCGGAGGCGGAAGCGGAGGCCGACGGCGACGCGGAGGCCGGCGGGGCGGACGTGGGGCTCGGTGCGGGGGTCGTCGAGGCCTTGCCGGTCGACGGGTCCGGCACGCTCGCCCTGACCTCGTCCGGCAGCGCCCCGTCCCGCGAGGGGGCCTCGTAGGAGAACAGCCCGCCGGCGAATCCGGCCGCGCCCACCACGACCACGACCGCCGCCGCGGCACTGAGCAGTACGCCCCGGCGCCGTCGGCGCGGTGGACGCCCGCCGTCACCGTCCGGGCCGGGGTCCACGGGCGTGGCCGGTCCGGACGGTCCCGCGGGTCCGGAGCCCGTGGGGGCCGACGTCTCGAACAGGCGCAGGTCGTGCGCGCTGGGCGGACCGGCCGAGGGTGCCAGGGGCGTGGGCAGTACCGAGGTCGCCTCCGTGGCCGCGCCGGGCGGCTCGGTGCCGACGGCGCGCAGCGTCATGGTGGCGTCCGGGTCGGGCGTCGGCGCGGGTGCGGAGGCCGGTGTCCCGGGTGCCGGCGTCCTGGACGGTGGCGTCGTGTCCAGCGGCGTGGCGGACGGCGGCGTGGCGGACGGCGGCGTGGCGGGTTCGCCGGTGCCGTCCAGTTCCACGTACGGCCGTATGCGCAGCGGATCGAAGTCCTCCGCCGCGGCCGCCTGTGCCGTGCGCGCGTCGCGCAGGGCGTCGGCCGCCCGCACCCCGCAGGAGCAGGAGGGCGTGTTGTCCGCCTCCCTGGCCGCTCCGCACTCCGGGCACGGGTGCCCCGGGGCCGCCCCCTGCGGGTCCTGCGACGGCTTCTTCTGCTGCTCCACGCGTTCGTCCCTCCCCTCGCGACTCCCCTCGCGAACTCCAGAGATTATGCAGATTTTCTCCATACTCCCGCGCGTACGCCCCCGGAATACCGGCTTCCCCCAGGACTGAACAGGCCGTAAACGGACACACCGGCCAGGATGGACGAGGTGCGCGACGCGACGGCACCTGGGAGACACCGCGTGGGAGGTTTCGATGGCTCCAGATGTGCGCGAGACGGCGGACAACCCGGCGGACGACCCGGCGAAGTCCCCCGGGCGGGAACCAGGGGGCGAGGGGCAGGAGCAGGTCTCCGGTGGCGTGCTCGTCTCGATCGGAGCCCTGCTCCTCGGCATGCTGCTCGCCGCCCTCGACCAGACCATCGTGTCGACGGCGCTGCCCACCATCGTCAGTGACCTGGGCGGCCTGGAGCACCTGTCCTGGGTGGTCACCGCGTACCTGCTGGCCGCGACCGCCGCGACCCCGCTGTGGGGCAAGCTCGGCGACCAGTACGGGCGCAAGAGGCTGTTCCAGGCGGCCATCGGGATCTTCCTGGTCGGCTCGGCGCTGTGCGGCGTGGCGCAGAGCATGCCCGAGCTGATCGCCTTCCGGGCGCTGCAGGGCCTGGGCGGCGGCGGCCTCATGGTGCTGTCGATGGCGATCGTCGGCGACCTGGTCCCACCCCGCGAACGCGGGCGCTACCAGGGGCTGTTCGGCGCGGTCTTCGGCGCGACCAGCGTGCTGGGGCCGCTGCTCGGCGGAGTCTTCACCGAGCATCTGAGCTGGCGCTGGGTCTTCTACGTCAACCTGCCCATCGGCGTCGTCGCCCTCGCCGTGATCGCGGCGGTCCTGCACATCCCGCGCCGGGCCACCCGGCACACCATCGACTACCTCGGCACCCTGCTCATCGCCTCCGTCGCCACCTGCCTGGTGCTGGTGGCCTCGCTCGGCGGCACGACCTGGGCCTGGGGTTCGCCGCAGATCATCGGTCTGGCGGTGCTGGGGGTCGTCCTCGCCGCCGTGTTCGTGGCCGTCGAGCGCAAGGCCGCGGAGCCCGTCCTCCCCCTCGAACTGTTCCGCGTCCGCACCTTCACGCTCTCCGCCGTCATCAGCTTCGTCGTCGGCTTCGCGATGTTCGGCGCGATGACCTACCTGCCGACGTTCCTCCAGGTCGTGCAGGGTGTCAGCCCGACCCTGTCCGGTGTGCACATGCTGCCGATGGTGGTCGGCGTGCTGCTGGCGTCGACCGGCTCCGGGCAGATCGTCAGCCGCACCGGCCGCTGGAAGGTGTTCCCCGTCCTGGGGACCGCCGTGACCACCCTCGGCCTGCTCCTGCTGCACCAGCTCGACGAGAACAGCTCGACCGCCGAGATGAGCGCGTACTTCTTCGTCTTCGGCCTGGGCCTCGGCCTGGTGATGCAGGTCCTCGTCCTCATCGTGCAGAACGCCGTGTCGTACGAGGACCTGGGCGTCGCCACCTCCGGTGCGACCTTCTTCCGCTCCATCGGCGCGGCCTTCGGTGTCGCCGTCTTCGGCACGATCTTCGCGGGCCGCCTCGGCGACCGGCTCGCCGACGCCTTCCGGGGCCAGGGGCTCCCGCCCGGAGTCTCCGCGGACACCCTGAAGGGGGACCCGCGCGGCATCGCCGCCCTGCCGCCCGCACTGCGTCCGGAGGCGCTGCACGCATACGCCTCCTCCATCACCGACGTCTTCCTGTACGGAGCCCCCGTCGCCCTCCTCGGCTTCGTGCTGGCCTGGTTCCTGAAGGAGGACCGGCTGCGCGGCTCCGTCACGGCACCGGACGGCACGCAGACCTTCGCCAGCAACCCGGTGGAGCGTTCCTCGCACGACGAGGTGTGCCGTGCGCTGTCCGTGCTCGGCACCCGCGAGGGCCGCCGGGAGATCTACCGGAGGATCACCGCGCGGGCGGGCTACGACCTGCTGCCGGCGTCGAGCTGGATGCTGCTGCGGGTCAGGAGGTACGGCCGGGTCGAGCCGGCCGTGCTGGCCGAGCGCAGCCCGGTCCCGCTGGCCACCGTCATGGCCGCCGCCCGCCAGGTGGAGGAACGGAACCTCGCCGTCCGCGAGGGCCCCGACCTGGTCCTCACCGACCGGGGACGCGAGGTCGCCGAGGGGCTGGCGCGGGCCCGTGAGGACTCCCTGGCCGAGCTGCTCGGCGACTGGTGGGGCCCGGACCGCCCGACCGACCTGGTGCGGCTCGTGAAGGAACTCACCGGTGAGCTGTGCGGCTCGGAGCGGGAGCGCCCGCACGACCGGCGCACACCGGCGCGGGTCGGCTGACCCGGTCGGTCGGAGTCAGGCGACGGGCGGGAGCGGCTTCACGAACCAGTGCTCGGCGTACGGGCCCTCCTTGTACGCCTCGGTCTCCGTGTAGCCGAGGCGCGCGTACAGAGCGCGGGCCTCGACGAGGTCGCCGCGCGTGTCGAGGACCATCCGCGACGCCCCGAGCGCCCGTGCCGCGTCCTCGGCGGCCCGCACGAGCAGCGCGGCACCGCCCCGGCCGCGCATCCCCTGGTACAGGAAGACCCGGGTGAGTTCGGCGGTGGTGTCGTCCAGCAGCCGTACGCCCGAGGTACCGGCCGGTTCGGCGCCGTACCGCGCGACCAGCAACTGCCCCCGGGGCGGTACGAGGTCGGCGCCGGAGTCGGCGGCGATCTCCCGCTCCAGCTCGCCCGGGTCGGTGCGCCGCCCCTCGTGCAGCAGGTACCAGCGGTCGCTGACCTCCGTGTAGTACGCGCGCCAGAGGGCGGCGGCGACGGGGGAGTCGTGCGGTTCCGGGGCGACGGTCCAGGTCATGACCGGCATTGTCGGGACGGACCGGCCCGGTGCGCGAGCGTATTTTCCCATCGCTGGGCCGTCGGCGCGCGCCGGGCGCCGTTTGAGGGCGGACTCCGGGGCAACCCGGACGACGAACCGGCCCGCTCGGAAAGCCGGCGGGCCGAGAACCCGGAAGGCACTCATGTCCACAGGCGTGATCATCGCTTTGATCGTGATCGTGGCGGTCGTGCTCGTCGTCGCGGCCGTCCTTGCCCTGCGCGCACGGGGTCCCCAGCACGGCGGAAGCCTGAAGCGGCGCTTCGGGCCCGAGTACGACCGGGCCGTGGCCCGGCACGACGGCGACACCAAGGCCGCCGAGCGCGAGCTGGCCGGGCGCGTGGAGCGGCACGGGTCGCTGCACGAGAGGCCGCTGGAGCCGGCCGAGCGCGAGCGCTTCGAGGCGCGCTGGACCGCGGCCCAGGAGCGCTTCGTCGACTCCCCGCGGGAGGCGGTCGGCGAGGCGGACAGGCTGCTCGCGGAGCTGGCCGGCGCCCGGGGCTTCCCGGACGGCGGGCAGTACGAGGAGCAGCTCGCGGCGCTGTCCGTGCACCACGCGCACCACGTCGACGGCTACCGGCGCGTGCACCGCGTGACGCACGCGCGCGGGGACGGGGCCCAGGACAGCGGCGCGGGCACGGAGGAGATGCGCGCGTCCATGGTGGAGGCCCGCGCGCTGTTCGAGGACCTGGTACGCCCGGGCCGTCAGGACGGCGGCCGGCACCGTGCCGGGACACCCGGCGACGGACGGGCGCCGGCCCGCGCGCACCACACCTGGTCGTTCCACAAGAGCCGGCCGAAGGAGAGTTGAGGGAGATGTCCGAGGTGACCCGGCAGCCCGGCGGCACCCCCGCCGAGCGAGAGGGGCAGACACCCGACGCCCGCGGCGAGACGGCACTGGGCACGGGCCCGCCGAGCGGGACCGGCCCGGCGCCCGGTACCGGCTCTGCGCTCGGTACCGGCTCTGCGCTCGGTACCGGCTCTGCGCCCGGGACCGGCCCGGCGTCCGGCACGGAACCGGGGGCCGGTACAGGCTCTGCGCCCGGGACCGGCCCGGCGTCCGGTACCGGCTCTGCGCCCGGGACCGGCCCGGTGGCCGAGAGCGGCCCGGCGTCCGGCGCGGGCTCGGCGGCCGGTACCGGTCCTGCGGTCGGCGCGGGCCCGGTGGGCGGTGCGGGCTCTCGGCCTGGGACCGGCCCGGCGCCCGGGACCGGTTCGGTGTCCGGCACGGGCTCGGCGGCCGGTATCGGTCCGGTGGCCGGTGCCTCCGGTGGGACGGCGGCGGGCGGCGGGGCGCTTCTCCCGCATGAGGAGAGCGACAGGCTCGGTCAGCGGCTGCACCACGCGGTGGTGGGGTTCGTCGACGCGCCCCGAGCCTCCGTCGAGGAGGCCGACCGCGTCCTCGAGGAGCTCACCGCCCGCTTGACGGACGCCGTGACGCACCGCCGCCGCAGCCTGCGCGCGTCCTGGCAGAACACCGGCGACGACAACCGCGCGACCAGCACCGACACCGAACAACTCCGCCTCGCCCTGCGGGACTACCGCGAGCTGGCGGACCGCCTGACGCGCCTGTGACGCGCGGGCGTCACCGATCCGCCCGGCGCTCCCGCCACTGCCGTACGACCTCTTCGACGTCGTAGGGCTTCAGACCCAGTGGGGGGCCGGGCGGCGGCTTGAACATGACGTCGCGGATCTTGACGTTGATCTCCTCGACGATTCTGCGGACGATCCGCTCCGACGGCGCGTTCGCCGCCGCCTCCAGGGCGTCCTCCGCCTCCTTGCGCAGCGCCAGCGTGGGCGGCACCACCGAGAACCCTTCGCGGGCCATCTTCCGTTTGACCCACCACAGTTCGTCGTACGTGGACTCGACGTCACTCGGAAGGGGCTTGCCCGCGCCGGGCAACCGGTCGAACTCGCCGCGCGCGTCCGCATCGCGGATCTGTTTGTGGATCCAGACTGAGTGACGAAACTGCGCTACTCTGAAGACAGAGGGTGCGGCAGGGGGCCGCACCCCTGGGGGAGAGGTCAGTCAGTGCGAAGGGTCCTGTTTGCGGAGCGCATCTCTGATGACCGCAATGAGAAGTCAGATTCCATTGAGAGCCAGCACGACAAACTGACCCGGCGTGCTGAGACAGAGGGCGCCACGGTCGTTGGTACTGCGGTTGACCTCTCTGTCTCGGGTGACGTTGACCCGTTCCAGCGCAAGGAACTTGGCCCTTGGCTGACAGAGGAGAACCTGTCCAAGTGGGACGAACTTTGGGTGTCGACACAGGACCGACTATCCCGGGATGACATTCACTTCCTGCGCTTTGTCTTTTGGGCCATCGAGCACAACAAGACTGTCCTTGTGTTGGATGACCCTGGCTTCAATGAGCAGATGCACTCCCGTACCGGCCGGCTGCTCCTGCATGCCAAGGGCCTTGGCCCTGCTATGGAGCTGGACAGGATCAAGGCACGGACCAAGGACAGCCACGAACGACGCAGGTTCACCACTCGATGGACGGGAGGTATCCCCCCGTTTGGCTACCGTCCGGTCAAGCGGTACTTGGACGGGAAGACAGCGACGTACCTAGAGCAAGATCCTGACATGGTCAAGGTGTTGCAAGAGATGCGGCGACAGGTTCTTGCCGGACAGTCGTTCTTTGGTGTGGCCAAGGCTCTGAATGAGTCAGGGGAACACACTGCCCGGGACCGTGCCAGGCTGCGCCGCGGTAAGCCTGTGCACCGTCGTGGCGCGGCAGAGGGCGTACCGGAGCAGTGGAGCGAGACAACCGTTAAGTCCTTGCTCAGGGATCCTGCCCTACTCGGCTACAAGAAGCACAAGGGTGAGGTGCTGTACGACAGTCAGGGACAGCCTGTACAGGTGGCAGAGCCTATTTTCACAGAGGAAGAGTGGGAAGTCCTACAAGCAGCCGTTGAGGCTCGGATCCAGACCAAGGTGCGACGAGTCAACGGCACGTCACCTCTGTACGGTGTTGTCTGGTGTGGACAGTGTGGCAGTAAGGCAATCCACAAGTCATCCGTCCATAGCGGTGTGGACTACCGGTACTACACCTGTGGGGCGTGGCCCAAGGAAGATCGGTGCCGCGGTATTTCGGTCCGTGCTGCGGAAGTTGAAGAGTGGATTGAGATCTACTTCCTACAGCGCTACGGACAGGAGCGAGTGACCGAGAAAGTATGGGTCCCTGGGACGGACAACACTAGGGAGCTGGAAGCTACCCGCAAGCGCATCTCTCGTCTGCGGCACCTGTACGTAGAGGGGGAGTTCGAGGACAACCCCAAGGAATACAGGGATCGCATGCATGCTCTGAGGGCGCGAGAGACAGAGCTAGCCGCGGAACCTGTGGTTGAGGGCCACTGGTCTGAAACAGACACAGGACAGACGTTCCTAGAGCTGTGGGGGACTCTGGACTTGGAAGGCCAGAGGAAGCAACTGATCAAGTCTGGCTACCGGATTGAGGTAGGGCGTAAGACGTTTGACGTCACGCCGGCCCCGGAATCCTGGCCAGAGCGCAAGACAAGGATGGAGCACCTAGGCCTGTCCGGGGAATAACCCACGCTACACCGTTGTTACATTGGCAGAGGGGCGCCCTGTCGCCAAACTGAACGCCCCTCTGTCTCTCGTGAGAGAGAGGTAACCCTAACATGGGTCTGTACGTAGACGAGAACGGTGAGGAACTGTCAGACTGGGAGGAAGGACAGTTGGAGACGTTGACCGAACTGGTCAACACTTTGGGGGATCACTGGAGTGCAGGAACCTTGACCCTAGGAGCAGCGGTCAAGATCTACGCACAGACTGCATGCCTGTCTGAGGACGAGTCCGCAGAGTTCCTGACAGGGATATGGGCAAACCATATGCTTGAGTCTCTGAGATACAACAACTGAACAAGTAGTAGAAGCAGGGCCCGTGACACACGTTACGGGCCCTTTGTCGTGTCTGGAGAGGACAGGATGACTAAGGCAGAAAAGGAACTTGCCATCGAACGTGTGGGATCGATGGTTTGGCGTGGAGCTATGGACATGACTGCGGCTGTCTGGTTTGTGGCCGGCCTGTACAAGGTGGATTGGCCTGAGGCAGAAGACATGATTCATGACGCCATGGTCAATTCCATGGCAGAGGAGATTGACAAGGTAACCGCAAGGATGGGAGACAAGCGTGACCACTGAACAGATCAATAGCGGGAAGGTAGATTGTGATCCTTGGGCGGAAAAGAGCCCTTGGATAGTCGATCAAGAGCGACGGGAGGCTGCGGAGAAAGCGGCTGAGGCTGCTAGAGAGAAAGAGCGCTTTAAGGCCGCATGGGTGGACATGACCAAACGCCCTAATGAATGGCTTCAGATAGTCAACCGACAGGATGTCAAGGACTCCGCGGTACGTGTAGCCGTGGCCTTGGCTAGCTTCGGAGGAAACGGGAACACCCAAGGCGTGTTCCCCACTATCGACACGGTTACAGAGATGCTGCCCAAAGGCCGGCGAACTGTGGAACGAGGGTTTGAGGCTCTGAGGGAGGCAGACCTCATCCGAGAGCAGAGCCGAACCTTTAACGGACCGGTGACCTACCGACTTGGAGCTATGCCGGACGCCTAGGGTGTACGTCAGATCTGACGGGGGGTGTACGTCAGATGTGGCGTACTAACTTCTAACACTAACTTCCTCCTAGTCTCCTTAAGAGACTAGGAGTATTTACCTTGGCTAGTAGGAACAAGATCCTTTGACTGTCTGTCTTCGATTAGGGATCTCAGACAGCCACGGCAAGGAGGGAACGGAGAGACCGACTGTCAAACTAGTCAGCCTTCAAGGCTGGCAGTGAGACCAGCCATTTAATGGCTGTGAGGAACGAAGGTGACGACATACCTTGTCCCGCGCCCCTCAGAGCCTCTGTATGGCTCTGAGGCGGCTTCAGAGTGGTTCCCTGGCCTCCTTGGTCATCTGAGCCCCTGGGAGGCTCTTAGAAGGCCGTACAGAGCCTTGGTAGCTCTGTGGTCCCTCCTGGTGTGATCTGTGCCTCACTTCCCCCCTTGGGTGTCACAAAGGGGTGTCGAGTGACACCTACGTCATAGGTAGGGAGAAGAGCGGAGAAGTTCTCACCCCTAGTCGGCATCAGCAATGCTGACGCCTCTTCCGCGGTTTGTAGTCATGCATGATCCCCCTCCTTGCTCAGCGCTGGTCCCGAATTGCCCAGGGAAGTGGCCCCGGTCTTTCTGGCCGGGGCCATTTTTCATGCATGCTGATACCCCTTTCACACCGCATGACACCTCACAGACAAGGAAGCAACCAATGAGCGATATCAACGTGTGGGACCCCGGTAGCTGGGGCGTCATTAGGAAGGTCCGTGGCATCTCTTATTGCGAGATAGCCAAGGCATGCCAAGTCCATGACCACACACCACAGAAGTGGTTTACAGGCGCCACGGCCCCCACATTGTCCCATCAACTCAAGTTGGCCAGGGTGCTGGGTATCTCCCTGGAAGACGCCCTCTCTGGCGTTTCTGACCCTGATGTGCGTAGCGCCATTCGCTACGCCCTGAACAACGACTGACCAAAGGGGAACTTGTATGGCTAGGAACTTGTTTGGCGGCACAGCCGCAGATGTGGCCGAGAATATAGATGGTTCTCGGGCCCCCGGTGCTGAGGGGACCGTATGGAACGGTCCCACAGAGGAAGCTACACAGATCACTGACCTATTGGATTCCTCGGGTATTCCCATGCAGGTGCTTACCGCGGACTCTCAGGGCATGGTGGGGCCTTTTTACGGCCCGGATAATATCACCCTGGTCTACGCCGACTTTGGCGCCGGCCGTGTGGCCATGGTCCCGATCAACACTGCCGGAGTGCTGGCCTTCCACCTGACCGCGGATGACCCTCACGGCTCCAAGCGAGCTGCTGTTGCCGAGATTACGACTCAGAGGGGCGTTGCAAATGGCTTTGCCACTCTTGGCCCTGATGGCAAGGTACTGCCTGCACAGCTCCCTGACGCCCTCGGAGAGGGCGGGAGTAGCAATGACTGGCACAACGTCAAGGCAGCTTCATATGGGGCCCTAGGAGACGGTATAGCGGATGACACCCCGGCCATTCAGGCAGCTATTGAAGCTGCTGACTATGGCGGGGTTGTCTACTTCCCCAAGGGGGTCTACAAGGTCTCACAGCCCCTAGACCTTCCCCGCGGTGTGACTCTCCTGGGGTCCCACAGCAACCTAATGGTGGGCCCCGGGATGGTTGGTGACGAGTGGCCGTGCTATTTGCAGGCTGCGCCCACGTTCAATACAGGCGCCATGATTACCATCATTGGTGAGGACGATGGGGATCATCCTGCAATCAATGGGGAGCAACGCATCATTAATCTGATGCTTGATGGCTCTAAGGTGCCTACTGGTGGCCTTGACGGTATCTATGCCAAGGGTAATGTGCAGAACGTTGTGCTGAGGGACGTCTGTATTCGTCAGATGCCGAACAACGGCATCATTACCGCAGGTGCTGCCAACGGTGATTGGCCTTACTCGTGGCGTCTTCACTCCGTGATGGTAGACAACTGTCACGTCAATGGGATGGTGTTCGAACGGAACACTGATATCACCCTGGAAGACTGCCAGGTAATTGGATGTTGGTCTACGGGATTTAAGCTCATCAACTGTGCAAACGGCATAGTGACTCATTGTCGTGCCGAGTGGAACGGCAACTATGGGTTTCACATTGCCGGGGGTTGGGGTAACTGGCCCGGGTCGGGCTCCATGTCCCTAATCGGATGCTCTACCGACAGGAATGGTTGGGATGGGGTGCGCCACGATGCTAGCGGCAATGGTGGCTTCCTTATCCAGGGGCTCATGACCCGTAGGGATGGCCGTAATGGTGGTCCTGGTGGTGGAGGTTATGCCGGCCTACGTCTTAGCGGTACTGCTCCTGTAGTTGTCACTGGTCTTACTTGCTATGTGGGTACGGATGACGGGGGTACCGCGAACACGTCCCCTGACTACGGAGTGCACATTTCCGGGGCCAAGGATGTGAGTATCAACTCCGCCTACCTCCATGCCCTCTTGGAAGGCATCCACAACGACGGTACCAATGAGCGGATCAGGCTTGGTACTGAGATTACAACGACCGTAGGGAACAACTTCTCTGAGGACCGGACACCGATCGTTTAATGGGAGACAACATGACTACGAATAACTTTGAGCCCCCGAAGGACCTTTCGCTTTCCTCTAAGGTTAAGGGGCTGCGTAAGGCGTATGAAGATGCCGTGGCTAGGTTGGAAACGTACCGGCAGGAGAATGCCCGGTACGCCCCTCGTAGGACTCTCAATGCCTTGGATCAGTACGTGTACCACGTTTCCGCAGTGCAGGAGGCTGAGAGGGACCTCCGAGAGCAGGAGATTGAGGCCGCTGCGGCAGGTAAGGCGCTGCCTGACCGCGATAAGGTGCTGCGCGCTATCCTGACCAAGGTAGACGAATACAAGCGCATGGTGCCGGCTCTTGAGGCTCTGGTTACCAAGGCTCGTAAGGCCTTTGAGGACGGGGTCCGGGAAGAGCTCGTGCCGATGGGCCTTAGGGAAGCTGCCAAGGCTGTCAAGGCTCGTGAGGAATGGGAGCGACTGTATAAGGCTGCCATGGAAGCCAAGGCGACTCTGGAGAGGCATGCAGGGCTGTTCTCATGGGTTGTGACCGCCGGCGATATCGACACCGTTCCGCGGCTCGGACACTCCCAGGGTGACAACCTGGAGTATTGGGAACTCAACTCCGATGGGATGCTTACTTGGGAAGCATCCCTGGCCCTGGAATATCAGAGTGAGACCGTTGGGATTACGTCTCTCGTCAAGGTTCCTGGCCTTATTGAGCCGAACCCCAACCCGCCGGTTGTGGAGGAGTACAACCACAATCCCAAGCCCCGGCATTTCCTTGCCAAGGCGAATGGCTATGGAGATGATTGGGAACACTGACACTGGCAATTGGGCCCCTGCTTCGGCGGGGGCCCTTGTTCTGTTTCTCGGGATTTCAAGCCAAGTAGAAATAGAATGTCTTCCGCTGTCTCATCTGATAGTGGAGGGGCTTTCTCAAGCCACTTTGCAATCCACTCTTCTTGGTTCAACCGTACTGCTCCTCAGACTTCTGAGAATTTCAAAACCCGTACATGACGGGGTGCAAGGACCACGTACGGGTATGTTCGTGATCTTGAACGAGAACAACCCGTACACGATTGAAGGAAGGCCACCCCGGCGGGTCTCACGACATGGAACACAAGCATTACCCCGGGTATGTGCAAGGGAATAAAGCGTGTGAGTTCATAGCGTGCCAGCATGTCCTAGATGAGTGGCGCCTGAAACAAGTGCAGTCATCCCAAGGGCAAGCAGGAGACAGGGCGCCTAGACAGGGCCAAAGTGTCCCTAGGAAACGTCAGGCGACGAACGTGCCCCAACCTGGGGAGGCTATGAGCAGTCCACGGTTCTTGAGGTCACGTACAGCCTTGGCCACAGTCGACGGAGCGACGTCGAACTCCACACTGAGAGGCACGGCACCAGGAAGCTGTGAGCCCTTGGGGTAGGTGCCGTCGGCTATCCGCTCCTCAAGTGCCTTGGCTACACGTCGCCACGGCGGCAGTGCTGCGTCCATGCGGATCATGCTCAGCTATCGCGCTAGATACTGCATCCGCGCTATGCTCGCTATGCGCGATTGGCTTGCTACGAAGCAAGCTACAAAGGACGGGCCGGCAGGGAGCTAGCGACTCACCTACCGACCCTTGCCCCTATGGAGGTAGGGACCATGAGCATCATCCCAGAGGGACAGGGAGCGCCGGGGAAGACTGTCATCTGTGAGGCAGGTGGCAGGGTCGAGCAACTTCTACAAGGGGCACTCCTCGTGCCGCGGATCTCTGAGGCTCAGGATGTGCAGTCCCGAGAAGAGACAGTGCTCAGGGTTGCCAGGCAGGACATCGCACGGGCTCTGTCTGTGGCAGAGGACGGAGCGGTGACCAAGGCTGAACTCACTAGGGCTCTGTTCTTCCTGGCACAGTCCACCAGGGCCGCTGTCGACGTGGCGGAGTCTCGGCAGGAGCGGATGGACGACATGGCCTAGCCGGCCCCCACACCCTGAGACTGACCCCCTGGTGAGCCGATGACCAGGGGGTCTACTCATGCCCAGATCTACGGACAGTCATCATCCCTGGTCACGAGCGGTCTTTGTGTAAAGGTCTGAATCTGTTTGTCGACCCAGGACTCGAAGTCGACGCCGGGTGGCTTTCGCTCGGTCATGACCCCATTGTGCCGGACACCGCCGCGCCGGCCGATCTATCATGCGGCGGCGATACGCCAACGAGGGACCTCTCCGAAGGAGCGCACGTGCTCGAACTCACCATGGCCGCCGTCACCGCGGCGGACGCGGGCGCCACGGCCGGCATGCAGATGGCCGACGCGCCCAGCGAGCCGGGCACGGTGCTGCGGGTGGGCCGGGACAGGTCCGTGTGCCGGCTGGTCACGCCGGACGACTGGCTGTTCGTCTCCCGGGTCCACCTGGAGTTCCGGTGCGGCCCCGACGGCACGTGGCAGGTGACGTGGCTGCGGGGCTCGCAGCCGGACCCGTCCTCCGACGTGCGGCTCACCGTCGGCACGTACGCGCAGTCCCTGGCCTACGGCGGCACCGCGCCGCTGCCGAGGGGCGGCAGCGGCGAGATCGTGGTGCAGGACCGCACGGAGCCGCGCAGCGTCAACGTCGGCTTCTACCACGAGGCCTGAGACGCCAGGCTGAGACGCGAGGCGTGACACGCGAGGCCTGAGACGCGTCAGGCGAGCACCCGCGCCAGCGCGAACCCGTCGTACCCCTTGCTGCCCACCGTCTGGACGGCCGTGCCGCTGAGCCGCGGGTGGCTGCCGATCAGCTCGATGGCGGCGCGGGTGCCCCGCACGTCGTCGGCGGTGCTGTCGGCGTCGGCCACGCGGCCGCCGCGGACCACGTTGTCGACGACGATCAGGCTGCCGGTGCTGGTGAGCTTCAGGGCCCACTCGAGGTAGTGCGGGTTGTTGCCCTTGTCGGCGTCGATGAAGACCAGGTCGAAGGGCGCCGGGTTCTCGTCGGCGAGCTCCGGCAGCGTCTCCAGCGCCGGGCCCACGCGCACGTCGACGAGGGCGTCGAGTCCCGCGCGGGCGATGTTGCGGGTGGCGACCTCGGCGTGCCGGTCGCTGTACTCCAGCGTGACCAGGCGGCCGTCGGCGGGCAGGGCACGGGCCAGCCAGATGGTGCTGTAGCCGCCGAGGGTGCCGATCTCCAGGATGGTGCGGGCGCCCTGGATCTGGGCGAGGAGCTGCAGGAGTTTGCCCTGGTTGGCGGTGACGTTCACCTGCGGCAGCCCGGCGGCGTCACTCTCCCTCAGGGCGGCCTCCAGCGGGTCGTCGTTCGGGCTGAGGTGGTTGATGAAGTAGGCGTCGACGTCGTCCCAGAGCCGCGACTCGCTCATGCCGGGGGCCTTCCGTGTGCGTCGTTAGGGTTTCTAAGTAGATGCGCTAACGAAGATAGCCCCGGGGCGGTGGTGTGTCAGGCGATGGCGTGGGCGTGTCCCCCGCGGGGCCCGGCCTGTCGTGGCGACCTGATCCGAACGACAGGCCCTGGGCCCCTGTCCTCAGGCCTCCACGGCCGGCGCCGACCCCGGCAGCGGCCGGCCCGCGGACTCGCTCATGAACCACACCGCCACGCCACCGACCACGGCCGCGGCCATCATGTAGTAGGCGGGCATCATCATGTTGCCCGTGGCCCCGATCAGCGCGGTCACCACCAGCGGCGTCGTCCCGCCGAACAGCGACACCGACACGTTGAAGCCGATCGACAGCGACCCGTAGCGCACGCGGGTCGGGAACAGCGCCGGCAGCGCGGACGGCATCGCCGCCGTGAAGCACACCAGCAGCAGGCCCAGCGCCGCCATGCCCAGGGCCACCGCCACCAGACTGCCCTGGCGGATCAGCAGCAGCGCCGGGACGGACAGCAGCAGGAAGCCCGCGCAGCCCGCCGCGATCACCGGCCGCCGCCCGACCCGGTCGGTCAGCGCGCCCGCGAACGGCTGCACGACCATCATCAGCGCCATCACGGCCAGCACGACCAGCAGCCCGTGCGTCGCGTCGTACTTCAGCTCGCTCGTCAGATAGCTCGGCATGTACGACAGCAGCATGTAGTCGGTGACGTTGAAGACCAGCACCAGGCCGACGCAGAGCAGCAGTGCCTTCCACTGCCCGCTGACCATCTCGCGCAGCGGCACCTTGGGCCGCTCCGCCTCCGCCTTCTCGACCTCGGCCGCGAACGCCGGCGTCTCCTCCAGCCGCATCCGCAGGTACAGCCCGATGATGCCCATCGGCCCGGCGATCAGGAACGGGATGCGCCAGCCCCAGGACGTCAGGTCGCCGTCGGACAGCAGCGCCGTCATCAGGGTCACCAGTCCCGCACCGCCGATGTACCCGGCGAGGGTGCCGAATTCCAGCCAGCTTCCGAGGAACCCGCGCCGCTTGTCCGGCGCGTACTCGGCGATGAAGGTGGACGCGCCCGCGTACTCACCGCCCGTGGAGAATCCCTGCACCAGTCGCGCGGCCAGCAGCAGCACCGGCGCCCAGACGCCGATCGTCGCGTACGAGGGGATCAGCCCGATGGCGAACGTGCCCGCCGCCATCATGATCATCGTGACGGCGAGGACCTTCTGCCGGCCGACCCGGTCGCCCAGCGGACCGAAGACCATGCCGCCGAGCGGCCGGACCAGGAACGCCGCGGCGAAGGCGCCGAACGTGGAGAGAAGCTGCGCGGTCGGGTTGCCCGACGGGAAGAAGACCTTGCCCAGCGTCACGGCGATGTAGCTGTAGACGCCGAAGTCGAACCACTCCATCGCGTTGCCGAGCGCCGCCGCCTTCACGGCGCGCCGGACGAGGGCGGGGTCGGTGGCGGTGGGGGTGGTACCGGTCCCGGCGGAGGGGACCGGCGCCGGAGACGAGGAGGAGTTCGTGCGGGACGGATGAGCGGCGATGGGGACGGCCGACAAAACTTCGCTCGCCTGCTTTCGACGGGGACAGGGACACCACGACCCGCACGGCGGCACTGTCGCCGGGCCGGAAAGAGGCCCGCGACACGCGCCGCAGGCCGAAAAGCGACCATAGGCGCTGATGCGCCGCTTACGCCCGGTACGCCTGTCGTTGCACAGTGCACCAAAAGGACCCGCACGCAGGGACGTCTGCGGGTGGCGGCGCGCGCCGCCGGTTCGTGACCTGTGATCCTTCTCGCTCCGGCGGGAGGCGTCCGAACGGCTCCCGCACTATCGTCGTCCGGATGAATGGCCGAACGGATGACCGAACGGGTGCGGCCGGGCGAATAGCGGAAAATCGAACAGACAGTCGGACAGTCGGCCGGGTGACTGGCGGACAGTCGAAAAATACGGGATAAAACGGGCGTCTGTCAGGTGGAACGAGGGCTGCCTGCGTCTCCCTCCGGGGGTGGTGCGAGCCTCATAGGGTTCGCAAGGACAGCACTCCGCGTTCACGGGCGCGGGACGAGCGGGGCGGGAGGCCGACGAGGCGTGGCGAATGCGGAGCACAGTGGGCGACCGGCGGAGGCTTTCGGAGCACCCGCCGTCGATGCGACCAGAGCGCGGATGCGCCTCGCGCGGTTGGGCCTGTGGCTGGTCGCCGCCGTCCTCGCCGTACGACAGCTGGCCACGGTCCTCGGCAGCCCCAGCGGGGAACGGCTGACGGACCTGGAGACCTGGGTCGGGGAGCACGGGGTCCTGCACGTGGAGGGGTCCCTGTACGACTCCACGCAGTTCACCGGCACCCCCTTCGTCGGCCTCGTCCTCAAACCGTTCACCCGCGCCGCCGAGCAGGCCCTCGGCTGGGGCTGGACCTTCGGCTCACTGCTGCTGGTCGTCGCCCTCGGCCTGGTGGCCGCGCGCGCCCTGCCCCGGCCGGTGGGACGCCGTACGGCGCTGCTGGCGGCGCCCGTGGCCATCAGCCTGCTGATGCTGTCGCTGCCCGTGCGCAACGCGCTGTGGCTCGGCCAGACCAGCATCATCCCGGTGCTCCTCGTCCTGCTGGGCTGCTTCGCCGTACGCGGTGAGCACGGCGACCGGATCGGCGGCGCGCTGATCGGCGTCGCCGCCGCGTTCCAGCCGACCGTGCTCCTCTTCGTCCCCCTGCTGTGGTTCACCGACCGCAGACGGGCCGCCGTCTCCACGGGAGTCACCTTCCTCGCCTGCACCGCCGTCGCCTGGGCGGCCATGGCGCAGGACTCCTACACCTACTGGGTCCACCACATGGCCGGCGTGGGGCTGGGCGGCGAGGCCGACGACCTCGCCAACCAGTCGCTGCACGGCGCCCTGCTGCGGCTCGGCCTCTCCGGCCCGCTGGAGACCGTCCTCTTCCTCGTCCTCGGTACGGCCGTGGCGGTGCTCGCCCTGCGCCGCGCGGTGCGCTACGCCCGCGACGGCCAGCTGCTGCTCGCGGTCGCCGTCACCGGCTGCGCGGCCGTCGTGGTGTCTCCGGCCACCTGGCAGCACCAGCTCCTGTGGGTGCTGCCCGCCGTCGTCGGCAGGGTCGGCAAGCGCGCCTCCGACCGGTACGTGTGGCCGGTCGCCGTCGTCCTCGTGATGACGCTGCCCGCGAAGATGATGCTGCCGAACATGGCGTCCCTCTACCCGCTGCGCGACAACGTCGTGCTGCTCGCGGCGCTGGCCGCCGCCGTCGCCGTGCCCTTCCTGTCCCGCACGTCGCCGTACTTCGACACCCCGGTCCCGACGAGCTACGCGCCCCCGGTCCCGACCCGCTTCAGGCACGTCCCCCTGCTGCCCTTCCTGCGCCGGGTCCTCACCCGACCCAACCTGCTCCTCGAGCTCCTGCTCATCCGGGTCACCTACGCCGCCTACTCCCAGGTCCGCCTCGCGGCGACCGGCGGCAGCAACTCGGCCGGCCGGACCCGTGCCGAGGAGCACGGCCGGCAGATCCTCGACATCGAGCGCTTCCTGCACATCGACATCGAGCACGCGATCAACCACGCGGTGGTCGGGGTCGGCTGGCTGCGGGACTTCTTCGACTTCTACTACACGTCGTTCCACTTCGTCGTGCCGCTGACCGTCCTCGGCGTCCTGTACTGGCGCCGCCCCGTCGACTACCGCTGGGCCCGCGCCTCCCTCGGCTTCGCCACGCTGCTGGCCCTGGTCGGCTTCTGGCTGTACCCGCTGGCGCCGCCGCGGCTGATGCCGGGGCTCGGGATCATCGACACGGTCCACGGCGTGCAGGACTTCTCGAAGCCGGACTACGGCACGCTGACGCACCTGACCAACCAGTACGCGGCGATGCCGTCGCTGCACTTCGGCTGGTCGCTGTGGTGCGGGCTGGCGATCGCGATCATCGCGCCGAAGGTGTGGATGAAGGCCCTGGGCCTCCTCCACCCCCTCTTCACCGTCTCGGCGATCGTGGCGACCGGCAACCACTGGGTGCTGGACGCGGTGGGCGGCGCGGCCGTGGTCGTGGCGGGCTTCGGCCTGGCCTACCTGTTCCAGGGCCCGAGGGCCCGGACGGTGACCGCGGCGGCCACGGCCACCGGCACAGCGGGGGGCGCGGTCGAGGCCGCGGCCGGTGTCCCGGCCGGGACGGCCAGGACACTGGCCCAGACGCTGGCCGAGTCCCCGGCCCAGACACCGGCCAAGTCCCTGACCAAGCCCCCGGTCCAGACACCGGCCAAGTCCCTGACCAAGCCCCCGGTCCAGACACCGGCCAAGTCCCCGGCCAAGCCCCCGGTCCAGACGCCGGCCGAGGAAACGACCGCCGCCCCGGCCGACGACGTCAGCAGCGGTCCTGCGCCGGGGCCGGCGGAAGGCCGTACCGTGAGCTGATCCGGTACTCGCCGGGCGCCGGCACGGTCAGCCGCGTGAACTCGCCGTCGCGGGTGAGGCACCCGCCGTCGGTGCGCAGCCACGGCGACCAGGCGACCCGCACGGTCACCGGGCCGGGCCGGTCCACCCGCAGCACCAGTTCGGCGCTGCTGGTCGTCACCACGGTGCCGGGCGCGGAGACGAGCGGTACGGCGTCCCGCACCCGGTACACCCGCCAGTGCTCGTCCTGCCAGACGGGTTCCAGCCACTCGGGCCGCAGGGCCGGGTCCCGCACGAGCGCGGCCTCGTCCTCGGCGGGGCCGTCCGGCCTGCCGAGCGGCAGTACGACGAAGCCGACCGCCCAGCGATCCAGCCAGGCCCGGTAGGTGGCCGCGGAGAAGGTGCCGTCGTAGAAGAGGCGCGCGCGTTCCACATCGAGCTGCCGGTTCCAGCCGCGGGCCATGTTGACGTGCGGGGCGAGGCCGACCGCCTCGCGGTGGTTGCGGGCGGGCACCACCTCCACCCGCGTGCGGTCGGCACCGAGTCCGTCCAGTGCCCGCACGACACCGTCCGTCTCGGCGGCCCAGGCGGGAACGACGGTGGACACCCTCAGGTCGGAGACGGTCTTCTTCCCCACCCACCCGACGGAGAAGACGAGCGCGACGACCAGCAGACCGCGCCCGAGCTGCCGAAGCCGGGGCGCCGTGAGCAGGGTCGCGAGGAGCGGGGGTGCGGTGAACTGGGGCGCGGCGAGCAGGGCCGCGGCCAGCACGGCGGGCGCGAACAGCTCCGCGAACCGCTCGACGTTCGTGCCGACCGGCGAGGCGACGAGGTACGTCAGCACGGTCCCGGCCGCGTAGACGGCGCCGCTCCACCGGGCGATCCGCCACGTGCGCGGGGCCAGCACGGTGACGGCGAGGCCGAGCACGACCGGCGGCCATATTCGGTCCGCCGGCATGGGCTGCTCCCCGGTGAAGGGGAACAGCAGCGTGATCAGCCCGACGACCGCGGCGGGCGGTACGAGGAGCACGAGAGCGCGCCCCCAGTCCCGTACGAGCAGGAACGCCGCCCCGACGACGGCCAGGAACAGCCCGGCCACCGGCGAGGCCATGGTCGCGAGCGCGGCGTAGGCGGCGGCGAGGAACAACCGCCTCTCGCCGGTGAGCAGCACACAGGCGGCCAGTCCGAGGGCGACGCCGAGGGCGAAGGTCGTCCGCCCCGAGGCGACGTCGCACCACAGGGCGAGCGAGGCGAGCAGCGCGGGCCACACCGGTCTGGGCACGCCGGTCCGCTTGATCAGCACGGCCGCCAGCCAGGAGGCGGCCACTCCGGACGCCACGGTGACCGTGCGCACGCCGAGCGCGGCCATCAGATACGGCGAGATCACGCTGTAGTTGGCGGTGTGCATCCCGCCGTACCAGAACAGCCCGTAGGCCGAGGAGCCGTGCCGTGAGGCGAAGTCGGCCCACGCCTCCTGCGCGGCGAGGTCACCGCCACCGGTGGCGAGGAACGCCCACCACACCGCGTACAGCGGGACGGTGGGCAGCGTGGCGAGCAGGGGCACGCGATGCCGGCGCGCGAAGGCACGCAGGGTGTCGCTCGGCCGTCTGTCCGTACGCCGTTCTGGCCGGGGGACGGTGACTTCGGCAGGGACCACGGTCGGGGTTTCCGTTCGGCTTCCAGGGCGTGCCCGGCGTGGGCACACGTGCGAAGACGATAAATCGAACAGAAACGTTGACCGTGGCCGGGTCGTCACTGTCGTCTCAGGTCAGCGACTTCTGCGACGGGACCACGACCCCGTACAGGTCGGCGATGGTGGCGAGGGCGCTGTGGTGCACCTGGCGGGCGTCCAGTTCGAGGCCCGCGACGGGCAGGGCGCGGGTGGCACTGGCGTCGGCCACGACGGTGGGGCGGTTGCCGCGCAGGAAGGCGCCCTGGGCGGTGAAGGCCACGCACATGTGCGTCATGAACCCGGCGATGACGAGGTCGCCGTTGCCCGCGGCGTCGACGTGCTCGGCCAGATCCGTACCGACGAACGCGTTCGGCACCTTCTTGACGACGACGGGCTCACCGTCGGCCGGCGCGACGCTCGGGTGGATCTGCCCGATCTCGGCCCGGATGTCGTACGGCGTGCCCTCGCCGCCGTCGTTGACGACGTGGATGACCTTGGTGCCCTCCCGGCGGGCACGTGCCAGGAGCCCGGCGGCGGCGTCGAGCGCGGCCTGCCAGCCGTCCAGTTCCATGACGCCGGTCGTGTAGGTGTTCTGGTAGTCGACGAGGACCAGGGTGGACTCGGAGAGCTTCGCGGGGGTGTCGTCGAAGCCGTTGAGCTCGCGCAGCGTCGTTCTGGGCATGGGAAACCGCCTGGATTCGCGTGTCGGGGAAGGCAGTTCACCGGTGCGGTGACCTGCGCCCATGACGTTATGGCTCACCGCCGGGTGTCGGCAATGTCGTCTAACCTGCAGATACCGACATGGCAGTTGTGAGCGTGGGGGCCCCTTGAGTACCACCGTCGGACGACTGATCGTCATCGTCCTCTTCGCAGGCGTCGACCTGCTCGACGTCACCGGACCACCGGAGGTGTTCTCCCTCGCGCGGCGCGAGACGGACGAGGCGGCGGGCTACGACGTGGTCCTCGCCGCCGAGACCATGGAACCGGTCACCACCGGCGCCGGGGTCCGGGTCCTGCCCGACACCACCTTCGGTGAACTGACCACGCGGCGCATCGACACCCTGATCGTGCCAGGCGCCGTCGAGGTGGACGACCGGCGCCGCGTGCACCCGCTCGTCGACCCCGCCGTGGTGGAGCGGGTGGGGCAGCTCGCCGACCGGTCCCGGAGGGTCACCTCCGTCTGCGTCGGGGCGCACCTCCTCGCCGCCGCCGGACTCCTCGACGGCAAGCGCGCCACCACGCACTGGTCGACCGCGCGGCAACTCGCCGCCGACCACCCGGCCGTCGAGGTCGACGCCGATCCGATCTTCATCCGCGAGGGCGACGTGTGGACCGGCGCCGGCATCAGTGCCTGCCTCGACCTCTCACTCGCCCTCATCGCCGACGACCTCGGCGAGAGCGTCGCGCTGCGCGTCGCCCGGCAACTGGTGATGTACCTGAAGCGGCCGAGCGGGCAGAGTCAGTTCAGCGTCCCCCTGGAGCAGGTCGCCACGACCCGGCGCATCGAGGACCTGCGCCACCACATCATGCGCAACATCGCCGAACCCCTCACCGTCGCCGACCTCGCCGCCCGCGCCCATGTCAGCGACCGGCAGCTCACCCGGATCTTCAAGACCGAACTCGGCACGACCCCGCACGCCTACATCGAGTCGGCCCGCGTGGAGGTGGCACGCCACCAGCTCGAATCCACCGACGCCACCCTGGAACGGGTCGCCGCCACCTGCGGATTCGGGACCGTCGACACCCTGGTCAGGGCGTTCCGCCGCAGACTCGACACGACACCGACGGAGTACCGGCGCCGGTTCCGGACCGGCCCGGCGCAGGTGGGGTGACGTCGCTTCGGCAGCTCGCCCGGACGCACGAAGGCGGCGGCCCCGGGGATCAGGGGGCCGCCGCCTCCGGTCCGGGGGAGCGGGGTGCGGGCCGGGTCGGTGCCGGCCCGGCCGGGTCAGTACCAGCCGTTGGACTGCCAGAAGTCCCAGGCGCCGCAGGCGCTGCCGTAGCGGTCCTTCATGTAGTCCAGGCCCCACTCGATCTGGGTGGCCGCGTTGGTCTTCCAGTCGGAGCCGGCCGAGGCCATCTTCGAGCCCGGCAGGGCCTGGACCAGGCCGTAGGCGCCGCTGGAGGCGTTGGTGGCGTCGACGTTCCAGCCGCTCTCGTGATCGACGATCCTGGAGAAGCACTGGTACTCGGCCGAGTTGCCGATCATCTTCTTCGCGGTCGCCTGGGCCGAGGAGGCCGACGTCGCGGCCTGCGCGGGCGCGGCGGCGATCAGGGTGCCGCAGGTCGCCGCGGCGACGGCGGCACCGGCGAGGGCCTTCTTCGGGGTGGCGACGGTGCGGAGGAGGGAGGCGGCGGTCAACAGGTGGCCTTTCTTCGGGGACGGGGGCGTCGGCGCACGCCGGCCGGGTCCTCACGGTGTGCGTGGGGTGCGGCGGGGGCGTGCGTCGGCGCCGTGGCCCGTGGGGGCGTCGGCGCCTGGCGACCGGTTCAGAGAAACAGGCCGGCCCCTCGTCCGCAATCACCCCTTTTGCTAGGAATGGTCGTAGGCGGGGGACGGGGTGGTCGGATGAGGGGCCCGGGGCTCGGCCCGTCGTCTACGGTCCGGCTTCGTAGGTGAACCGGGTCACGTGGGGCGGCTCACCCCGTCGGCCTTCTCGAACGTGACCGGGGCCTCGAAGGCCGCCCGTCGTGTGGCCCGGCGCAGTGCCTTCAGGACCGGGGTGCCGAGCACGAGGGTGAGCACGACGGTCAGGGCGGCGCGGCCCCCGTCCCAGCCGAGGGACGTGGCCAGGCAGTAGGCGACGAAGCGGGCCAGGTTGGCGGCGACGCCGACGTCCGGGTCGGGGCCGATGGCCGAGCCCTCCGGATCCAGGAAGGGCCAGCCCTGCATGTTCATGATCGCGCCGTAGGCGAAGGCGGCCAGGAAGCCGTACGCGGCGAGCACGAGCAGTTCCGCACGGCCGCGCAGGCGGTCGGGGAAGGGCAGCAGCCCCGCGCCCATCGTGAACCAGCCCATCGACAGCATCTGGAACGGCAGCCACGGCCCCACCCCGCCCGTGAGCAGCGCGGACGCGAACATCGTGACCGAGCCGAGCACGAAGCCGAAGCCGGGGCCGAGCACCCGGCCGCTGAGGACCATGAGGAAGAACATCGGCTCCAGGCCCGCGGTCCCCGCGCCGATGGGCCGCAGCGCCGCGCCCGTCGCCGCCAGGACGCCGAGCATCGCCACGGCCTTGGGACCGAGGCCCGACTCCGAGATCGTCGCCCCCACCACGGCGACCAGCAGCACCAGCACGCCCGCGAACAGCCACGGCGCGTCCTGGGCGTGCGCGTTCACCGAGGCGTCGGGCGGCGCGAGGAACGGCCAGCCGAAGCCCGCCACCCCGACCGCGCTGACCAGGACCAGGGCGGCGACGGAACGGGGGCCCAGGCGGACGGCCCGGGCCTGACGGTCACGCCGCGGGGTCCGGCGGTCACGCCGCGGGGCAGGACGGCCGCCGGTCATGCCAGCGCCTCCCGCACCTGCGCCACCGTCAGCCACTTCCGCGGCGCCAGCACCTTGGCGACCTGCGGCGCGAACGACGGGGACGCCACCACGACGTCCGCCGCCGGACCGTCGGCGATCACCTCGCCCTCCGCGAGCAGCACCACCCGGTGGGCCAGCTCGGCGGCCAGCTCCACGTCGTGCGTGGCCAGCACGATCGCGTGGCCGCCGGCGGCCAGACCGCGCAGGATGCCGGCCAGCCGGGCCTTCGCCGCGTAGTCCAGGCCGCGCGTCGGCTCGTCCAGGAGGAGCAGGGGCGGGCGGGCCGTCAGGACGACGGACAGGGCGAGGGTCAGCCGCTGGCCCTCCGAGAGGTCCCGGGGGTGCGTGTCGTCGGTGACGCCGGGCAGCAGCTCGGACAGCAGGGCACGGCAGGTGCCGGGAGCCGCGTCCGCGTCCCGGTCGGCGGCCACGCACTCGGCGGCGACCGTGTCGGCGTACAGCAGGTCGCGCGGCTCCTGCGGGACCAGGCCGACGCGGCGTACGAGGTCACGGGGGGCCGTGCGGTGCGGTACGGCGTCGCCCGTGCGGACCGAACCGGCGGACGGTTCGACGAGGCCGACGAGCGCGGAGAGCAGGGTGGACTTCCCGGCGCCGTTGCGGCCCATCAGGGCGACGGTCTCGCCGGGGGAGACGGTGAGGTCGACGTGGCGCAGGGCCTGGACGCGGTCGCGCCGCACGGCGAGGGAACGGACCTCGGCCGCGTAGGGGGAGGGCGAGGGGACGGGGGCGGTGGAGGCCGCCGGGGAGTTCCTGCGGCGACGCAGGCGGGAGAAGGGGGACGCGGGCCGGGCGGACCGGGGAGCGGGGAGTGCGGCGGCGGACGACGCGGACGGCGCAGACGACGGAGACGGCGCGGCCGTCGCGGCCGGTGTGTGGTCCGGGATCTCCCGGTCGGCCAGCCGCTCCCGCAGCGGGGCCGCACGGCGGCGGGCGTCCCGGATCGTCAGCGGCAGCGGGGACCAGCCCGCCAGCCTGCCCAGGCCCACCACCGGCGGGTACACCGGGGACACGGCCATCACGTCCGCCGGGGGGCCGAGGAGCGGCGCCGCGCCCGGGGCCGGGAGCAGGACGACCTGGTCGGCGTACTGGATGACGCGTTCCAGACGGTGCTCGGCCATCAGGACCGTCGTACCGAGGTCGTGGACGAGACGCTGGAGGACGGCCAGGACCTCCTCCGCCGCGGCCGGGTCCAGCGCGGAGGTCGGCTCGTCCAGGACCAGCACGTCGGGGTGCGGGGTGAGGACCGAGCCGATCGCCACCCGCTGCTGCTGGCCGCCGGAGAGGGTGGCGATGGGGCGGTCCCGCAGGTCGGACAGGCCCAGCAGGTCGAGGGTCTCCTCGACGCGGCGGCGCATCACGTCCGGGGGCAGGCCCAGGGACTCCATGCCGTAGGCGAGCTCGTCCTCGACGGTGTCCGTCACGAAGTGGGAGAGCGGGTCCTGGCCGACCGTGCCGACCACGTCGGCGAGTTCGCGCGGCTTGTGGGTGCGGGTGTCGCGGCCGGCCACCGTGACCCGGCCGCTCAGCGTGCCGCCGGTGAAGTGCGGCACGAGGCCGCTGACCGCGCCGAGCACCGTCGACTTGCCGACCCCCGACGGTCCGGCGAGCAGCACGAGTTCACCCTCGGGGACCTCGAAGTCCACGCCCCGGACGACGGGTTCGGCCGCTCCGTCGTACGTCACGGAGACATCCTCGAAGCGGATCACGACGGCTCCTTGGCGGGTACGGGGTGGGGGGCGGGGGTGACGAACGCCGGGAGCAGGCCGACGAGTACGGCCGCCGCCGGCCACAGCGGCAGGGTGGGGGCCACCAGCGGGACCACGCCCGGGTGCAGCGCCGCCGGGTCGCGGTCGGCGGCGAGGAACAGCAGGGCCGCGACCGCCGCGCCGGAGGCGGTGACCAGCCAGGCGCGGGCGTCCCAGCGGTCCGGGCGGTAGCGGGTGCGGACCGACCGGCGACCGCCGAGCCACAGGCCCGCGAGCGCGGCGGCGACGCCGGCCAGGAGCACGGGGACGCCGTAGGTGCCGCCCGCGGCGGTCAGCAGCCCGTACGTTCCCGCGCAGACGCCGAGCAGCCCGCCCAGGGTGAGGGCGGCGGTGGTACGGCGTACGGGGGCGGGGACCTGGGCGGTACGGCCGTAGCCGCGGGCGTCCATCGCGGCGGCGAGGGCGACGGAGCGCTCCAGGGCGCCTTCCAGCACCGGGAGTCCGACCTGGAGCAGGCCGCGTACGCCCCTGTCCGGGCGGCCCCGCAGGCGGCGGGCGGCGCGCAGGCGCTGGACGTCGCCGATGAGGTTCGGGGCGAAGGTGAGCGCGACGACGACGGCGACACCCATCTCGTACAGGGCGCCGGGGAGGGACTTGAGGAGGCGTGAGGGGTTGGCGAGGGCGTTCGCGGCACCCACGCAGATGAGGAGGGCGGCCAGCTTCATCGCGTCGTACAGCGCGAAGGCGAGGCCCTCGGCGGTGACCCGGCCACCGAGGCGGATGCCCTGCGCCCAGTCGGGGAGGGGGACTTCGGGGAGGGTGACGAGGGTGTGGGTGCCGGGGATGGGGGAGCCGAGGATCGTGGTGAAGAGGAGGCGGATGAGGAGCACGGTGAGGCCAAGCTTGACGAAGGCGCCGTAGGAGCGGGACCAGGGGGCGTGGGGGCGGCGGGCGATGACGACGTAGGCGGAGACGGCGACGAGGAGGGCGAGGAGGAGGGGGTTGGTGGTGCGGGTGGCGGCGGTGCCGAGGGAAAGGGCCCAGAGCCACCAGGCGCCGGGGTGGAGTGGTGCGGTGCGCTGGTGGCGGGGGGCGGGGGCGCTTGCCGGCGCGTGCCGGGTGCCGCCTGCGCGCACCCTCCCCCACTCTCGGCTTCGCTCGAGCGGGGGGACCCCCGTCGCCCCGGCGGCACGGCTGCCCGCGGGCTGCGTGGCACGACGGCCCGCTGGGTCAGTCGGTGGCATTTCTGCGCCGCCTTGCCTGCCAGGCCCCTGCCGCGCCCAGGGCGGCGATGATCGCGACGCCTGCGACGAGGCCGACGGACGGGCCGCCGTCGTTCTCGTCCCCGCCCTCGGCCGGCGTGCCCTTCTGCTCCGGGGCCGCGTCCTTCTGCGACACCTGCTCCCCGCACCCCGATTTCGGGTAGCCCGCGATGGCGCACAGCAGGGCGTTGGTGTCGTAGCGGAGCGGACCCGCCACGGCTGCCAGGGCGTCGGCGGTCGTCGCGTCGGGGGAGACGCGGGCGCAGGCCGTGCGGCCGGCGGGCGGGGTCTCGCCGGACGGGGCGTCGGACGCCGTACCGAAGTCCAGGACGAGCGCCACCCGTTTGCTGCCGTCCTTCGCGGGCGTCTTCGCGCAGATCGCCGCGAAGTCCGCGGTGCCGCCCGGCTGGGCCGCGGCACCGGAGTTCTCGCTCACCGCGAAGCGGAAGCCCTGGACGTCGCCGTCGGAGGGGCGGGTGAGGGACGGGCCCTGGGTGGCGTACGTCCAGTGCTCGCCGTCGCGGTCCCAGAAGGACCAGTAGCGGTAGCCGGCGGCCTGCGCCTGGCCCGCCCCCGCGATCAGCACGAGCGCGGCCAGCAGCAGCGGGGCGAGGCGGCGGGTCACGGCTGCTGCTTCTTGTTGCGGCCGCTGAGCAGGAAGCCGACGCCGATGCCGAAGACCAGGCAGATGCCGACGAACCACCAGACGCCGAAGGGGGAGTCGTCCTCCTTCTCGTCCTTCCCGTCCGTCTTGTCCTTCTCGTCCTGGGCGCTCGCGGTCGCGCTGTCACGCGCCTCGACGCCCTGCGGACCCGGCCCCGTCGCGCCCAGCAACGCCACGAGGTCCTGGCCGCCGAAGTCCCGCGGGTCGGTGCCCGTGGCGTGGGCGGCGAAGATCAGCTGGGCGTAGGCGGCGGGGCCGCTCTGCTTCGCCCAGGCCGCGGCGTTCTTCTGCAGCCAGGCCAGCGGCTTCGCCGCCTTGTCCGCGCCGCCCTGCGCGGCGAGTGCGACGACGGCGTCGGCGGTGTTGCCGTAGTCGGGCTGGTCGGCGGAGCCGCCGAGGGCGGACGTGAGGTGACCGTCCTCGGCGAGGGCGTCGGCGAGGTACGCGGCGCCGTTGGCGGCGGCCTGGTCGCGGGTCGGCTTCCCCGCGTCGGCGCAGGTGGCGGCGCCGGCCTTCTCGCCCGCCCCGGTGACCAGGCCCTTGCCGAGCGCGCCGAGGACACCGGCAGCCGTGGCGTCGGCGTTGGCGAGCAGCTTGCCGTCCTTGTCCGGCTGGAAGGCGAAGGCGCCCGCGCCCTTGTCCTTGCCGCAGGGCAGAGCGAACGTCAGCAGGGCGTCGTAAGGGGACTTGCCGTCCTTGACGACCCGCGCGGGGTCGGTTTCCGTGGCGGTCAGCGCGCCGATGACGACGGAGGTGGAGTTGGCGTCGCTGGGACCGCCGGGGCTGTAGCCCCAGCCGCCGTCCTTGTTCTGCACGGACTTCAGCCAGGTCAGGGCATCCTCGACGACGTCACCGTGCCCGCCGACGGCCCACAGCGCCTGGACGGCGGCGGCCGTGCTGTTGGTGTCGACCATGGTCTTGGCGTCGCAGGCCATGGCCGGGTCGGCCCGGAAGGGGGCGAAAGCACCGTTGTCGCACTGCTGGTCCGTGAGCCACTTCACGGCCTTCGACGACGGGACCAGGCCCTCCGTCTTCTGCGCGAGCAGCGCGAGGGACTGGCGCCAGACACCGTCGTACTGGGGGTCGGTACTGCCGAACAGGCCGGACGGAGCCGAGGCGGAGGGTGAAGGGTCGGCGGCGACCGCGGGCGCGGCGGCGGCGCCGAGCACGGCTATGGCGGCCAGGGCCGCGGCGCTGCGACGGCGGACGTTCATGATCGGGTGGGTGCCTTTCCCTGCGCGGAGTCGGGCAGCACGGGCACCCCCGGGCGGCTCGGCCCCGTTTGCCTCGACGGTGCCCGTGCTCCGGCGGGCGCCGGGCACGTGAGCCGGTCACGTCCGTGCGGGGCATTCCGGCTCACCGTCCGAGGAGGCCCTCCAGGGGCCGGACGGACGGCTCACGGTTGCGGGACAGCGCCGGAATTGCACCGGCTTCCCCCCGTACGGGTGATGACGACGCCGCCACTTTACCCGGAGGTAAGGGGGCCGGGCCGGGGCGCCCGCCCACCCGTCCCGGGCTCCGTCAGCTCGATCAGTCGGCACACCGTCTCGATGTCGACCCTGACCTGGGCGATGGACGCGCGGCCGGAGAGCCAGGTGATCAGGGCCGAGTGCCAGGTGTGCTCGATGACGCGGACCGCGGAGAGCTGCTCGGGGGTCGGATTCTCCAGGCCGCCCATCGCGTCCAGGATGATCGCCGTGGTCTGGCAGGAGACCTGGTCCACCTCCGGGGAGACGCTGCGGTCGGCGAAGGTCAGGGCGCGGGCCATCGCCTCGGCCAGCCGGGGCTCGCGTTGCAGCGCGCCGAAGGCCCGCATCAGGGTCAGCGCCACCCGGTCCGCCGCCGTCGCGCCGGGCGGCGGGCTCTTGCGCAGGTCGCCGTGGAGCCGCTCCAACTGGTCCTGCATGGTGGCGACCAGCAGGTGCACCTTGGACGGGAAGTAGCGGTACAGCGTGCCGAGGGCGACCTGCGAGGACTCCGCGACCTCCCGCATCTGCACCGCCTCGAAGCCGCCCCGGCAGGCCAGTCGGGCGGTCGCGTGCAGGATACGGCGGCGGCGTGCCTCCTGCCGTTCGGTGAGGGGCGGGGTGGTGGAGTGGGGTGCGGGACCGGACGTCTGGTCCGCCGGACTGTCCACCTTGGTCACCTTCTCCCCGTTGTCCGACCCGCCGGACGCCCCGCGGTCGTCCCGCGGACGCCCTGCGGAGGTCGCGCCGGATGCCGCGCCGTGGCGTGAATCACCTGATCCACTCGTCACAGCTTCCCTACCTGCCGGTAGATTCGGAGGCTCTGACGATCAAGTATGAAACTTGTTCTAGATTATCGTCCCGGCGTAGTGTCGCGGGACAGCGCAGTGAGAAGGGGGCCCAGAGTGACCGCTGAGGCCAGTCAGGCGGATCCCCGTGAGGAGCCCGCCGTTGGTGGGGGCCCCTCCCGCTCGAGCGAAGCCGAGAGTGGGGGATTGCGACCGCTCCGCATCGCACTCCTCACCTACAAGGGAAACCCGTTCTGCGGCGGTCAGGGCGTCTACGTCCGGCACCTCTCGCGCGAACTGGCCCGCCTGGGCCACCGGGTCGAGGTCATCGGCGCCCAGCCCTATCCCGTCCTGGACGTCCTCGACGGCCGCGAAGACCGGCTGTCCCTCACCGAGCTGCCCAGCCTCGACCTCTACCGCCAGCCCGATCCCTTCCGCACCCCGAAGCGCGACGAGTACCGCGACTGGATCGACGCGCTCGAGGTCGGCACGATGTGGACCGGCGGCTTCCCCGAACCGCTGACGTTCTCCCTGCGCGCCCGCCGCCATCTGCGCGCCCGGCGCGGCGACTTCGACGTCGTCCACGACAACCAGACGCTCGGCTACGGCCTGCTGGGCGACGTGGGCGCGCCCCTCGTCACCACCATCCACCACCCCATCACCGTCGACCGGCAGTTGGAGCTCGACGCCGCCGACTCCCGCAAGCGCCGGTACTCCGTGCGCCGCTGGTACGCCTTCACCCGCATGCAGAAGCGCGTCGCGCGCCGGCTGCCCTCCGTGCTCACCGTCTCCGGCACCTCCCGCCGGGAGATCATCGACCACCTCGGCGTGCGGGACGACCGCATCCACGTCGTCCACATCGGCGCCGACACCGACCTGTTCTCGCCCGACCCGTCGGTGCCGCGGGTGCCGGGCCGGATCGTGACGACGTCCAGCGCGGACGTGCCGCTCAAGGGCCTGGTCTTCCTCGTCGAGGCGCTGGCCAAGACGCGCACCGAGCATCCCGGGGCCCACCTCGTCGTCGTCGGCAAGCGGCCCGCCGAGGGGCCCGTCGCCCAGGCGATCGAGCGCTACGGCCTCGAAGGCGCCGTCGAGTTCGTCAAGGGCATCTCGGACGCCGAACTGGTCGACCTCGTGCGGTCCGCCGAGGTCGCGTGCGTGCCGTCGCTGTACGAGGGGTTCTCGCTGCCGGCCGCCGAGGCCATGGCGACGGGTACGGCGCTGCTGGCGACGACCGGCGGGGCCGTCCCGGAGGTCGCCGGACCCGACGGGGAGACCTGCCTCGCGGTGCCGCCGGGCGACGCGGGCGCGCTGGCCGCCGGGCTGAACCGGCTGCTGGGCGACCGCGACCTCCGTGCCCGGCTCGGCGCGGCCGGACGCGAACGCGTCCTGCGGCACTTCACCTGGGCCCGCGCCGCCGAGGGCACGGTCGCCCGCTACCGCGAGGCCATCGGCCTCTCCTCCACGACCACCCCGAGGATCGTGCCCGCGACCCCGACCACCAGTGACACCGGCGTCTACCCCGAAAGCAGGGCCACGTGCTGACCGTCGACTTCTCCCGGTTCCCGCTCGCCCCGGGCGACCGCGTCCTGGACCTCGGCTGCGGCGCCGGCCGGCACGCGTTCGAGTGCTACCGGCGCGGCGCCCGGGTCGTCGCGCTGGACCAGAACGGTGAGGAGATCCGCGAGGTCGCCAAGTGGTTCGCGGCGATGAAGGAGGCCGGCGAGGCCCCGGCCGGCGCCACCGCCACCGCGATGGAGGGCGACGCGCTGGCCCTGCCCTTCCCGGACGAGTCCTTCGACGTCGTCATCATCTCCGAGGTGATGGAGCACATCCCCGACGACAAGGGGGTCCTCGCCGAGATGGTCCGCGTCCTCAAGCCCGGCGGGCGGATCGCCGTCACCGTGCCCCGCTACGGCCCCGAGAAGGTCTGCTGGACGCTGTCCGACGCCTACCACGAGGTCGAGGGCGGCCACATCCGCATCTACAAGGCCGACCAGCTTCTCGCCCGCATCCGCGAGGCGGGCCTCAAGCCCTACGGCACCCACCACGCGCACGCGCTGCACGCGCCGTACTGGTGGCTGAAGTGCGCGTTCGGCGTCGACAACGACAAGGCGCTGCCGGTGCGGGCGTACCACAAGCTGCTGGTCTGGGACATCATGAAGAAGCCGCTGGCGACGAGGGTCGCCGAGCAGGCGCTGAACCCGCTGATCGGCAAGAGCTTCGTGGCCTACGCGACCAAGCCGCACCTGCCGCCGGTGGACGCCGCGTGACCTCTTCCCGCACTCCCGGTACGCCCCGCACGCCTCGCACGGAACACCTCGTCCTGCCCGGCGTCCTCACCGAGACGCAGGCCGCCGCGACCGTCCGCGGCATCCTCGCCGGGCAGCGGGAGGACGGCGCGATCCCGTGGTTCCGCGGGCACCACCTCGACCCGTGGGACCACATCGAGGCGGCGATGGCCCTGGACGCGGCCGGCGAGCACGCGGCCGCCGCGCGGGCGTACGCATGGCTGGCCCGGCACCAGAACCCCGACGGCTCCTGGTACGCCGCCTACGCCGACGGCGACTTCGCCGACGTCACCGACCGGGGCCGGGAGACCAACTTCGTCGCCTACGCCGCCGTGGGCGTCTGGCACCACTACCTCGCCACCGGCGACGACCCGTTCCTGGACCGGATGTGGCCCGTCGTCCACGCGGCGGTCGAGTTCGTGCTGCGGCTCCAGCAGCCCGGCGGGCAGATCGGCTGGCGCCGCGACGACGACGGCACGGACACGCCGGACGCGCTGCTGACCGGCAGCTCCTCCGTCCACCACGCGCTGCGCTGCGCGCTCGCCATCGCCGAGCAGCGCGAAGAGCCGCAGCCCGACTGGGAGTTGGCGGCGGGCGCCCTGCGGCACGCCATCCGCCGCCACCCGGAGCGGTTCCTGGACAAGGACCGCTACTCGATGGACTGGTACTACCCGGTGCTGGGCGGCGCGCTCACCGGCACGGAGGCCAGGTCCCGCATCGCGGAGAGCTGGGACCGCTTCGTGGTCCCGGGCCTCGGCGTGCGCTGCGTCGTCCCCAACCCGTGGGTGACGGGCGGCGAGTCGGCCGAACTCGCGCTCGCGCTCTGGGCGGTGGGCGAGTCCGACCGCGCCCTGGAGATCCTCCAGTCGATCCAGCACCTGCGCGACCCCGACAGCGGCCTGTACTGGACGGGGTACGTCTTCGAGGACGAGGCGATCTGGCCGCGCGAACTGACCACCTGGACGGCCGGCTCCCTGCTCCTGGCGGTGGCCGCCCTCGGCGGCCACGAGGCCACCTGCCAGGTCTTCGCCGGCGACCGACTGCCGAGGGGCCTCGACCCGGACTGCTGCGTCTGACCGCCGCGCGGCGTCAGTGCCGGTTCAGGCGGTTGGCGATGGCGTGGCCGACGAAGAGGTAGACGACCGCGGCCAGTCCGTAGCCGGCGACCACGCGGGCCCAGGCCTCGTCGAACGTGAAGAGGTCGCGTGACCAGCCGGCCAGCCAGTTCGCCGCGTCGTGGACGAACCGCACCAGGTCGTTGGCCCGGTTGGCGTCCAGCAGATACATCAGGATCCACAGTCCGAGGATGACGGCCATGATGTCCGCGATCACCGCGACGGCCGTCCCGGCGGAGTTGGAACCAGTGCGATATCGAGGGGACATGCCTTCCGTCTGACCCCGGACGTCCGCCTGAAACCTACGGCCCCTCGCCCGGAAGTCCCGGTGGGCGAGGGGCCGTTGGCGTTGAGCGGGCGGGCGGCTGCGGTCAGCCGCGCTGGATGCCCGAGGTGTCCTGCAGGACGCCGCGGCGGCCGTCCTGCGTCTGGGCGACCAGGTTGGCGCCGCGCTGCTCGACGGCCAGGTACCAGGTGCCCGGCGCCAGCTCGGCGATCGGCGTGGGGGAGCCGTCCTCCGCGAACAGCGGACGCGGCACCGGCACGGCGAACCAGAACGGCGAGAAGTCCGCCGCCGGCTGCGCCTGGGCCGGCTGCGCCTGGGCCGGCTGCGGCTGCGGGGCGTGCGGCTGAGGCTGCCCCGGCTGCGGCTGGCCGCCGAAGGACTGACCGGGCTGGCCGGGCTGGCCCGGCTGAGCGCCGTAGGGCTGCTGCTGCGCGCCCGGGTAGCCGTAACCGCCCTGGGGCTGGCCGCCGTAGGGCTGCGGGGCGGCAGGACGGGCGGCCGGGATCAGGGAGCCCTTGAGGGCGGGGACCAGCGGGGTGGCCACGGCCGCGGCGGCCATGACCAGCGTGGCGATGAGGGCGAGGATCAGCCCCGTGCCGGCACCGAGGTTGTCGGTGAAGCCCCCGTCGCCGTCGAAGGCGCCCGCCGGGTCGAAGATGTTGCCGAGCGCGCACCAGGCGGCGAAGACCGTGAACGCGACGCCGAACTGGCCGAGGTCCAGGCCCGCCACCTTCTTGGGCTGCGGCAGGGCACGGGCCACGATGACGAGCGCGGCGCCGATGATGCCCGCCAGGACGACACCGAGCACGACCGGCCCACTGCCCCACAGGCTGGGAATGTCGGCGCTGTCCGAGGCGCCTTCGATCGAGTAGATGTCGAGGAACGACGCGATGAACAGCAACACCGCTGCTCCGATCACCACGCCGTCGCCTCGAGTGAGGGAGCGGATATTCACTTCAGGTCCTTCGTAGGTCGTCTCGTCGTCGGTAGAGGCGTCGCTGTCACGATGTCGCCGAAAGGTTCCGGTGTGAAGCGCGGGGGTGGCCCCTCATCGTACGGGCGACACTATCGTCCGCACATCGGGGCTGTCCGCAGGGATCGGGGCGCTGATCACTACCCGCGCAGGAAACCCACGATTCCCTCAGACATCCCTCGCGCCGCCTTCTGCCGCCAGTCGCCGCTGGTCAGCAGCGCCGCGTCCGTGCTGTCACGCATGTTGCCGCACTCGATGAACACCTTGGGAACCGTTGACAGATTGAGACCGCCGAGATCCGTGCGCGTGACGAGACCGGTGCCGCCGCCGATGTAGTTGGAGGGCGCGGTGCCCGTGGAGCGGACGAAGTTGCCCGCGATGCGCCGGCCGAGGTCGGTGGAGGGGGCGACGATGGCACGGGTGTCGGCGGGGCCGTCGTGCACCGCGCCCGGCAGGATGACGTGGAAGCCGCGGTTGCCGGCCCCCGACCCGTCGGCGTGGATCGAGATCGCGGCGTCCGCGTGCGCCTCGTTGCCGATCCGGGCCCGCTCGTCCACGCACGGCCCGTAGGAACGGTCGTCGTCCTGCGTCAGCTTCACCGTGGCGCCCTGCTCCTCCAGCAGTGTGCGCAGCCGGTGGGCGACGTCGAGGGTGAACTTCGCCTCCGGCCAGCCCGCGTTGGTGGCCGTGCCCGTGGTGTCGCACTCCTTCCAGTGCGTGCCGACGTTCACCTTGCGGTTGATCTCGGTGGCGTACTGGAAGTTGCCCGGGTTGTGCCCCGGGTCGATGACGACGACCTTCCCCTTGAGGGGCCCGGAGGCGGCGGCGGGCGCGGACGGCGAGGCGGAGACGGACGGCTTCCTCGCGGTGGGTGAGGGCGACGGGCCGGTCGCTGTGCTGGTGTCGTCGGACGCGGAGGCCGGACCGCCGGTGGACGGCGCCGGTGACGTCCGTACGCCGCTGCCCGCCCGGTCCGTGCCGCCCGCGTCGTCCGGGCCGCCGACCGCCGCGTACACCCCCCACCCGAGCAGCGCCCCGGGCACCAGCGCGGCGACCGCCACGGTCAGCGGGCGGCGCAGCGGGGAGCGGCGGGGCTGGGGAGGATCGAAGTCCGGGCCTGTGTACGACACGTCAGCGACTCTAACCGCGCCCTCAGATCCCCGTGCCCGTTCGCCGCAGCACGCGCAGCGAGTCGGTCACCGAGACCTCGGCGAACGCACCGGACGCGAGAGCCCTGAGGTAGACGCGGTACGGGGCCTGGCCGGTGAACTCGTCGGCAGGGTCCGGGAAGACGTCGTGGATGACGAGGAGACCGCCGTCGGTCACGTGCGGCGCCCAGCCCTCGTAGTCGGCGTTCGCGTGCTCGTCGGTGTGGCCGCCGTCGATGAAGACGAGGCCGACGGGGGAGTTCCAGACCGCCGCCACCTGGGGGGAGCGGCCGACGAGGGCCACCACGTGCTCCTCCAGGCCGGCTCGGTTGAGGGTGCGGCGGAAGGTGGGGAGGGTGTCCATCACGCCCAGCTCGGGATCGACCGTCTCCGGGTCGTGGTACTCCCAGCCCGGCTGCTGCTCCTCGCTGCCCCGGTGGTGGTCGACGGTGAGCGCGGTCACCCCGGCCCGGCGGGCCGCGTCGGCGAGCAGCACGGTGGAGCGCCCGCAGTACGTGCCGACCTCCAGCAGCGGCAGCCCGAGCCCGCCGGCCTCCACGGCCGCCGCGTACAGCGCGAGGCCCTCGTGCGCGGGCATGAACCCCTTCGCGGCCTCGAAGGCGGCCAGGGTGTCGGGGGTGGGTGCCGCGGGCATGCGGGTCCTTTCGGTGGTGCGGGCGCGCCTTCTCGGTGGAGCGGGTGTGCCGGTTTCCGGTGGTGCGGGTGCCGGCGCCCCATGCTGCCGTACCCCCTGCCGGGCGTGCGGCAGGGGGTACGGCTCGGTAGGGGGTGAGGTACGGACCGCGTGCGGTCAGGCGGAGACCGTCTCGCCCGGCAGGAACAGGTCCAGCTCGACCGGGAGGTCGGCGCCGGTGTGGGTCGCCGAGTGGGCGAGCGGGCCGTGGCCCGTGGCCCGGGCGGCCAGGACGTACGGGCCCTGGGCGGGGACGGCGAGGGCGTAGCCGCCGTCGTGGGCGGAGAGGGTCGCGCCCGCCTGGCGGCCGTGCCGGTCGATCAGCGTGACCTTGGCGCGGGCGACGGGGGCGCCGTCGGCGGCCAGTACCCGGCCGCGGAAGCCGCGCAGCGGCTCGCCGGCCACCGGCTCCCCGGACAGCGCCTGCTCGGCGCGGGCCAGGTTCGCCTCCTCCTCGCTGCTCGCGCGCAGCTGCGTGGTCGTCGCCGGGCCGCGGCCGGGAAGGCAGAAGGCCAGTGCCAGTCCGACGGCGACCGCGGCGGTCGCGATCAGGAAGGAGACGCGGAAGCCGTGCATGGTGGGGACGGCGACGCCGTTCACGTCGTTCGCCGTGTTGGCCAGCACCATGCCGATGACGGCGCTGGACACCGAGGTGCCGATGGAGCGCATCAGGGTGTTGAGCCCGTTGGCCGCGCCCGTCTCCGAGGCCGGCACCGCGCCGATGATCAGCGCGGGCAGGGAGGAGTAGGCGAGACCGATGCCCGCACCCAGGAGGACCGCGATGACGAGGCTCTGCCAGGCGGCGCTCATCAGACCGAGCCCGGCGCCGTAGCCGATCGCGATGATCAGCAGGCCGAGGATCAGCGTGACCTTGGGCCCGTACTTCGCGGACAGGCGGGAGTAGACGGGCGCGGTGAACATCATCGTCAGGCCCAGCGGCGCCACGAGCAGGCCCGCGGTGACCATCGACTGGCCGAGGCCGTAGCCGGTGGCCTTCGGGAGCTGGAGGAGCTGGGGCAGGACCAGGGAGACGACGTAGAAGCTGACGCCGACCATGATCGAGGCCAGGTTGGTGAAGAGGACCGCGGGGCGGGCCGTGGTGCGCAGGTCGACCAGGGGAGCCTTCACGCGCAGCTCCATCAGGCCCCACAGGAGCAGGACCACGGCGGCGGCGGCGAACAGGCCGAGCGTGGTGGCGGACGACCAGCCCCAGTCGCTGCCCTTGGTGATCGGCAGGAGGAAGAGGACCAGACCGGCGGAGAGGCCGAGCGCGCCCGGCAGGTCGAACGAGCCCTTCGCGCGCAGCGGGGACTCGGGAACGACGAGCAGGGTCAGGGCGATGGAGACGACACCGAGGCCGGCGGCGCCGTAGAACAGGGCGTGCCAGTCGGCGTGCTGCGCGACCAGCGCCGCGGCGGGCAGGGCCAGGCCGCCGCCGACGCCGATCGAGGAGCTCATCAACGCCATGGCCGAGCCGAGGCGTTCGCGGGGCAGCATGTCGCGCATCAGGCCGATGCCGAGGGGTATCGCGCCCATCGCGAAGCCCTGGAGCGTACGGCCGACGATCATCGGGAGCAGGGCGTCCGTGAACGCGCTGACCAGCGCGCCCACCACCATCACCGACAGGCTGGCGATCAGCATGCGCCGCTTGCCGTAGAGGTCGCCGAGGCGGCCCATGATCGGGGTGGCCACGGCTCCGGACAGGAGTGTGGAGGTCAGGACCCAGGTGGCGTTGCTGGGTGTGGTGTCCAGGAGTTGGGGCAGGTCCTTGATGACCGGGACCAGCAGGGTCTGCATCACCGCGACGACGATGCCCGCGAAGGCGAGCACCGGGACGGTGGCCCCGCTCGCTTTCCGGGCGGGCTCGTCGGTCGTCGTGTGGGACATGGGGTGGGGCCTCCAGGCCGGGAGTCGGCGAACGCGATGCGTGATCGGTGGTCTGCGATGTGTGCAGGCTGAACCTCGTGCGCCCGGGCAACTATTCCGTTGCTTCGTGTCCCTAACGAATTCTTGACCTTCTCTTGTAAGTTCCTACGTCCCCTGTCGTATGTGCCTGCGTCCGTGGGCCCGGGAAGGCCGGGGACCACGTCCCGATGCGAGGGGTGCACCCGGTGCCGGCTCCCGTGAAGGAGACGGCGGGAGCGGTGCGTTGCCGGTGGCATACGGGCGACGCTACGGAGTCGGCGGGAGCGGGCGGCAGACGCGGTTGCCCGGAGTCCGGGAGGACGAATGTCACGGGTGGCCGGCGTCCCGTACGGTCGAGGCTGACCGTGATCGTCGTCGTGACCCGACCGGGGGACAGGAGAGCCATGCCCATCGACGCGGCCGAGGCGCTCGCCGCCGGTCCCCGGGTGCGCGAGATCGCCTGGGACCACAAGGACGTCCAGCTCTACCACCTCGGCATCGGCGCCGGTCTCCCCGCCACCGATCCCCGTGAGCTGCGCTACACCCTGGAGTCCCGGCTGCACGTGCTGCCGAGCTTCGCCACCGTCGCGGGCGGCGGCCCGCCCGGCGTGATCGGCGGGCTGTCCGTGCCCGGCGTCGACGTCGACCTCGCCCGGGTGCTGCACGGCGGGCAGCGCCTGCGCCTGCACCGGCCCGTTCCGGTGCGCGGCCGGGCGAGCGCGGCCTCGCGCCTCGTCGCCGTGTACGACAAGGGCACGGCGGCCGTCCTGGTCCTGCGTACCGACGTCACCGACGCGGACGGGCCGCTGTGGACCGACGAGGCCGAGATCTTCGTACGGGGAGAAGGCGGCTGGGGCGGTGAGCGGGGACCTTCCGCGCGCCCGGCACCGCCGCCCGCCGACGCGCCCGACGAGGTGGTCGAGCGGCCCGTACGCGAGGACCAGGCCCTGCTCTACCGGCTCAGCGGCGACTGGAACCCCCTGCACGCCGACCCGGAGTTCGCCGCGCGCGCCGGCTTCGACCGGCCCGTCCTGCACGGGCTGTGCACCTACGGCGGCACGCTCAAGTCGGTCGTCGACGCGCTGCTCGACGGCGACGTGACCCGGGTGCGCGAGTACCGCACGCGGTTCACCGGGGTCGTGTACCCGGGACAGACGCTGCGGGTGCGCATGTGGCGGTCCCGGTCGCCGGTCGGGGGCGGGACCGTGCGGGTCGCCGTGAGCGTGCCCGAGCGGGACGACGCCCCCGTCCTCGCCGACACCGTCGTCCGGTACGCGTGACGACCACGGCCCCGTCCGTCGGACGTGAACGGCCCCGTCCGTCGGATACGACGAACGGGGCCGGTGCTGCTTGCCGTGTGTGTTTGTCCCCCGTGCCGTCAGGCGGCGGTTCCGGACTCCTCGGCGGGCTTGCGGTGGCGGCCCCGAGGAGTCGCCGCGCCGTCCTGGTCGGAGACCGGTCCCCGGTGTTTGCCGTGCCCGGTGTCGGTCTGGGAAACGTCGGCACCGTCGGCCTGCATCGGCTGGGTCGTGCTGGCGTCGTTCATCGGAAGGAATTCACCCCGTCAACATGATCTTTCCTACAGCCGGGCGAGTGTAACCGGCACACCTCGGCCCGAATCCAGGCAGTCACGCCAACCGGCACTAGTTCGTTACAAGCCGTGCCAGCGGGGCCTGTTGGAGCGGTACCGGACGCGGTGGGGCGGGGTCCGGGACATCCGTTTCGGCGGGCCCTTCCGGAGGCGTGGCCTCCGCCGTTCCCCCGCTCCCCGGCCGCTCGTCGTCGGTCCAGGGCACGGACAGCCGCGCCACGCCACACGGCAACTCCGGTGTGGCGCAGGGCAGACGGAGCTCCCCGCCGGCCGTCAACACCCCGGCGCCCGCCAACCACCCCGCGGGCGCCGGAACGTGACGCACCCGCCGCTCGGTGGGCCGCCACAGCCCGACCCAGCTGCCGAACGCGCCGTCCATGCGCAGCGCCACCGCGCAGCGCTCCGGCGTCAGCGCCTGGCCGGGCTGGACCGCGAACGGCGTGACGACGCAGTCCGGCAGCTGCAGGCACTCCGGGAAGCGCACCGGCAGGGTGCTGCCCAGCACCCCCCAGCCCAGCCGCTCCTGCCCCGGAGAGGGCGCGTCCGAGCGGATCAGCACCAGCCCGCTGTCCGGGTCGGCCAGCAGTATCCGGTCGTCGCTGTCCTCGGTGATCTGCAGCAGCGGCGACACCTCGCCGCCCCGCTCCAGGTCCACCACGACCGCCTTGGTGCGCCCGCCGGTCTCCCGGTCCACGGCCAGCAGCCGGCCCGTGCGGTCCAGCCACACCCCGCCCGAGCAACGGCCGGGGATCTCGGCCAGCCGCTCGGGCCCGCAGGCGTCACCCGCGACCTGCCACAGCACCGACGTCCGCGGACCGACGGCGAGCGCGTAGGCCCGCTCGCCGTCCGGAGCCGGCGGCAGCAGCCGCAGCGCGGTGGTCTCCTCGGGGCACTCGACCGCGCCGAGGGGCAGTTCGCCGGTGCCGGGGCCGGTCGGGTAGAGCAGCGAGAAGACGTGCCGTCCGGCCGCGACGCGGTGGACCAGGACCCGTCCGTCGCCCATCGGCTGCACCTCGGTGCCGGGCTCCTCCGGCTGGTTGCCGGGCAGCGGCACCGCGTACGGCTCGGGGCCGTCCAGGGTCCAGCGCTCCGGGAACCAGGAGTCGCCCCTGAGGGCGAGGCGCGCGGCGTAGCCGCCCTCCGCGGTGATGGTGCAGCCCGCACGCGGCGGCCCGCCGTTCCCGGGGTCCGCCGAAAGCTCGATCGCACAGACCGTCATTATTCGGTCACCTCCGGCGAAGAAGCTAGTTTTCGTACGCACGGCCGGGGGTCGGTGGGCCGTCCTCATCACACGTACGTGTGGCACAGGAACGATTCGCCTGAGCGGAGGGAGACGAGTGTGCTGTGCCGGAGCGGGGCGGCCGCGAGGGCACGCTGCGGGTACAGCGGCGCAGAACGGCCAGGTAGCCTTGCTCATGTGCCCCGTCTGTCAGAAGTCATCGCCGCGCTGGAGAGTCTGTGGCCCGCCGAGCGGGCCGAGTCCTGGGACGCGGTCGGCACCGTCGTGGGCGACCCCGACCAGGAGGTCTCCCGGGTCCTGTTCGCCGTCGATCCCGTCCAGGAGATCGTCGACGAGGCGGTGAAGCTGGGCGCCGGCCTGCTCGTCACCCACCACCCGCTGTATCTGCGGGGCACGACGACGGTCGCGGCCTCCACCTTCAAGGGCCGTGTCGTGCACACGCTCATCAAGAACGACATCGCCCTGCACGTCGCCCACACCAACGCCGACACCGCCGACCCGGGCGTCTCCGACGCGCTGGCCGGCGCGCTCGACCTGCGCGTCGTACGGCCCCTGGTGCCGGACCCGACCGACCCCGAGGGCCGCCGCGGCCTGGGCCGGGTGTGCGAGCTGGAGCATCCGCTGACCGTCGGCGAGCTCGCCGCCCGCGCCGCCGAACGGCTGCCCGCCACCGCGCAGGGCATCCGCGTCGCCGGCGACCCGGGCGCGACCGTCCGCACGGTCGCCGTCAGCGGCGGCTCCGGCGACAGCCTCTTCGACCACGTACGGGCGGCCGGCGCCGACGCCTTCCTCACCGCGGACCTGCGCCACCACCCTGTGTCGGAAGCCCGCGCCCACAGTTCCCTCGCGCTGCTCGACGCGGCACACTGGGCCACCGAATGGCCCTGGTGCGAGCTGGCCGCAGCCCAGCTCGACGAGATCTCCGACCGGAACGGATGGGACCTGAGGGTCCACGTCTCCAAGACGGTCACCGACCCCTGGACCGCCCACGCGGCGTCCACCCCGACCTCCAACACAATGGGAGCCCCCAACTGAAAGCCGCGTCCGCCGACCAGATCCGACTCCTCGACGTCCAGGGCCTCGACGTCCGCCTCCAGCAGCTCGCGCACAAGCGCCGGTCCCTGCCGGAGCACGCCGAGATCGAGTCGCTGACCAAGGACCTCACGCAGCTGCGCGACCTGCTCGTGGCCGCGCAGACCGAGGAGAGCGACTGCGCCCGCGAACAGACCAAGGCCGAGCAGGACGTGGACCAGGTGCGCCAGCGCGCCACCCGCGACCAGCAGCGCCTGGACTCGGGCGCCGTCACCTCCCCGAAGGACCTGGAGAACCTCCAGCGGGAGATCGCCTCCCTCGCCAAGCGGCAGGGCGACCTCGAGGACGTCGTCCTGGAGGTGATGGAGCGCCGCGAGTCCGCGCAGGAGCGGGTCGCCGAGCTGACCGAGCGGGTCGGCGCCGTGCAGGGGAAGATCGACGACGCCACCGCGCGCCGGGACGCGGCCGTCGAGGAGCTGGACGGCGAGGCGGCCTCGGTGACCAAGGAGCGCGAGGTCGTGGCGGCCTCGGTCCCCGCGGACCTGCTGAAGCTCTACGACAAGCTGCGCGAGCAGCAGGGCGGCGTCGGCGCGGCCAAGCTGTACCAGCGCACCTGCCAGGGCTGCCGCCAGGAGCTGGCGATCACCGAGCTGAGCGAGATCCGCTCGGCGGCTCCCGACACGGTCGTACGCTGCGAGAACTGCCGCCGCATCCTGGTGCGTACGGCCGACTCCGGGCTGTAGGGGCGCGTCCCGTGGCGGATCGGGAGTTCGTCGTCGAGGCCGACGGCGGGTCGCGGGGCAACCCGGGGCCCGCGGGCTACGGAGCCGTCGTGGTGGACGCGGCGACGGGCCAGACCCTGGCCGAGGCCGCCGAGTACCTCGGCGTCGCCACGAACAACGTGGCCGAGTACCGGGGCCTGCTGGCCGGCCTGCGCGCGGCCAGGGAGCTGGACCCGGACGCCACCGTCCACGTCCGGATGGACTCCAAGCTCGTCGTCGAGCAGATGTCGGGCCGCTGGAAGATCAAGCACCCCGACATGAAGCCGCTGGCGGCCGAGGCGGCACGCGTCTTCCCGCCGGGGCGGGTGACGTACGAGTGGATCCCCCGCGCGAGCAACAAGCACGCCGACCGCCTGGCCAACGAGGCGATGGACGCGGGGGCGCGCGGTGAGCAGTGGTCGCCGTCCGCTTCGACGGCGGAACTGGACGCGGGTGCCGCCGCCGACGGACGCGTCGTCCGCGCCGGTCGTGGCCGAGGTGAGCCGGGGGTCGCTCCCGCCGGGGACGTGCCGGAGGCCGGCGGTGAGGGGAGCGGCGCCGGTGCCGCCGTGGGCGAGCGTCTCGCCCGGGCGGCCGGGACCGCCGCCCGGACCGCGCCCGGAGCCGGCGCCTCCGCCTCCGCCGCCGATGTCACGGGCACCGAAGCCACCGGCACCGCGGACGCGACCGCCACCGTGGACGCCACCGTCCTCGAGGCATCGGCGGACGCCGACGTGCGGGCCGCGAAGACCGTCGCCTCGCCCGGCTGGGGTCCGCCCGACATGGGTGCTCCCGCCACCTTCGTCCTGCTCCGGCACGGCGAGACGCCCCTCACCCCGCAGAAGCGGTTCTCCGGAAGCGGCGGCAGCGACCCGGCCCTGTCGTCCGTCGGACGCGAGCAGGCCGAGAAGGTCGCCGCGAGCCTCGCCCGGCGCGGCACGATCCAGGCGATCGTCGCCTCCCCCCTGGCCCGCACCCGCGAGACCGCCGGCATCGTCGCCGCCCGCCTCGGTCTGGAGGTAACGGTCGAGGAGGGCCTGCGCGAGACCGACTTCGGCGCCTGGGAGGGGCTCACCTTCGGCGAGGTGCGCGAGCGGCACCCGGACGACCTGAACGCCTGGCTGTCCTCCCCGGACGCCGAGCCGACCGGCGGCGGCGAGAGCTTCGCGGCGACCGGCGCCCGTGTCGCGGCCACCCGCGACAAGCTGGTCGCGGCCTACGCGGGCCGCACGGTCCTCCTGGTCTCCCACGTGACGCCGATCAAGACGTTCGTACGGCTCGCGCTCGGCGCCCCGCCCGAGTCCCTGTTCCGCATGGAGCTGTCGGCGGCCTCGCTGTCGGCGGTGGCGTACTACGCGGACGGCGGCGCCAGCGTCCGCCTGTTCAACGACACGTCCCACCTGCGCTGAGCGCCGCCGCCTCGCGGGCCAGCGCCTCGACCCGGACCCAGTCACGCTCGGCGACCGCATCCTTCGGGAGCATCCAACTGCCCCCGACACAGCCGACGTTGGGCAGCGCCAGGTACTCCGGTGCCGAGGCCGGTCCGATGCCGCCCGTCGGGCAGAAGCGGGCCTGCGGCAGCGGGGCGGCGAGCGCGCCGAGGTAGGCGGTGCCGCCCGCGGCCTCGGCCGGGAAGAACTTCATCTCCCGCACCCCGCGCTCCAGCAGCGCCACCACCTCCGACGTGGTCGACACCCCGGGCAGGAACGGCACCCCGGACGCCCGCATCGCCTCCAGCAGTACGTCCGTCCACCCCGGGCTGACCAGGAACCGCGCCCCGGCCGCCACCACCGCACCGACCTGCTCCGGCGTGATGACGGTGCCCGCACCGACCACCGCGCCCGGCACCTCCTCGGCGATCGCCCGGATCGCGTCGACCGCGACCGGCGTGCGCAGCGTCACCTCGATCGCGGGCAGCCCCCCGGCGACGAGCGCGCGGGCGAGCGGCACGGCGTCCGCGAGGTCGTCGACGACCACGACGGGGACGACGGGGGCGAGGTCCAGCACCGAGGCGGCGGGGGAGGAGGGCAGCGGTGAACTCATGGCCTCATCGTGCCGCCGGAGAGCATCAGACGCAACGAGCGTTGCAAAATGCGCAACGGTGCGTCGGTCGTTTCAGTGGATCTCCGCCACCAGCACGTCCAACGACCACGGCTTCCCCGCCTTCGTGGGCGCCTGCGCCTCCACCTCGTACCCGAGGTCCCGCAGCGCCTCCACCAGCTCGGCGGGCCCCCCGGGCGCGCTCGCGGACGCCAGCAGACTCCGAACGATCCGCCCCTTGGTCGCCTTGTTGAAGTGGCTGACCACCTTGCGGGTCGGCGCGTGCAGCACCCGCACGGTCGCCGTCCGCCCGGCGACCTCGCCCGTCGGCTTCCACGCCGCCGCGTACGCAGACGAGCGCAGGTCCAGCACCAGCCGGTCCCCGGCCGCCTCGGGCAGCACCTCGGCCATCGGCGCCCGCCAGAACGCGCCCAGAGCCCCGAGCGCGGGGAGCTTCACGCCCATCGGGCAACGGTACGAAGGAATTCGGTCGGTCACCCGGACCGCGCCCCACAGCCCCGAGAAGACGAGGAGGGAGCGGGCGGCGCGCCGCTTGGCGGCCGGGTCCAGCGTGCCCAGGTCCAGGGCGTCGTACAGCACGCCGGTGTAGATCTCCCCGGCCGGCCGCGCCCCCGCCGTCCGCAGCTCCGCGTTCTTGGCGACCTCCCCGCGCAACCCCTCGCTCAGCCCGAGCACCTCGCGCGCCTTCTCCTCGTCACCGGCGCACAGCTCGACCAGCTCGCCGAGGACGGCCTCCCGGGCGGGGGCCAGTCCCGGCAGGGACAGCGACTCCGGCTTCAGCGGGGCGCCCCGGCCGGACGCGGCCTTCCCCTCGGACGGCGGCAGCAGGACAAGCACACGTACTCCTTCACTCCGAGCTCCGGGGCTCCCGGTGGGCTCCCGGTCAGGGTACGGCGTACCCCTCCCGTGCCTGATCGACGGCCCGGACCAGGCCACCGGGGTCGTCGGCGTGACAGCGCACGACGCGCACCTCGCGCCGCCGCCCGAGGAAGGTGACGTGGGTGACGGGCTCGGCGAGTTCGACGGTGACGGAGGTCTGCGCGCCCACGGCGAGATCCAGCTCACCGTCCGCCGGCTCATGGGTCATGCGCAGTTCCCGGCGGACGGAGGCGATCCGGTCCAGCGGTATCCGTATGTCGACGTGCACGGCCCGGCGGATCCGCAGCGTGCCGCCGGCCGCGTGCAGGACGTGCGGGCGTACCACGGACGCGGCGTGCAGTCCGATCACGAACACGACGGTGTACACGTCCAGGACAAGCACCACGTGGTGCGCGGTGGGCCAGTCGCGCAGCAGCACGGACATTCCCACCGACTCGACCACGCACACGAACGCGAACCCGAACATCATCGCGCCCTGCCCCCGCACGTACCCGAAGGCCGCCCCGCCGCCCTCCGTCCCATGGGTTCGCCGGGTCACCCACAACCACAGGCTCGCCAGCAGCCGCAGCTCGTGCCGGACGAGGAGCCAGGGGACCATGACCAAGGCCGGACGTCTCATGACCGCCGCCCCCGGGAGGCGATCTCCATGGCCTGCCGGATCGCCTCCGCCTGGGCCGGAGCGAAGTCGGCGTAGAAGGCCCGCAGGAAGCTGTGCCCGGAGTCGAGGAGGACGTTCTCCTCGGGCAGCATCTCCTCGGGCAGACAGTCGGCCAGCGCGCGGGCCGCCTCGCCGACGCGCGGATCGTCCGGGCGGGCGTCGACGAGGTCGTCGAGCAGCGCGTAGACGCGGTGGGCCCGTGCGACCACCTCCGGCGAACCCAGCGCACCGCGCAGCGTCTCCAGCAGCCGTGCCCGGTCCTCCGGAGCCACCGTGGTTTCCAGCAGCGCCAGCATCTCCCGGTCCCGGGCGGCCATGGGCGAGTCGTCGGGGGCCTGCGGGATGCCGGCGAACAGCGCGGCCAGCTCCGGCGAGACCGGCCCCTCGGCCGGCAGTCCGCCCTCCGCCTCCAGCAGCGCCCGCAGCCGCGCCCGCCGCTCCTGGATCGCCGCTTCCTGCCGCGCCAGATCCGCGTCCAGCTCCTCCAGCACCTCGGCCAGATCCTTCCCGGCCTCGTCCGCGAGCACGTCCCGCACCTCCGCCAGCCCGAGCCCCAGCTCGGTCAGCCGCCGGATCCGGGCCAGCACGACGACGTGCCGCAGGGTGTACGTCCGGTACCCGTTGGCCAGCCGCTCCGGCTCGGGCAGCAGGCCCTGGTGGTGGTAGTGCCGCACGGTCCGCGTGGTGACGCCGACGGCGCCGGCGAGTTCTCCGATCCGCATGACCCCAGTAGAGACGTTGACGTTGCGACAGGGTCAAGCGGCTGCTGGGTCGGTAACCGACGGTGGCTGTGATCCTGTGCCACGATCGAGGGAACGGTTCCCGATCTCTCGGACAGGTGATCAGCGGATGTCCCAGTCTGGCGAGCGACCGAAGGAGGGGCGTGACATGACCGCCATGGCACACGAACCGCTGACGCAGGCCGAGGTCCTGCTGGAGGGGTTCCTCGCCCTGGACACGCCGGAAGGCTTCCGGGCCGAGCTGATCGAGGGGGAGATCGTCGTGACGCCGCCGCCGGACGGGGATCATGAGGACTACATCAATCTGATCGTGAAGCAGGTGATCAGGCGATCCCGGACCGACATGGATGTCTCCGGCAACAAGGGGCTGAAACTCAGGGGCGGTCTCGACCACCCGATGGACCACCTCATTCCCGACTGCACCTTCGCCCCCACGGCACAGCGCCTGTATCGCGGCGCGGACCCCTGGATGCCATGTGAGGGCGTCGCCATGGTCCTGGAGGTGACGTCCAGCAAGCCCCGGGTCGACCGTGAGGCCAAACGCCGCTGCTATGCCGGCGGCGGCATCCCCCTCTACTTGCTCGTCGACCGACAGGCGTCCTCGATCACGCTGTTCAGCAGCCCGGAGAAGATCGACCACCGCGACGACTACCGCGAGCACCGCACCCTCCCCCTCGGCAAACCGCTGGCTCTTCCGGAGCCCTTCGCCTTCGAACTGGACACCGCCGACTTCCTCTGATCCCGTGGGGGCAGGGGGTGGGAAGCGGTGGACGCACGCGGGGAACAGGCACGGTGGACCAGGGCCCGGCTCGGCACGGCCGGCCCGCCCCTCGACCTCCTGACCGCCCGCTTCGACCGCCACGTCTACGCCCCGCACGCCCACGACGAGTACACGGTCGGCGTCACCGTCGGCGGCCTGGAGGTCATCGCCTACCGGGGCGGGCACATCCACTCCGGTCCGGGCTCCATCGTCGTCCTCGAACCCGGCGAGGTGCACACCGGCGGCCCGGCCGCCCCCGACGGCTACTCCTACCGCGCCCTGTACGCGACCCCCTCCCTCCTCGCCGACGGCACGCGCGGCAGCGGCCTCCCGCACTTCCGCGAGCCCGTCCTCGACGACCCGGAACTGGCCGCCGCCCTGCGCGCCACGCACATGGACCTGGCCCACCGCCCCGACCCGCTGGAGGCCGAGTCCCGCCTCCCCTGGCTGCTCACGGCCCTGGCCCGCCGCCACTCCACGGCCCGCGCGGCCGACGACACGGTCCCCGGCGCCGACCGCATCGCCCGCGTCGTACGCGACCGCCTCGCCGACGAACTCCTCGCCCCGCCGTCCCTGGCATCCCTCGCCACGGACCTCGGCCTGTCCCGCTACCAACTCCTGCGCGCCTTCCGTACGACGATGGGGATACCCCCGTACGCCTGGCTCGCCCAGCACCGGGTGGCCAGGGCGCGCGGGCTGCTGGACGCGGGCCTGCGCCCCGCCGAGGTGGCGGCTCTGGTGGGGTTCGCCGACCAGGCGCACCTGACCCGCTGGTTCCGCCGGGTCCTCGGGGTGACCCCGGCGGCGTACCGCGACAGCGTGCGGCGCAACAGCGTTCAAGACGGGGCCGTCTGAGGAGGCCGAGACTCGCCGCATGACTGCACGCGGCTGGTTTCTGTTCTCCCTGATGGGCGTGGTCTGGGGCGTCCCCTACCTGATGATCAAAGTGGCGGTGGACGACGTGTCCCCGTCCGCGGTGGTGTTCACGCGCTGCGCCCTGGGCGCGGCCCTCCTGCTCCCCTTCGCCCTGCGCAAGGGACATCTCTTCGGGACCGTACGGACGCACTGGAAACCCCTCCTCGCCTTCGCCGTCATCGAGATCATCGGCCCCTGGTGGACCCTGACCGACGCCGAACGCCACCTGTCCAGTTCCACCGCGGGCCTGCTGATCGCGGGTGTGCCCATCGTCGGCGTGGTCCTGGCCCGCTTCTTCCATGACACCGAACACCTCGGCACACGCCGCCTGACCGGCCTCGGCCTCGGCCTCGCCGGCGTGGGCGTCCTCACCGTCCCGCACCTGACCGGCGGCGACGCCCGGTCCCTCGCCGAGGTGCTGCTGACGGTGCTGGGCTACGCCACGGCCCCGCTGATCGCCGCCCGCCACCTCAAGGACGTACCGTCCCTCCACCTCACGGCGTCCTGCCTCACGCTCGCGGCCCTCGTCTACGCCCCCGCCGCCGTCCTCACCCGCCCCGACACCCTCCCCTCCACCGAGGCGCTCGCCGCGCTCGCCGGCCTGGGCGTGGTCTGCACGGCGATCGCCTTCGTCGCCTTCCTGGAGCTGATCAAGGAGGTCGGCCCGACCCGCGCCACGGTCATCACCTACGTCAACCCGGCGGTCGCGGTGACCGCGGGCGCCCTCTTCCTGGACGAATCCCTGACCCCCGGCGTCATCGCCGCCTTCGCCCTGATCCTCGCGGGCTCGGTCCTGGCGACGGCGGCCACGGGACCGAGCCGACGCCCACGCCCGGTACCATGGTCGATACGGCAGACGAGCCGGGCGGGCGGCCGCGTGGAGTCCCTCACGGGACTTCCCGAGGAACGTCCGGGCTCCACAGGGCAGGGTGATGGCTAACGGCCACCCGGGGTGACCCGCGGGACAGTGCCACAGAAAGCAAACCGCCCGGGACCTCGGTCCCGGGTAAGGGTGAAACGGTGGTGTAAGAGACCACCAGTGCCCAGGGCGACCTGGGCAGCTAGGTAAACCCCACCCGGAGCAAGGTCAAGAGGAGACACCCCGGTGTCTCTGCGCGGACGTTCGAGGGCTGCCCGCCCGAGTCCGCGGGTAGACCGCTGGAGGCCGGTGGCAACGCCGGTCCTAGATGGATGGCCGTCGCCCCGAGGTCCGCGAGGACCTCGGGGAACAGAACCCGGCGTACAGCCCGACTCGTCTGCCGCCACCTGCGGCTTGCCGCGAGGCTCGGATACGCGCCGCCTGCCCGAGGCCGACTGGAATCGGCAGGGCGTCCGCGCGCCTACGAGTGTCGGAAGCCCGCTCCGACAGGGCACGGGATCCCTGCCGTGACCGTTGCCGGAGACTGACCGGGAGAGCTACCAGGTGGGGCCGCTGTGCGGCTGTTCGGCCGCCCGGCGCGCCGCTTCCTCGGCGATGCGGGCCTGGCGCTCGGCCTCCTGCCGGGCCATGAACTCCGCGTGCTCCCTTGCGGCCCTCTCCTGGGCCTCGCGGGTGATGCGGATCTCTTCGTCGCTCATCGGCATGCTGTCCCCCTTCTCGTGGTGGCGGGGCCGACGGCAGTGCCGTCTTCCCCTTCCCGAGCGTAAGTCGCGCAATGCGTGTGTCAACGCTCGAGTGACACCCGTGAGTTGGGGGAGGTTCGCTAGTGCGCACGGTTCTTGAGTGGCAAGTCCGAGTCCGTCCTGGAGTGCATTCGCACCTCCGTCATACGCGTATTACGTTGCTTTCGTGGCTAAGACGCGGATCAGTATCAGCCTGGAGCGAGACCAGGCCGAACGCATCAGGCAGCACGCGGAACGGGTGGGCATGGACGTCTCGGCGTACCTGGTACACGCCGCGACTCGGCAGATGGCCGAGAGCGATGCCATAGAGGAACAGTTCGCCGAGGTGGACACCCTCATCGCCCGGGCGGAACGGGCAGCGGACGGACTGCCCTCCGAACCCGCCCAGGAACCGGTCGCGGAACTGACGGAGCAGGAACGCCGCGAGGTCGAGGAGGCCCTCGGTCTGGCGCACGGCCGGGACCGGCACGGCCGCCACCCGGGGCGCGCCGCGTGAGCGCACGGGTGCCGGTTTACGACACCGGCATGCTCGTCGCACTCGCCGCTGGCTAGGTGTATTGATCACGAGCGTTGTTGACACTCGCCGGTGCTTGATCATGGCGAAGACCTCCGGTGTGGTGGAGCTGTCTAGGACTGCACCGCACGGAGGTCTTCGTGTCCCACCGTAATGCCCGG